>JBFJQA010000194.1:0-5986 GCA_041616875.1 Nitrospiraceae bacterium | reverse complement strand
TCCAAACTCCGCTACAACTGACCTCGGAACCGAAGTCTCCCGCGAGATTAAAACGGCACAGGATTTGCCTATTGCTTCTCCTTGGTGACCAATCAAGCCGATCACTGTCCAATTCGATGTATTGGCTTTCGACGACCAGCCTTGCGTCTAGCAGTTTCCTCTCGGTCGCCGCTCGTTAGTACCCGGAATTCTCATTCAGATCAGACGAGGGGGGCGGAACGGCTACATGAGCATTCAGCCTCCTCCCGGTTCTGTCTTGAAGACCGCAGAACGCTGGGAGGCAACACTTCATTCGCGACGGCTTTCTGTGGACGGAATTATTCTCCTGAGCTTCGTGTAAGGTAGCCTAAGATGCGAGCAGAATCCTTAGCATGCCACGATGTAAGACTGGAAGAGGTCATCAGTGAGTTCGTTCCGTTGATCAAGTCTATGGCCTATCGCTTTGCGACCCAGTTGCCACCGCATTTGGATGTCGAAGACCTCGTGTCGGTTGGAGTTATTGGGCTCATGGGCGCCATGACCAGGTATGACCCAGGGCGGAGTGTAAAGTTTAAGACCTATGTACAGTCTCGAATCCGCGGCGCCATGCTCGATGAAATCCGCGCAATGGATTGGATTCCACGCTCAGTCCGCGAGCAAATCAGCGTCCTCCAACGGACACAAAAAAATCTGCAGAGCCGCTATGGGCGGCCGGCTACCGATCATGAGTTAGCAGCAGCGTTAAACATGTCTGCCAATGAATTGGCTGAATTTCGGTCGAGTGCGCAGGGCGCGGTGCTCGTGAGATTTGAAGACCGCGGCCTTCAGGACTTACCCGGGCAGAAGCTCATGAACATGCTGGTCGACACACGGTCTCCAGACCCGTTTTCACAGGTCCTCACGACAAACCAGCGCCGGGTACTCGAAAATGCGATTGAGCAGTTACCTGAAAAACAACGACTTGTGTTGATTCTCTATTACGTTGAGGAGCTCACAATGAACGAGATAAAGGACGTTCTGCAGGTGACCGAGTCTCGGATTTGCCAGATTCACTCACGGGCGATCAAACGATTGAGGATTAGGGTCCAGAGGCTGTTGCGGGATCTGTACGGTAACTAGAGCCGACCTGGCACTCAATGGCAGGCTTGCGTGCGCTCCTGCTTATTAATGATTCAAAGTCGTTGCGATCGCTTCTCAAGGGTTTCTCTGTTGATGCCGAAGAGATACAAGAGGAGATAGTCGGACGTACAGCGTCCAAGCAGGAAGCCTCAGCAACGGCACCTACTCGTGAGGCTGAATCGATCATCACGTTGTTCAGTGATCAGCGGAGGAACGGGCATCTCGTGGGATGCTCAAAGTCGTGATGGTAATGGATCTTCCTCGACTACAGGTGGAAGCGATTGTCCTGCGTTCCCTTGGGGCCAGTGACTTGGAGGTGCCTACCTTCAACTGGGCCCTGCAGGGGTGGAGGGACCTTGTTGAGTCGGCCCAGACAATCAACCCGCTTGTGTGGGCAGGGGGAGGCCTTGGCCTGTTGCTGGTGCTGTTCTTTCTCGGGTTCAGGCAACGAGCCTTGAGGCAATTGCTGGCTGCCTGGGCACAGCGCATAAGCGGAAAGAAGCACAAGCCGGGTCTGGTGTATTACGATCCGGTGACTGGCCTGCCGGGGGAACGCTTGTTCAGAATCCTTCTGAAACAGGCATTGGCACGGGTGGCCCGCACTGAGCGATTGGTCGCCCTCCTAATTTTTGAGCTCGATCAGATCAGGGTGGTGAATGACGAGCACGGCTATGCAAGCGGCGATGTGGCTCTGCGGGTGCTGGCGGCACGCGTGAAGAGCTGCTTGCGGTCAACGGACACGGTGGCGCGCTTACAAGGTAATCAGTTTGTCGTCATTCTTGAGACGATTGCGTCGGCGGAAGATACGGCAGCGATCGCTCAAAAGATTCTTCACACCGTGGTTCTTCCATTATCGCTGGGGCGCCATGAAATCATGATCAACACAAGTATGGGCATCGGGCTGTACCCCGCCGACGGCTCAGATACCGCGCGTCTTTTTGAAAGCGCCTGTTCGGCAATGAGGGCGGCTCGGAAAGAGGGACTTCCAATCCAGTTCCACTCCGCTCACTTAAATGAACAGGTGTTTGAGCAACCCATCATTGAAGAGATACCTGCCGCGTCACAAAAGCCGTAGTGCCCCTGCTAAAACACTAAGTCATTTCCCTCGCCTGTGACCGACGCCCCTTCACCAGCGGGCCCGCCATGGCTGATAGTTCCCTCGCCCGGTTCCGGAGCCGAACAGGATGCGGTGACTCGAAGTTCATGGGTGTAGATCTGGGGGGCTTCTTTCACACCTTTTCGTGTGGATTGCCGGTTTCTTAAAGATTGGCGATGACAACCATTGCTTAAGTTCTGGGTGATGACTGCCGATATCTTTAGGAGGGAACGACCTCACAGCATGGGGAAAAACCGACATGACTGTAGATGGCAATTTGAATTCCAACAATGAGATTCTCACCGTCGTGGACGTGGCGCGTTTCCTTCGAGTACCCAAGTCGACAGTCTATAAGCTGGCACGGCTCAAAGAGATTCCGGCCTCTAAAATTGGGAAACATTGGAGATTTCTCCGCGGTGACATTGAGGACTGGCTGCACCGGCAATCCACGCTCGTACGCTAAAAAGAAGGCACCTCGGCCCTGCATCTGAAGATGCAGACTCTTAGTGCTTCCCGAGAATATCCCGCGCAGGAAGAGCTGCCGCCAGCGAGAGGAATCTGCGAGGCTGGTTTTGCCCGGGCTTTATCGTGTTGTGTGAGGAATGGGGTTCCGGGTGATGACCGTTCTTCGACAGCGCTGCCAGGAGAGTCGAAGGGATCGATCGAGCCGGTCCGGATGACAAAGATACTTCTGGCAGAAGATAACCCTCAGAGAACGCAAGCAGGGAGAACAGGCGCCACGCCAAACGGCAGAAGAGCTGGCACAGTCGGATAGCGGAATAGAACCATTCACCTACGTGGCCTCTTACGACCTTCCGGAACCGCTTCGAATGGTGGCGACTTACCTTTCCAGTGCTGTGTATGCGCGCAGCCGACCCCGGCTGACAATAGCGGGTCGGGGGTCATCCTAACGCCGTGGCCTAGTCTTGTGATCGGCGCTTCTGAATGAAGAAGGCTTCCAGGTACCTGAACCAAGGCATACGTCACCACGCGTAAGCTGCTTCGGCAATATTCCCGCAACCCGAGTAAGTCAGGTCTTTAGAAAGTGAGCGAATAAGCGGAATTCCTCGACCGCAGTAGCCGATGTTACCTGTCACATCCGGCGGGTGTCGTTGATAATCAAAGCCAGGCCCGCTGTCTTCCACACGTACGGTGAGTGTTCTGCCCACCCCCGATGGCCCCTGCGCCAGGCGGATTTTGATCCAGCCCTCCTCTAACTCGGCAAGTGCTTTTTGCCTCGACTCATAGTAGGCCGCGAAGCCTTCAGAGTCATTCTTCAAGGAGGAATCTAGGCCGAGTACTCCGTGGTCAAGCGCGTTATCCAAGAGTTCTTTAAGAATGACCGACACAGCCTCCTTGTGTGGAGGGAGGAGGTGTAGACTATCCAGAATGGGAGTCAATGTTGCGAGCAAATCTCCTCTTCCAAGTTCCTCACGGGTAAATTCTACATCGAAATGGCATTTCGTCGGGAAGAGATTTCGGGGGGGAGGTACCTCAGAAGGACATTTCGGATAGGAGGGGTTTAAGTCATAAGGCAACTCGACCAACCCGATGTCGTCCTCCTGTGCTTTGCTTCCGCAGAACTTGGAGAGGCTCTCCTGAATCGCGTCAAACACCTCATCTGGAGAATCTGTCGGTCTTAGACAGTGTTCGAGGCGATCCTGTCCAAACATTGCTCCTTCGCGGTTTGTGGCTTCAATCAATCCATCGGTATAGAGGTAGATTCGATCGTCCGCTCGAAGGTCGTCAACGGCGATGGAGGCGTTGAAGAAGTCAGGATTGACGATGCCCAAAGGCAGGTGCTGAGAGGCAAAGCGATGGCGGATTCCTTCACGCGGGCTCCACACCAACACATCGGGCAGGCCCCCGTTCCACACGGTCAGACGACCAGAAGTGTGGTCAACCTCAAGAAGACAAGCGGCACAAAACAACGTGACAGGAAGCACGCGTTTTAATTTCTGGTTGATTGTCGCGGCAATCTCACCGATAGGATAGCCTGTGGTAGTCATATCATAGAACACCTCTGCGGCTGGCATGGCGCAGATCGCAGATGAAAGCCCATGCCCCGTAATATCTCCCAGCATGACATGCAAGGTCCCCGTTGGCCTCCTGGCGACGAAGAGAAGATCACCGTTCATGATATTGGCGGGAGATAGACGGTATTTAAGATTCGGGAGGTAGATGGAACCGGCATGGAGAATGTTCGTGAGGATTTGGCCGGCGAGTTCCTGCTCCCGGTCCAAACGATCGCGATAACGAGTGAGATCTTCGTTTTGCAGCTTGATCACCGCGTGTAGCTCGCGGATCCGATTGAGCGCATCCAATTTGGCTTTCAGGATGACTGGATTATAGGGCTTGGCCAGAAAGTCGTCGCCGCCATACTTGACACAGGTGACGAGCGCCTCTTCGTCCGACATCGCTGTGAGAAAGATCACCGGCACAAATCGCTGGCCGCTCAGCTTCTTGATGTGCCGAGTCGCCTCGTAGCCGTCCATGACCGGCATCATAATGTCCATAATGACGATCTCGGGCTGTTCCCGCTTGAAAACGTCCACAGCCTCGCTTCCATCCTCCGCTATCAAGACGGTATGAGATTCTTTGCGGAGCATGGAGCTCAGGACCATGCGTCCGGCAGGGGTGTCATCAGCGATGAGTATTTTCACTTGGTTAGGCCCTCGATGGTAAAAAGACGCTGGAAGTTTGCAATGCGCAGGATTTTGGCTAGCGTCGAGTTGCAATTTTTGATTGTGATCCGCGCGCCCTGTCCTTCGGCGTGCTCACGAAGTTGTAACAGCATGCCCAGTGCCGAGCTGTCCATGAAGTCCGTCGCCCCAAAATTCAGGACGTAGTGGATTCCTGGAATGGTATGCGGTAAGTAGGCTTCGCGAAACGGACGGTAGAGATTAAAGTCAAAGCGGCCCTCGATAGCGATAGTGACTTCCTTGTTATCTGGTGTTGCGTCTACGGTTAACCCCATTGGTTTCCCCCCTCGATTGTCCCCTCAACCCTTTTCGGCTGAGCTGTTCAAAAACATTAACTAAAGTTTCCCCTAGGTGTGCCGACACAATACTTGCCAGGAACCGACGACACATATGTGCGGCCTCAAGCGGTTAGGGCGCCTGCCGGCATCAGGGCGACATCCGGAGCGACCTCGACAGAGGTGTCCACCCTGATCACACGGTATGACTTGTGTTGTGCCCCCACAGACGCTGCGATATGGCCGCAGGTAGGGAAACCATGGGCGAAGATCCGACCAGGAGGTTAGCTCGTATTACTTAGGGACTAAAACCGGTAGGCAGCCTGCGTGCAACTTCTAGAAAAGATAGGGAAATGAAGGGCACTCGGGCGGCGTCGAAGGCCGGACTGATTTTAGATTTGTTTTGCTCTAGAGTCGTTTTTGCAGTAGCTATGTACATACCTGTACATGGCGGAGGCCTACATGCAGATTACCGAACGTTCAGTCTCAAAGGCGACGGTCCTTCAACTGACTGGAGACTTCACCTTTAGCGGCCGGCGCGAGCTGATGGATGCCGTAGAAAAACTGAAAGCGACAGGGTGCAGACACCTGATTCTTAACGTCGAGCACGTACCGTTTATGGACAGCGCAGCCCTGGGCATACTGGCGCTCATGGCACGCACGTTTAAAGTCGAGCATCGACGATTGAGCCTCTTGAAACCCCAGCCCCGGGTTCGTGAAATGCTAGCGTTTGCCAACATCCCAATGATCATTCCGATCTTCGAAAAAGAGGATGAGGCCCTGTCAGCACTCATATCGATACAGGCATCGGAATA
>JBFJQA010000193.1:0-6019 GCA_041616875.1 Nitrospiraceae bacterium | reverse complement strand
GTCCGTGAATGACCGGCTCGCACTATTCCTTGCTTTTATGGCTGTGGCACTTCCTCCACCGATACTTATCAGGCTTTCGAGGGAGGGCCTGTTGCTGATTCATTCTGCTGCTCTTGTTACCATTCTTGAGATCCTAGCCCTCGGGTACTGGTACTGGCTTGCCTCTCATCGTATGGGACTAGCACTCGGAAAAGCTTTACTTTGGTCTTCACCGCTCGGCGCTTTTAGAGAAGCTGTGGCAAGCCAAGACGATGCGAAGGAGGGGAGTTAAGGAACTTGTATCCTAGGTCAAGGGCTTCTATAATCGTCGTAGGGACTTCAGCTCCTCAATGATTCAATTATGGCGAGCTTTCCTCACTTTAGGGAAATGAGTAGCGGCGGCCCAAAATAATCCGGTATCGACCCCACGCGTATTTCCTTCGCTAGCACTGACAGCCCACCCTTGACACGCTCCCGAGTAATGGCCTAAGCGTCGGGACTACCAGCTCCCGGGTTATGACCCTCGTTAAACCGGTGTTGGCGCCAAAAATCAGGTGTGAACTGATTCACAGTTGGACAGCACTGAGTGTGCCAAATTGGTTTACAGTCCAAGCATGGACAACCTGTCCCGAAAACTGCATAGTTGGAAACCTTCGGTGGCCGGCCCTAGGGTCGTGTGGCATGAGTTCTCGTGCAAGATGCTGGTAAAAGTTTCTTAGGCCTTCGGGCATCGATTGTGCCCGAGCGAATCCTCTCTTCGGCCGCACGAACAATACAGAGATGCCTTCCTAAACTTTGGAGTGCATCCTGTCGGCAATGGCAATTTGTTCATTGCCCGAAGAAGGAATCGGAACGATGACGCTCATCCTAAGAAGTAGGCAACTACTGGTTACATTCGAAACATTATCTACAGCCAGGAACCCATGCTGAGATCACCTCAGAAATTACTTAGCAGTGCCCTGCTTGGGTGTGTCCTGTTTGCGTCTTGCGCGGATCAGTCGGTTGAACAAGAGGCTGCTCGCCTGCCATCGGGTTCAGTCGAAGCCGAAACATCGAGTCAGCCTGGCGTCCGCCCATCGCCGCTGCCACCATTGGGGTCAGTCCAGATGGAAGCCATCGTTGAAGAGAAGGCTGCTCGCACCCCGGCTCAACAAAAACTCTGCACGCCGCTACTCCACGCCTGGAAGATGCAGCAAGCGCAGCCCCTAGCGGAAGAGGTCCCACCCGAGTACGCTGGCGTGGAGGTGGATTCGGAGGGGACGGTCCTCGTAGACATCGACGCGGAGGTTACCCAAGCCGTCCTCACGCGTATCGAAGCCTTAGGTGGGAAGATTATCAGTAAGCACCCACAATACCGAGCAATCCGGGCTCGGCTGCCGCTTCTACACATGGAAACCCTAGCCAAACACGTAAATGTTAACTTTCTTTGTGTCGCGGCAAAGCCTGAATTCCAGGGAGGCGCCACAGCGCCGTAAGACACTAAGAATGCATCCAGACCAGATACATTCATTCGCTGGCGGCGGCTCGCAGGCCACAGGGACACCCCAGTGCATGACTGGTTGCCCTTTGAAGATGGCACTCTATTGTCAGCCGCCTCGGAGGTCTCTAAAGAGAACCACGCGGAGGGCCTATCAGTTCCGGGTGTATCTGAAAGCTTTCGAAGTGGGCGCTCGGATGAGAATCTCATGGGCTTGGCGAACTGTTGGCAGGTGCTGTCTCACTATAGGCCTCCTGGCCAACGTCTCTGTAACGAGCACCTTCGCGCAAACACCCCGAATTAGTCCTCCCGCTATCGCGCAGATTCAAGCCCTCCAGGACGCGAAGGCCGCCCGTACACCGGTGCAGAAAAAGATCAGCTCTCATCTGCTGTATGCAATGAAGATGCGGCGCGGAGAACTCCTCGCAACGGGAATTCTCGCAATGCGATCCAGCGTGGGGGTGGATCGAGATGGCAGCACACTAGTGGACATTCACGCGGACGTCACGCCCGAAATCATTTCTCAGATCGAGTCGTTAGGTGGGACGATCATCGGCAGTTTACCAAAATACCGAGCGATCCGAGCACGCGTCCCTCTTGATCAAGTCGAAGCCCTGGCAGCAGAGCCCCAACTCACGTTCGTGCAACCAGCTGGGAAATTTGAGCTCCACTCCCATAACCCCGGTGCTATCAACGTCTCAGAAGGCGATGTGGCGCATGCTGCCGACCAAGCGCGTGCGACCTTTCAGGTGGATGGTACGGGCATTAAGGTCGGTATCCTCTCCGATGGGGTGGATACCCTAGCCGCGCGCCAAGCTACCGGCGACTTGCCAGCGGGTGTAGTGATTCTATCCGGCCAGGCGGGGTCAGGTGATGAGGGCACAGCGACGCTTGAGATCGTCCACGACCTAGCCCCAGGCGCCGAACTCATGTTTGCGACAGGCCTTGGTGGCGAAGCGCAGTTTGCCACCAATATCCAGGCCCTTGGTACGGCGGGCGCTGACGTGATTGTTGATGACCTGCGCTACCTTTTGGAAGGGGTGTTTCAGGACGATATTGTGGCGCAGGCGGTTGATACTCTGACTACTGGCGGTGCGCTGTATTTCTCTTCTGCCGGCAATTCTGGCAATCTGAACGATGGCCAATCTGGTGTGTGGGAAGGAGATGCGGTCTCGACGCCAGCGCCGGCACCCTTCGCCGGCAACAATGTGCATGATTTCGGAGGTGGGCAGCTTAGCAATCAAATTACTCAAGATCCCCCGAGCCTGATTGTCCTGACCTGGTCAGACCCACTCGGGGGCTCCACCAATGATTATGATCTCTGTCTTCTTGACCTGACTTTAACTACAATTCTAATTTGTTCCACAAACCTTCAGACCGGCTCTCAAGATCCGTTTGAGTTCATTGATTCCACATCCTTCAACGACCTAAATAATCACCTTGTAGTGGTAATAAACACGGGCGCGGCGGCGCGGTATCTCCATCTCAATTCAAATCGTGGGAGGTTAAGTATTGGAACTGATGGCCAGACCTCGGGCCACAACTCAGCGACGGATGGTTTTGGCGTCGCGGCCGTCAATGTGGCCACCGCAGCCGGCGGGGTCTTCATTGGTGGCGCACCCAATCCGGTTGAGACGTTCAGTTCCGATGGCCCCCGGCGCGTTTTCTACCAAGCAAACGGGATACCGATTACCCCAGGAAATTTTTTGTCCACGGGGGGACTCTTGAGGCAGAAGCCTGACATCGCAGCGGCTGATGGTGTTGCGACTTCGACGCCGGGATTCAATCCGTTCTTCGGCACCTCCGCGGCTGCACCGCATGCCGCAGCAGTCGCAGCCCTAGTCCTGGATAGAAACGGAATGCTCACCCCCGCCCAGGTCCGCACGGCGTTGACGTCGGCAGCTCTTGATATCGAGGCACCTGGCGTGGATCGCGATTCTGGTGCTGGCATCGTTATGGCAGATGCAGCGGTTGGGGCAGCGCCAGCTCCCTCAATTGACTTGGATATCAGTAAGGCCGATTCTCCTGACCCTGTGGTTGTGAATTCTGATCTAACCTATACGCTCACTATCACGAACAACGGGACGGAAACGGCCACCGGTGTGACGGTGACAGACACGCTGCCAACAAATGTGACCGTTGTTTCTCTCTCTCCGGGTTGCAGCGGGGTGGCCGTCATCACTTGTACGGTGGGAGCACTGTCCGGTGGCGACTCGAGCACCGCGACGATCGTGGTCACCCCGACGTTGGACGGCGTGCTCACTAACACAGCTACCATCTCGGGCAACGAGCCCGATCCGGTACCCGGCAATGACACGGCTACAATCATGACCATAGTTACTCTTCCCGACGTCACAGGAACTTACGTCGGCACTGGTACGGAAACCACAACAGGCTGCACTGATCCGAACAACAATCGCACGAACGTGCCGTTCGATGTGACTATCAACATTAACACTCAGGTGGGTTCGACAGTGAGCGGGGACGGATTCATGACATCCACTGTCAGTGGGGATGCCCTCAGAAGTGACCTCACTAATCTCATGGCCACTGTAGACGTGAATGGTAATCTCAGCTCGGGATCGTATGACTTCACATTCACTGTCAATGGAAACTTCGCCTACAGTGGAACTGGCATATTTACGGGCACGGTGGTTACCAGTTCTCTTCAGCCCCCGCTCTTAAACGCAACGAACACTCTGACAGCTGCCTTCACCTCCACAGCGACAGTTGGTGAAACCTGTACGACCGATGGGAATCTGAGTGCCAGCACTTCTGGAGGTGGGGGGCAAGCTCCACCGCCTGGTGGCGGTGGTGGCGGCGGCGGGTGTTTCATCGCTACCGCAGCCTATGGCTCATCATTGGCGGCCGACGTGCACGTCCTGCGTGAATTCCGGGACCAGGTCCTACAGCAGCATGCGTTCGGGCAGCTGCTGGTGGAGACTTACTACTGGCTGAGCCCCCCGTTTGCCAAGGTAATTGAGGCACAGGAATGGATGCGATCGACCACGCGTGCAGCTTTGCAGCCCCTGGTTTGGTGGGCGCAGTTGGTGCTAACGACACCGATTTTGGGTTGGACGGTCCTGGCACTCTGGACGATCGGACTGATGGGTGTAGCTGCTCTGCTGTGGATGGCTATTCGCCAAGGACATCAGGAAGCGAGGCGGTAGGGGCTTGCGGCGTGTCGTGAGATCTCTATCTTCCACGAGACTCGAGCCGCGCTCAATCTCGTGAGGACCCGAAGGAGGCCAAGTCTATGAGTCGGCAGTTCGGCGTCCCAGCGACATTTAGAGTCCTGTCCTTACTTGCAACACTAGTAATCCTCACTTTGATCACTTTTTTGCCCGGCGCCGCGTCCTCAGAATCAGAACACCCACAAGATTTATCTCTGGATCCCTCTCGTGTAGAGATTACGTTCTTAATGCCGAAGCGCTTCGCCGTTGGCCATCAGGCGACAACAAACATCTTGAGAATCTACACGAATGGACAGGTACTGGCGCACGACAAGTCTTCACCGCAAGTTGTGCTGGTTCAGCGCGTTGTGGCCGACGGGGTGGTGGTCCGAGACACGCGAACCGGTCGAGACCGACTAGTTCGTCTGGGCCAACTGCTACCAGGGTCGCCGAGCACCACGCTGGTCGGCACGGTGCTGCTGACCAGCCTAGAGTATCGAATTAAAAAGGTCGACAGGGTCGCCGAAGGGGAACCACGCCTTGTCATGCTGAAAGGCTCAAAGGCCACTCTCGAAAAACAGGTCCGTCGAGCCTACGGAGGTCGCCAACCGCTTCCACCTCTCAGGTCTCAGGGAGGAGGTAAGAGTGCACGCAAGCGTGGTCCAGCTCCGAAGCCGTCTAAGGTAACGGTATTCGACAAAATCCGTGTCAACCAATTAGATGAGGACCACTACCTCGTGGATAGCGAGACACTTCGGCCAGCTATCGAGGAGGTAGGCAAAACCCTATCTCTCATGATGCCAAGGGTACGTGAGACTCTTTTCGGTCAGACGGGGATGACGCTCAGCATTTCATCAGCAGCAGGAAGCGGTACGCTTGGCCCCCAAGGCTTCACTGTGACGAACCTCAGTGTGGCCCAGACCTTGGGGGTCCAGGTGGGCGACACCATCATCAGCTTGAATGGCCATCAGGTAAATAGCCCTATGAATGCCTGGTGGACTTTCCAGACTCTCTTCATAAGAAATCAGGGCTTCTCAACACTGCAGGTCCAAATTGATCGCAAAGGAACTCGGCTCATCAAGACCTACAGCATCAAGTGACACCAAGGCTCCCGTGGCGACGGCCAGTTTGCTGAGAGGGACGGAGGCGGGCGCTACCCTTCCTCACCCGCTCGCCGGGAGCGTCGGGGACGTAATAGAGCTGCGTTCAACGTTGTTGTCCTTGACACCCTTGTCTCCCTGAGTTTCGAGAATCCCACAGCAGGCGCACCAGACCTGCTGAAAATGTTGGTGTACGATTTAGGCACTTCCTTGTAGGTCGGCGGCCTCGAAGACCTTCTATCTAACCACCTGTGCCTCCACCCTTTGCTGGATTGTTCACGGCTACACTC
>JBFJQA010000192.1:0-6019 GCA_041616875.1 Nitrospiraceae bacterium | reverse complement strand
TCGATCCTGGTTGACAATCACGTAGCAGTCGCTCTGATAGTCGATACGATCGTCATGTATGGTATATCGATAGACGCCAGGACACACCGCTCCTCCGAAGGTTGCCATTCCGGTTGGCTCCGGCATAATGTCCTCCCTACATGCTTTGGAAAGTGGGCACGGCCGTACAGCCCCGGCGCTCCACATGCTCCGCCTTCCGACAGAGGTGCGGTGAGGGAATTGTACACGAGTTGCCAGGTGAAGACGTAAAGAAGAACATGAAAGGGGAGACGCCCATGCCGGAAACACTGCGAATCTCGACCAAGCGTCGGAAACAAGTTGTTGACCTCACCGACATGGTGAATGCGGTGATCAAGAAAGCTGGAATGCCAGAAGGTCTCTGTGCGCTATTTCTGACGCATACCACGGCGGGGCTCACGACCGGGGAGATTGGAGAGGGAACTGAGGACGATCTCCTCGAAGTCGTGGAAAAGATAATCCCCCGCCTCAATTTTCGACACGCGCATGATCCATCCCATGCGTAGTCACATATGGCGGCATCCCTGTTGGGGCCCTGCCTGACCATGCCCGTTTCTGGGGGTTCGTTGCTATTGGGGACCTGGCAATCCGTCCTACTCGTGGAATTGGATGGCGCAAGGCAACGAGAGGTTCGCGTCACTCTAATACCTTCAGCCTAGGGCGAGGTGGGCCTGGATCGTGCGCGTGGGGTTCCGGGCAAGGGACCATTCTTGGCTTGCGCGACGCCAGGCATTGATTTTGGACTCTGCCAATAATTTGTGGTCAAGTTCCAGAAAATTCTTCCGATGTAAGAAAGCATGAAGGGCAGGAAGTTCAATCTTGAGCAGGTCGTCATTCCACGGTGGACGATTCAACGTGACCTGGTCTATCATCACTGTCGGCGTTGTGGGTCTATCGTGGTTAAAGTTCGTCTGGACTCACGTCGTATTTCGTTTTGTATCTGTCGTGTGATGACTGATGATAGGATGCACAAAGGGGTAGTGCCCTAGCAAACTCTCTGTCCCCACCTCTATTCTTGACCTCCGCCGGCCTGAGGATCCGGTTTCCGCACAGTGTTCCACCCCACGCCTGTCTTCTGGCTCAGCGTTCGATGGCTGAGTTCCCCTGTTGTAGGTGTGAAGCGTTCGCAGACCAGCTCTTCATCGGGCGATTGGGTTCGGGGTTGCAGTGTAGCCTATGGATAGTGGGTACGGTAGACGGCAATCCACCATTCGGCTACAATCCGCGGAGATGGCCGACTCCGAACCCTCACCAACGCCCGCGGCTTCGACTCCCATTGCTAACCATTCGGTCGTGAAGGCCGCCGGGCTGATCGGGGGGGCCACCTTTTCGAGCCGTATCCTCGGATTGATTCGAGATATCGTGCTCGCTCGGCTTTTCGGTGCGACCCAAGCTGCTGACGCCTTCTTTGTCGCCTACCGCATTCCCAACCTGCTCCGCGAACTCTTTGCCGAAGGTTCCATGTCCTCCGCTTTCATCCCTGTCTTCACGGAATACCGCACCTTGCGTGCGCAGAAGGATGCGTGGGAGCTGGCGAGTGCTGCCTTCACGACCTTGCTCAGCATCGTGACGCTCATTACGCTTGTGGGCGTCATTGCGGCACCGGGCGTCGTCTGGCTGATGGCGCCGGGTTTCCACGATGATCAGGAGAAATTAGCTATCACAATTCTGCTCACCCGGGTGATGTTTCCCTACCTCCTGTTCATCAGCCTGGCTGCCCTGGCCATGGGCATCCTGAACTCTTTTCGTGCTTTCGCCGCGCCAGCCTTCTCCCCTGTGTTCTTTAATGTCTTCGTCATTGGGTGTGCGTTGTTCGTCGCCCCGATCATGCCTGAGCCGATCCTTGGTGTTGCCATTGGCGTGGTAGCGGGAGGAGCGGCGCAGTTTGCCATGCAATTGCCGGGTCTCGCATTTCGAAACATGTTGTTCGGGTTCCGCTTTCATCCCAGGCACCCCGGTGTGAGGCGAATCGGCACCTTGATGATCCCGACACTGGTGGGGCTTTCGGTGACGCAGATCAATATCACGATCAGCACGATTCTGGCCTCATATTTTGACGGAGGGCCCACCTACCTTTTTTATGCCATGCGACTCATTCAATTTCCTCTCGGGATATTCGGGGTGGCCCTCGCGACGGCGATTCTTCCCACGTTGTCCGCCCAGGCCGCACAGGGAGCGATGGATGAGCTGCGGCAAACATTGGGTTTTGGTTTGCGGATGATCCTGTTTATTATTTTGCCGGCCATGCTCGGCTTGATGCTTCTTCGGCGTCCAATCGTGCATATTGTGTTTGAACATGGCGTGTTTACCCCGGTTGACACCGAGGCAACCGCGCTGGCAGTGCTCTGCTACGCGTTGGGCCTCTGGGCCTTTGCCGGGGTGCGGATCATCGTGGCGGCCTTTTACTCACTCCAAGACACCAAGACGCCGGCAAAGGCCGCGGTGCTCGCGGTTGTCGCCAATGTTATATTTTCCATATTCTTAATGGCCCCCTTGGGCCATGCAGGCTTGGCGCTGGCAACCGCGCTCGCGGCGATGGTGAACGGTGCGATGTTGGTGACGGTCCTCAATCGACGGCTGGGAGGGGTAGATTGGAGATCGTTCGGGAGGTCGGCCATGCGGGTCCTGGTAGCGACAGGTCCGGTTCTCGTGGTCTGCCTGTGGGTGAGTGGACTGGCGGTGTGGGGCAGGCCAGAAGAATGGGTTGCAAAGGGCATTATGCTCACGGTAGGCATTGGACTCAGCGTGACCGGATATGTGGGTGTCCACGCGTTGATGCGCTCCGAAGAACTCGAAGTACTGTGGGGTTTAGTCAAACGAAAGGTGCGGGGCCGCTAAATGGGACAGCGACCAGCCCGGACCTGGCACCTCCTTCTTTCAGCGTCATGTCTGGAAGGCGGCCCAACGGATTTCCTACTGACGCGCCCGGTCCTACGGGTGGGCTGCAATCCGACCCGGAGGGCACGTTGGCGAACTCCCTTGGAATGTGTGAAGGTAAAAACTCATAGATGCCGACGTCAGACCTTAAGAACTTGAGACTTTTGGACGTGTGACGCTTAGCAATGCGAGCCGTAATCCAGCGCGTCACTCGAGCATCGGTGGTAGTGGAGAATCACGTCGTGGGTCGCATCGGCCTCGGGCTTCTGATTCTGTTAGGCGTGGCCAGGGGAGACGAAGAGGCCGACGCTCGGTACCTGGTCGAAAAGTTTACAACCCTCCGTGTGTTCGACGATGGGCAGGGGAAAATGAATCTATCCTTGACTGACGTCGGAGGAGCCGTGCTGGTCGTGTCCCAGTTTACGCTGTTGGGGAATGTGCAAAAAGGGAGACGCCCGGGATTTGACAACGCCGCCCCACCCGATTGCGCCCGTGCATTGTATGAGCTCGCAATTCAGGAACTGAGAGCTCGCGGTGTTGCCGTTGAAACCGGGCTCTTTGGGGCGCACATGAGAGTCGATCTGGAGAACGACGGGCCCGTCACCTTTATTCTGGAGAGTCGGAATCGGTCCTAAGTGACCAGGAAGCGTAAAGGTTTGGAAAGGGAAAGCCGATAGGGAGATCGGAGACCAGCGTTGGCCGTGAAGCACACCGCCTTGCCAGAATTCACAGAGCCTGGCATAATTTAACTTGAAGGGAATTGCATATGGGGCACCAGATTTCTGAGCAACACCCCTTACGCCGCCTGTTCGGCACGTTAACGGAGAAGAGCTTTACCGAGATGCTCGGATGGCCTGACCTGAACGTGACCGAGTACCTCTCCAACTTGTTGGTCGATTTCACTCATGCCGACCACTTATATCGTATTCGCAACCACCAGGGGGAGCAGCTGGACACGGTTGTAGACCTTCTGTTTCAGTCCGAAGTCCTCCATGAGGCTTCGTCGATGGATCGCGAGCGCGAAGTCCATCGTCATATCGGAGATTTCACGTTGTTCATGGCTGGACTGTTCCCCGAATACCTCAGACGTCTCAAGAGCGCGGGCATGATTTATCACAAAGACTTTCTGGTGGATTACGTGAAAACAGGTAAACGCTCTTATCGCATCGTCGCCGAGTTTGGGAACACTGAAGCGGCCATGGACATCCCTCTCTTCCGCAAGTTGTCGGAGAACTTCGAACTGTGTGTGACCGGCCTAGGTTTCGTCCGGTCCGACTTGGATCGCCTGCAGGATCCAGCCTACCGACAAGCGAAAGAAATTCTCCTGAATTGACACTCTTCGCTTGAAGCTCATCCGTCCCATCATCCTGGTTCATGGCGGTGCAGGGACCCGTCCAATGAGCCCTGCGCAGCGGACCTGTCTATCCGACAGCTTGGTACACGCCTTTGATATGCTTTGGGAGGGATTGCCATCCATTTGCGCCGTGGAGGCAGCGATTTGCTCTTTGGAGGCGTCGGGTCTGTTCAATGCTGGATTAGGGGCCCGTCTTCAGATGGACGGCATCCGTCGAATGGATGCCTCGATCATGGAAGGGCATCACTTACAGGCGGGAGCTGTCGCGGGGATTGAAGGGGTCCAGCATCCGATCAAGGTTGCCCGGCTGGTCTTGGAACGAACCAATCATGTGTTGCTGGTCGGCCCTTTGGCGACGCGCTTTGCCCGAGGCTTCACCATGAAGTTTCAGCCTCGTGTGGGAAAAGCGCGGACCTCAAAGGGAGGAACCGTACACAAGAAACCGAACTCCGAAGAACTGGAGACGGTGGGGGCTGTTGCCCTGGACCGATCAGGCACGCTGGCTGCAGGTGCTTCAACCGGCGGGATCGGAGTCATGTTGCCGGGACGGGTGGGGGACAGCCCATTAATTGGATCCGGGGTCTACGCGGATAATGAGAGTGGAGCGGTGTCCATGACGGGCTTCGGGGAAAGCATCATCCGAATTGCCGTGGCTAAGGAGATTACCGACCGTCTTGCCGGAGGGATCAGCCCCTCGCCGGCCGCCCGCTTCGTCCTACGCAAGCTTGTTCGGCGTATTCAGGGCTCGGCCGGAGCCCTGGTGTTGTCAAGAACCGGTCAATTTACCATTCGACATACCACGCCGCACATGGCGGCCGGGTACTGGAATGGAAAGGGCAGGGTGGTCGTGGCAGACCGGTTTTCTTAGGAAGTGGTGACTGGCTGTTTGCGGAGCTCACAGCCTCGGTAGTAAATTGTACATGTGAGAGTACACGGGGCGATACCCGTGACTTTTTGGGAATGTCGGGATGTTCGTCAGATCGGATACGGCCATCGGAATGGAGTGCATGTAAGGATGGGTCGCGTGTTGTTTCATCTTGCCTTTCCGGTGACCGACCTCAAAGAGGCAAAGACATTTTATGTGAATGGGCTTGGCTGTTCGTTGGGGCGCGAGTCAGCTTCGGCGGTTACCCTCGAGCTGCAGGGACATCAACTGGTCGGCCACCTCACGAGGCAATCAACCGAGACACAGAAAGGGATTTATCCCCGCCACTTTGGCCTCGTGTTTACCGATGAACAGGAGTGGCAGGCTTTGGCCGATCGGGCGAAAGCCAAGGGGCTGAAGTTTTATCAGGAACCTCGTCGCCGGTATCCAGGGACCCGCATTGAGCACCGGACGTTTTTTCTGGAAGATCCCTTCGGCAACCTCCTTGAATTCAAGTACTACACCAATGAGTCGGCCATCTTCGGAGAGCGCGAGTTGGCCCAAATTGGTGATGCGGACTAGGACGGAAGTTTTGGGGTGACGAAGGGTGGACAGGGTCGGGGCCGCCCTGATGCGGTGTTCTCGGGCTGAGACTCCATGTCATCCTGTTGGCAGCGTCGCCTGGTCGGACCATCGGAACGGCGGCGCAGCACCGTCATCGATTCTGATAGGCCGGTCCCGCCAGGGCGCCCCCTCTCTGTCCATCCCTTCCACCCCGTGGCAGAAAGTCCCTCCACATGGAAATAATGAAAATAGATGTGAGGAATTAAAGGGTCTGGGTGACGAGAACTTCCTCGCCCAACATATCGATGATTTTCACGGCGACCGTCGTCTCATCTGAAGGG
>JBFJQA010000191.1:0-6069 GCA_041616875.1 Nitrospiraceae bacterium | reverse complement strand
GGGTGTGAGTAAGTCGATCGTCGGGCTTATTGAAGGGATCGCCGAAGCCTCGGCCAGCGTCCTGAAGTTGTTTTCGGGAATACTGGCTGATCGGTTGGGCCGGCACAAGTTCCTGATGGGGATCGGGTACGGAATCTCGACAGCCTCGCGTCCGATCCTGGCCGTGGCCACCGGGTGGGGGCTGGTGTTGACCGCGCGGTTCACAGATCGGGTGGGCAAAGGGGTTCGGACGGCACCCCGTGACGCGATCATTGCAACATCGACGGACTCGGCGCGACTCGGTCTGGCCTTTGGGTTTCATCGGGCCATGGATACAGCCGGAGCCATCGTGGGTCCCGGGGTGGCCCTCCTGATCCTGGCTGTTTGGGCGGCGGATTATCGACTGGTGTTTTGGCTCTCCATTCTGCCGGGATTGCTCGCGGTGACCCTGATCGTCTGGGTGATCGCTCCACCCGCAAACGGCCGCGTCATAGAGAGGGGGCCCTTCTGGTCCGTCGAAGGGCTGAACAGACGCCTCCTGAAATTCCTCGTGGTCGTGGGGCTTTTCTCACTGGGCAATTCCAGCAATGCCTTCTTGATTCTCAAGGCAGAGCATGGCGGCGTGAGTCCCGCATGGATTCCCGGAATTTATATGGGCTTTAACGTCGCCTATGCCCTGCTCTCCATGCCCGGGGGGATCTTGGCGGACCGTCTTGGCAGGGCACCGGTCATTGTCGGGGGCTTCATCCTGTTTGCCGGTGTCTATGCTGGATTTGCCATGACGGACAGTCCCTGGCCTCTTGCAGGATTGTTCGTCCTCTATGGCGTGTATATGGGACTGACCGATGGTGTGCAACGGGCCTATCTGGCCGGTCTCGTGCCGGAGACGCGAACAGCGACCGGGTACGGTCTCTATCACATGGTGGTGGGACTAGGGATTCTCCCTGCCAGCCTCATTGCGGGGGTGCTGTGGGATCATGTTGGTCCGGCCGCGCCTTTTTGGTTTGGGTCGGGCATGGCCGTGTTCGCTGCCCTGACCTTCGTCGTCCTCGCCCCACGGGAATTTCGGATCCTCTCTTAAAAGGATCGAGAGTTCGGGGTCAGCCGCAGAGGCCAGATCTTGGTGAGGGTAATCCTTGGCCGCTAGGGTCTTCAGGAGGAAGCCAGGGTCGTCGGAGGATCAGACGGGGAGAGGCTGTCACGAGATAAATGTTAGGTTGGCAGTGCGCGGAGGGTGAGGACGAGCCCGACTCCTGCATGGGAACAAGGAACGAGGTAAGCCAAGTGACGGAAAGTTGGTGCCCCCGACACGAATTGAACGTGCGACCCGCGGTTTAGGAAACCGCTGCTCTATCCTACTGAGCTACGGGGGCACGGATGAGAGCAATCTTCAATGCAGAACGGGAGATTCCTGACACTGTCTTTAGCGCAAGAAAAACAAAGCCGGGACTGCGCAGCTACGAGACAGCCCCGGCTGGGAAACGTTTGAACGAGCAACGTGCGATTCTATCGAGAGGCTTGTACCCTACCGACCAAACGTCTGCTTGCAGCTCTCCTCCGCGAGCATTCGCTGTCCGGCGGTGGCATCCTTAGGGATCCTGGCTATGCACCCTTCGAGCGTATCGCTCGCTGCTCCGGCGGCTGCAGCTGAAGTGGCGGCCGGGGTTCCCTTCTGCACCACGGCATTCCGCGACGCAACGTCTCTCCGACAGGTTTCCTCCGCGATCATTCGCTGCCCCGGGGTGGCGTCACTCGGGATGCGCGCCATGCAGGCATCTAACGATGCCGGCGCAACAGCAGGTCCACCCACGCCAGCGGAAGGTCCGGTCGATACCGAGGGCCCGTCGCCCGCGCAGCCCGCGGCAAGCAGGCCTAAAATGGCGAGACTGAGAATCGTAATGGTTTCAGAAGTCCTCATGTAGATAGCCCTCCTTCAATGATAGCCAATCGAATATAATGAAGCTGCCAGAAAAAGGCAAGATGTCAAGACGTGGCCCCGTCCTTTTTAGCAGATTTTTTCAGCAGATCGGCTCGTGCTGGAATTTGATCGAGAATGTCGGATCGGGCTTGATACACGCCCGATAACCCCTCTCCTGTTGCATAGACGAGTCCGCCGACACGCTTTCCCAAGGCCAGCCTGTGTCTGTTCCCCTTGCGGTCCCTGGCCGTAAACTCCACATTGGGGGGATCCAATCCGTACGCCGCAAGGGGACTGGTTCCCTCAGGTACCGACAATTCTGCAGGAAGGTTGATTACTCGACTGATGAACAGGTCCAGCTCTTCCCTGTTGAGAGCCGCTTGTGGCTGGTCTTCCAGGACCCACTGTGTGTTCTGATGGACTAATTCGTAGTGGCTCTCACCGGTGCGAACGTCCAATATGGCCATATCTTCCAGCTCAAGTCCGAGGAGCCGCTTGTCACGGAGAGAAAAAAGATCCTTGGTGAAATCTTTCAGACTCAGTGGGCTGATTCGATAAATCGGCTTGTCAGGTTGAGTAACCGCAAAGGCTTCCCCGCTCGACGGATCAGGCTGAAACAGCTTGAGGACTTTATCACTCCCGCTGATACGGAGGGTCACCTGAATATTCGGTGTTCCGAAGGTCTTGGTGAGCCTATCGTGTCGGGGACCTGGATCGATAAAGCCTATCGCGTTGAGGTCCTGCAGCCTGACGAGTAAGCCTTTGATCTCAATCTGGTCAGCGGGGGCTTCAACTGGTGACCGAATTCTCCACGTGGTCTTTCCCTCGTGCGTGGTTCGATACAGCACAAATTCGTTCGGCTGGTAGGTCAGCCGGAAACGCTCTACCTGGGCCTGGTCGAATGACAGGACATTTTTGTCGCGAAAGCTCGTCAGTGTCTTGTTCAGAAAATCCTTTGGCGCCAGATTGGTCAGGAGCACCTTGTTATCGGAGCCCCGCTTTGCATATAGGGTGGAGGAGAGTGGCCCACTATCTCCCAATGAGATCGTCTCCTCTTCAGAACTTGCGATCACTTTCACGACGATCGACGGCTCCTCAAGACCGAATGAGGCCAAATTGTTCAATTCCTCCTCGAAGGTGCGCGAGATCCTCCCAAGAACGAGGGCTCGTAGCAGCGCACCCACCTCCTGAGCATTAGCCTCGGCACGGATCGGTACCGTGATGTGCCAGCGGCGGTCCTGATCGAGTTCGAGTGACACTTCGCCGGATGAGGAACGGATGGCGAGACCAGTAATGGTGGCCTCATCAAAAAGAAGCAGCCGCGCTTGTGTGGTTTCCTGTTGCTCCTTGGCTCGTTCGGCGGGGAGCTCGAAAAAATAGAGGTAGGCCCCGAGTCCCCCGAGGATGACGGCCATGAGCATGGTGGACAAACCACGAGACATGGCACTACAGTCGGCGGCGTTTTCTCCAGACGGTGACGCCCCAGAGGAAGGTCACGGCCGGCAGGAACAGGACCTGGACGTACAGGAGAAGGCGGGCCTGGGTCGGGTTGGGAAAGAATGGTCGAAACGCCGGATCCTTTGGGGTTATGGAGATCAGGGTCCGCTCCTCTGCCAACCATCCGATGGTGTGTAGGAAGAAATCGCGGTTTCCCGGGAAGTTGATATAGACATTGCTTGCAAAGGAGGAGTTTCCTACGACCACCAGTGCAGCACCTTGTTCTCCTTCTTCTGGATCCTGTTTCGGGGTCAGTGCACCGGCGAGGGGAAGCGGACCCTGTATGTCCTTTCCCGTGTTGAAGGTGACCACCCGGCCATCTGTCAAGTCCGTTTCGGCCCAGCTTCTGGGGGAGGTGCGGGCGAGAGGGACAAAATTCCAATCCTTTGCGACTTCATCACGAAATGCCACATGCCGAGACACTGGAAACAGGACAGGCAGACGGAAATCTTGGGTAATCTCATGTTCTGTGAAGGTGCGGACCATCAGGGCCGTCAAGTCTCCTTGGGCAAGCTTGTCTTGCAGGTCTATCAGGGTGCCTTCCCCGACTTCGACTCCCCACCGACCGAGAAGGGGCTCCATGCCCGTCGTCTTCTTGGGATCCAGCATGATCAGGAGGCGGCCCCCCTGAGCGAGGTAGGCCGCGATTCGATCTTGTTCTTCCTTGGTGACCAGCCGTTGGGGCCCGGCGATGACCAAGACCGACGTGTGCTCTGGGACCTGCGATTCCTGGAGCAGGGTGAGGGTCTCAACCTCATAGCCCTGGTCGCGGAGCGCATCCTCAACGAGGGAATATCCCTCGCGCTCCTGGCTAGTGATGTCCCGTTCACCGTGTCCTTCAAGGAAGACGACCCGCTTTTTGCTATCCTTCGATGTGCGGATCAGGGCGCTCGTCAGTTCGGCTTCGGAGGGCGCAGCGACACGCGTGGTTTGCGACCCGGATTCAAACACTGCGGTGTCTTTGCGCGTGATGCCATACTGGCGGGCGATTGCCGGGCTTCGTTCAGGGTCGACATACTCGACCTTGAAGAAACGGCTGCCTTGCCGGTAGCTATCCAGCAGGTCTCGATAGGTGTTGAACGCCTGACTTCCAAACTGCGTAAAGACGGTGACCTTGACCTCTCTGGACAGGCCTCGCAACACCTCATAGGTCTGGGGAGCGAGCGTAAAATGCTGGGCCTCAGAGAGATCCCAGCGTTGGGAATGACGGGCGGCCAGGAAGTTGAGGATCACGATAATGCCCATGAACAAAAGGACCATGAGCACACTGTTGAGCCCAAATCTTGTAGAACGTCGCGCAGAAAACGCCTTGACGGTCTCAAAATGGATGATGAAGAAGCCGGTGAGGCATATGAGGGCGAGCCCCTCACAGAGGGTGACCAGCCAGAGCTTGTCTGGAGCCAGGCTATACGCAATGAGACCTCCTAGGGCCAGCACTGCACCGAGAATGCCGATGAAGGGGACGATTCTGTTTATTTCCATCGTTGGGATTCGACACTGCGGTGGGCCAGAAATAACATGAGCACTGTTCCTGATAGATAATAGACCAGGTCTTTGGTGTCCACCAATCCTCGAACCAGCCGGTCAAAGTGCCCCCCGAAGGAGAGGTAAGTGATGGTGTTTCCGAAGGCATTGTCGCCCATATTTTGGCCGATGACGCCAAGCAGCCACAGCAGGAACAAGGCTCCGAAGCTCAAGAGGGCGGCCACGATCTGATTCTCGGTTAAGGCGGAGGCTAATACCCCGGTTGAGAGATACAGCCCTCCAAGCAGGGCGAGGCCGAGGTATCCGGTCAAGACCGCATTCCAACTAAAGCTGCTAAACAGGGAGAGAATCAACGGCACGACCCCCGTCAGACAGAGGAGCCCCAGAAAAATGAGATAGATGCTCAAGAACTTTCCAATCACGATTTCATTGATTCCGATAGGGGAGGTGCCCAACAATTCGAATGTTCGAAGTTTTCGCTCTTCCGCAAACGCTCGCATGGACAAGAGCGGCAGGAGAATTATCAGGAACAAGAAGCCGGTCCAATAAAACGTGGGCCTGAAGACGAGGTCGTGGAGATTCAGTTGCGCGGTGGCTCCCTGGACTTGCATTTGTCGGATGGCCAGGTCTCCGGCTATCTGAACCAGCGCATAGGAGAGGGCCCCGAAGCTGAGCAGGAAGACGGCTCCGAGGACATACACAATGGGCGAGACGAACGCCGTCTTCAGCTCTTTGGCAATGATCGCCTGGATGGGGGTCATGCGCTGGCCGGTTCTTGGGAGGCGACAGATGGTTCTCGCGTCACCTCATGGTCCTGAGCAGCAAGCCCTTCCTCCTGTCGGGTGAGGTGGAGGAACACGTCTTCCAATGTCATGGAAATGGTTTTCAATTCCAGGAGCCCCCAGCCGTTCTCCACAACGAATCTCGCGATGTTCTCTCGCATGTCCTTTCCCAGTTCACATTCCAACAGGAAGGCCTCGGAGGAATCGCTGGGCTTAAATACCGTCACGATTCCAGGTATATCCCGGAACCGCTCCGAGAGATTGGCTGGAGGGGTTTTGACCGAGACACTGATTTTCTCTGACTGGCGCAGTCGGGCCGAAAGGCGCTCAGGAGTATCCTCGGCCACAATCTGTCCCCGGTTGATGATCACCACACGCTGACAGATGGCCGTCGCCTCCGGCAAAATG
>JBFJQA010000190.1:0-6199 GCA_041616875.1 Nitrospiraceae bacterium | reverse complement strand
GGTAGCGCAGCGGCTTCCCAAGCCGTCGGTCGCGGGTTCAAATCCCGTCTCCCGCTCCAATTATTCGCCAGCTTATGCAACCTGGAGAGTCTGGGTGCAGTGGATCCGGCTCGATCTGCAGCACCCGGCCCGAAGGCCCCTCGGGACCGCACACTCCTCTGGGTCATGAGCTGGGCGAAAAACTCCCATAACTGCAGACACAATGGCGGGTAGAGGGTCAGGCGGCCTACTGCCCAGAATGTCTTGAGCGGATGGTCGAGCGAGATAACCCTCGATGACCCTCATTGTTGACACTAGCTGATGGACAGCCTAGGCTTGGCGCGAACAGAAATAGAAAACGTACTCATACCCCCAGACATCCGAGGGACAATTGGCGGAGGTGTTCCCGATTAGTCCAGCGTCGGCCAAACCAATTTGGTTCGTCGCGGTTATTTGCCTGCTCCTGGCGGTCGTGCTGGTCGCGTTGGCCTACACGGCCTACTCTTCTCGACATTCCCGGGTGGAGATCGATCGCGAACACCTCAGACTCGTTGGAGACTTCTGGGGTCGCGCTATTCCTCTCAAGTTGCTGAAACTCTCCGAGGCGCGCGTCCTGGATCTCGATCACGCACCTGAGTACTATCCGAAGGCCCGCACGTGGGGGACGGGCCTCCCGGGATACGCGTCGGGCTGGTTCCGGCTCCGCAGTGGTGAGAAGGCCCTCGTCTATCTTACGAATCGTCAGCGTGTCGTGTACGTCCCAACGTCCGACGACTACTCTCTCCTGCTTAGCGTGCAGGAACCCCAACAATTTGTTGAGGCGCTTGCCAGGAAGGCACGTGCACCTCAGGGCTCTTAGCCTGGTGTGCCGCCCAGCGAGGCGCTTCCGCTGACTCTAAGCGAAGCGGTTTGGATATACCCCAACTCCCTCGACCCGCGAGACCTCGTCGGTTTCGAAGACCTCGCTATCACTAGCACGCGGGAGACCCCGGCCGTAAAGATCCCCCCAAAAGTAGAATAGACTTTCATGTGCCAAGAAGCCTACTTAACAAAGCACACTGTTTCGGAAGGTCAGCTTGTGCGGGAGGATCGAGCTCCTTGATCTCGCGTGGTGCATCTCGGATACCCGTTCATTTCCCAGTTACCTTCACAGGCTTTTGTCTGGCCGGGGAAGGGATCGTGACCAACTTCTCCACGGGCGGTTTAGCGATCAAGAGCACTCAACCGATCCCGCCTGAGACGTGTCTAACGGTCGATATGTCCACATACTCCCCCTGCGCGGCTCTGATGACCTGGGTCCGAGTTCCCTGTTCTATCGACCTCGCTGTGGTGCGATGGTCAAGAGGAACCGACATGGGACTTGAAATCCTCCGTATCCAGCCTGAGGGGCGGCAACAGCTCAGTCATCTTATCAGGAACCACTCCAGCCTCTCCTGATGTGGGTGTCCAAACCCACCTCCCTGCCTGGTGCTTCCCGTCCACTTGCCCTCGCCCAAGGCGTTACCGGTCAGGTCGTAAGCATTGCCCACAGCGATACCATCGCGTCGTTTCCGCTCGATGCAGGAAAGATCACATGGTCCGAGGGGACGCTTTATGGTTGGTGCTGCGTTGAGTCTGCGGAGGATTTTGGCCGATTGTGGGAGAGAAGACTTCGAGAGCCCCCTTGTTTCTCAGCCCATTCTAGGGCTCTAAACACTAAAAAGTTTGCACAGCTGGTGAATTGAGTTTGAAGGCTTGGTGAGTTCCGCCATTCCTGCCGCCAGTTATGGACACGCTCAAGTTCGGTCATGGAATAATTCTGTTGCGCATGTGTCTGTTTAGAGAAGCCACATCTCCCTTGTAGCGTGAAACGAACCAGGTGCCAAGCAAAAGCAGAAATCTTGACGAAGATGAGTTTGAATGGCGCAACTTCAGACAAGGAAAGGGGGTAGAGGTTTCGACAGTCCCTAACCCAGTGCCACCGCAGGAGTGGAGAACAAGGAAAAGCGGTATCGGTACGGGCGACTGATATTCAGCAGTCTCCAGATCTTTTAGCAATCATCTGGGAACAGCTTCACTTGCTCAAGAAGTGCCACCTCCTTCACGCTTGTGTTGTTAACAACCTCCAGTCCATAGTCAATGCCTCTTGAGGACTATGATTTTGTTTCTAGGTTCGTGTGCATTCGTGGGTCACATTCGATTGGACATGCCCCAGGGGGGTGTACTCATGAGGGGCGGGGAAGGGGCCGTGTTGTTAGAGTGTGAAGAAGGGCGACACACCGGTACAGGCTGAGGCAGAGCGAGCCAAAGAGAGGTACATAGCCGGGTGTGCGACAGCCTTTTCTTTTCCTTGAGAGAACATGGAGGATCACCGACCCCTTTGGTGATCGAGACCTCTCAGCAGCCATCGTGTGATACCCTGCACCGTGAACAGAGGTGGGGAGTGGCTTAGACAAGGATGAGGGTATTGGCCGAAAGAACTATTACACCCGGCTAGGTTTTGTTTTCTTTGACTTGCCTTTTTGTTTCCCTGTCTTGGAGACGGTGCTCACACCGTGCTGAGTGACAACCGTCGGCACGGCTATATCGAACGTAGGATCCCCTCCGTCATCCAATCCATCCTGTCCAACGCTATACAGCCTCTGCTGCATTGCATTCCACATGAGGGGAAGACCCGTGAAGGGGTCGTAGTAATCAGACCCCGCGAGTGCAATGCGCGTCGAAACTCGTTGAGCGCCGGACGGCATCCGGAGCATCGCCTGCATGCCGGCGAGACGTATTCGCGCGTCAGCCTCCAGCATCTTTCCCATAAGAAACTCCCACGCGGGCTCCTCGTGTACCGGATTCAACAGGGTGTCGACAAACGTCCGAGGGAATGCCCGGGCCACATCTCGCAGCTTCGGCAAGGGAGCAGGTCCGCCCTCAGTCGCATCGATCACAGCCTTATAGTACACCGCATACATGTTCAGAGTCCGTTGCGTGTTGAACTCAATACCCAGTATGGAATTGGCCAATGACTGTTCGACACTCGCAAGGGTACCGGGGTGGAGACCTGCCATTTTGGTCAGCCAGGCAGCGTCTTTGGCAGATTGATCTTGCCTGGCAAGCGGCGCAGGGGCACGGGATGTTGATGGCCGTTTCATGCCGACAACGAATTCATTTTGAATCGGCCGCCGCAAGGATCGTTCGACCGGAGAGAGAGGGCTTAACAGCGCGTGCACGTCCTTCAGCAGTTCCGGCGTGATTTTCGGTTGACTAAGAATGTCAGACAGGATCGCGACATCCTCCGACACAACGGTGGCAGCCATGATTTTAAGGGGCAGCGTTCTCGCCACCGACATGACCGCGCGCCATTGGGAGAGGTCTCTTCCTAAACGAATGATGCCAGTGTTCAGCCCTTGAGAAAATCCCTCTCCAAGGTACGTACGGTGGGCCACAAACATTTCCTCAAAACGAGTCCCTCCAGCATGACCGTATCCCCAATCCTCAAAGGGCATTCCCAACCATTTCTTGTATCGGCTTGCGAAAATCGGATAGTGGCGAATTTCGCGACGAAGCGTGGCCTGTTCTTTCCGTAATTCTTGGAGGGGATTGGTGCCTATCCAGGGCTCAAGCTTATTGACCGTTTGAGGGGGGAGAAAGAGTTGCGACCGTGTGGCGTTTTGGTAATTAAATCTCCGACGACCTCGGTCAATTTCGGCCTCCAACCATATGTCCAGCCCCGTTTGCACCGGGTCAACAGAAGCGGCCGCCCCAAAGCCCAGCAACAGGAGGTAGCCATTTGTTTTGAGGTCTCTGATTTTCCGATCCTGTGGCTCGAGCAAGGACACCATGGCTTCGTTCGGCTTATCTGCCGAAACGGACAATACGAGGCCTGAAATCTCGATGAACAGGGCAAGGAGACAGAGGGTGACCAGTAGTTTTCGCAAAGGAACCTCGTTACGTCACGTAATCTTGGCCGTACCGGAAATGTCTTGCCGCGTCTTGGTCAAAACCTGTCGTTTCGCACAGTCCAGAACCAGCCTGATCTTGAGCAAGGGCTATGCCATCTCGACCTGTGTCGCAAGTGCACACTCAGAGGGCTATTTGGCGAATGTCGTTCGTATAAGGCGATTACGGCCCCAACGGCGAGGGCACCATCCTGTACCAGGGGTTGAGTTACAGGGTACAACTTTGGACTTGGTCACCGGTGAGTCCATCAGCTTGAAACCCCGATTTGGACCTTGACAACACTTTGGACCCTCACCTATAAGGAGGCCTACAGACGATCAGTTTCCGGGTGGAGGGAAGAGGGTGAGAATCCCTCGCGGTCCCGCCGCTGTAAATGGGGACGAAACCCGCGGAAGCCACTGGCCGAGGACGTGGAGCGTGATTGGTAACGGGCGAGGGGCAGGAAGTCCCATCGTTCATTATTCATCACCAAGTAGCCGTCACGTTTGGGCTGGGAAGGAGCGGGGAGTAGGCATAAGACCCCATAAGCCAGAAGACCTGCCCGGACTTCAGAGCTTTCATTCCCTCGAGGGCTGGGGAAGGAGCGAGGATGAAGACGCGGGTGCAATCCTCAGGGTGTAACCAGCCTTGAGGATTTTTTGTTTGACGAAGACCACTCTGTACCCAGTTCGAGGTCACTATCCCCGACTGGTCGGGCTCGCAGCGCTGATCTTGTGTCTCTGGAGCCCAGCCGGGTCGGCCCAACACCCCGAGTCAAAGGTTATGCCCAAGCCAAGACGGCAGCAGGGTATCCTCACAGGGATGCCGTTTATGGCGAACGTGGCCCCACGAACCTTTGTGGATGCACTGGGGCGAAACCTCTATCTCGCAAAACCCCCCAGCCGAATCATTTCTCTCGCCCCCAGTATCACCGAGATCCTTTTTGCCCTGGGGGCTGAGGAGCGGATCATTGGAGTCACCCAATTCTGCGACTACCCGCCCGAAGCTCACCTCAAGCCCAAGATCGGATATTCTCATCCAAATCTTGAAAAACTGGTCGCCCTTGAGCCGGACCTCGTTCTGGCTCCGAGGGAATTTCTGCGTTCCGACCTTTTGGGAAAGCTTGAGGAGTTGAGGATTTCCACCTTTGTTCTTGAAGCGAGATCGGTCGAAGATATTTTTTCCCAGATTCAGACCATCGGTCGTATGCTGGCTCGATCGGCTGAGTCGGACAGACTCTCCACCAGCCTCCGCCGGCGGATGGTAGAGGTGAAAGACCGTACCAAGGATTTGTCACGCCCGCGGTTACTGTACGTCTTAAACAGTGATCCACTCATTACGGTCGGGCCAGGAAGTTTCATCCATCAACTTATCGACTTGGCCGGAGGAACCAACGTTGCTGCCCATGCCCATACGGCCTACCCTCAGTTGAGCATGGAAGCGGTGATCCAGGAAAATCCTGAACTGATTGTGTTCCCCGTCGGAAAAGCTGAAGGCATCCCTGAACACGAGCAACAGGCCTGGCTCCGATGGTCGACCCTGTCAGCGGTTCAGCAAGGACGCCTTTCTCAAATCCCGTCTGACCTGGTCAATCGGCCCGGCCCGCGAATCGTGCAAGGCCTCGAAGAGCTAGCCAGAATTATTCACCCTGAAGTCTTCGCCAAGGGAAGCTCTTCATAATGAACATGGTCCCAGGCCAAGGCGGGGAGGAGTCAGGAATGACAGGTGGATCCCGCATTCTGGCCACCGCCCCCCCCTTCACGAGATCTGAAATTCTCCCTTGGTCAAGCAAGACCCTGTTGACCCGCAGGCGCTGGGCGCTCACCTTGGCAATCCTTGGAGGGGTGAGCCTGTGCATGATAATGATCGCTCTACGGTTCGGAGCCGAAGACCTGGCGATGGCAGAGATCGTTCGAATCCTCTCCCAAACACTACTGAAGCCCCAGGGCGCCGAGTCCTTGGAGGTCAGCCAGGTGATCCTTTTACAAGTCAGGCTGCCGCGAGTCTTGTTGGGGTACCTGGTGGGAAGCTGCCTGGCGGCAGTCGGAGTCGCTCTGCAGGCCCTTTTGCGAAATCCCCTCGCGGATCCCTATGTACTTGGAATCTCCAGCGGTGCAGCGCTCGGGGCAGCCATCGCCACACTTTCTGGTATCAGCACGACCTTGCTTGCCATTCATGCCCGTCCCCTCTGCGCCATGATTGGAGGCTTAGTGTCCGTAGCCATCGTGTACCGGATTGCAGTCTTCCACGGACACATTGCGATCCATACGCTTCTACTGGCGGGGGTCATCCTCAATGCAATTTTTTCCGC
>JBFJQA010000189.1:0-6213 GCA_041616875.1 Nitrospiraceae bacterium | reverse complement strand
TTTAATCAAGAAAAGCCAGAAAATTGCAAACAATGGAGCATGACTAGAGACAACGATGCGATTACCGAAGCTTAGGGAACTTGGTGAGGCAATAAAGGCCCTTGTCAAAGGGCCGTATACGGCCAAATTTCCTCAGGAGCCGCATGTGCCCCATCCAAACTTTCGTGGTTTGCCGAAGTTTAACCAAGAACGATGTGTGGGGTGTCTGGCCTGTGAGCAGATCTGTCCGGCTGAGGCCATTGCCCATAAGGATGTGATCGAGGAGACGCCCGAGGGCCGCAAGACCGCGAAACGCATCCTCTTCCACTACGCCGATACCTGTATATTTTGCGGCCAATGCGAAGCGGTCTGTATTGCCGATCATGAGGGGATCAAGTCCTCAAGGGAGTGGGATCTCGCCTTCTTTGACCGGGCCAAGGCATATGAGACCATCGAGAAACAGCTTGAAGTATGTGAGATCTGTGGAACGCCGATCGGGTGCACAGATCATTTGGCCTGGATATGCGGAAAGGTCGGTGAATTGACGTATGCCAACCCCACCCTCTACCTCTCCCTCCACAAGCAGCTGGGCCTCGTCGATCAGAACATCCTTTCAACCGTAAAAGATCGGGGGCGTGCTGACCGTTTTAGGATCTTGTGCGCACGTTGTCGAAGAGAAACGACCTTGACGACTAAGGAGGAGTAACAGACTCTCCGATCATCGATGTCCCAGTGGAAAGGAGAGAGAGTCACCATGGACAATATCTTCCTCCCGATCCTGCGAGGAAAGACGGTCATCGTCGGGATAGGAAATCCCTTGCGGGGAGACGACGGATTTGGCCCGGCCCTGGTTGATCGATTGCAGGGGAAGGTCGGCTTCATCTGCATTGATGCCGGGAGTGCCCCGGAAAATTTTGTCGGTCCTATCGTCAAGGAGCAGCCGGAGACAATTGTGTTGGTAGATATCGCGCACCTAGACCTAGATCCGGGACAATACCGAATCTTACAACCGGCTGACATCCTCACATGCGGCCTTACGACCCATGATATCTCGAGTCGAATGCTGATTGAATTTCTTCAACACCAGACGCGAGCCAAGATCTGTATGTTGGGGGTTCAACCGCAAACGATCGCGTTAGGGGAAGCGATGTCATCGTGCGTTGTTGACACCCTCGATGAGATCGAGAGGTTGCTACATGAGGCAGGTTCATGCATGAGACCCACTTAATCGAACCTATTATCGAAGGAATAACGGCCCATGCCCTGAGGGAGGGAGCAAAAACGGTATCGAAGGTCAGGCTCATGATCGGGGAATTGACCGGCGTGAAGGAAGAGTCCTTTAAGAGCACGTTCTCGATGTTAGCTACGGGAACGATCTTAGAAGAGGCCGAGCTGGAAGTAACCTTTTTCCCGGGAACCTCGATCCAGGTGATCTCCTTTGACATCGACTGACACCCCGACGCTCTTCGATCAAAACGAGAGCCAGCCTTTCCCCCTTGTACGGCACGTCAGCAATCGTAAGACGCCAGGAGGAGGCCCCATGACAACCCCGGTACGTGGAAACTCAGCGCGGGATTGCCGTGCCGCAGCGTGGATCACTCCTCACAAGAGGTAAGGAGGAGCCTTACCACGGCAAACTGTCCTGTTTGCGCACGAAAGGCTCCACAAGCAGAAAGACCTCGGGGGATTGCGGATCAACCGCAATCTTGAGCCAGCGCACGTGTGGGCTGCCGGGGATCTGGATTCGAATCAGCGACTGTATAGGCTCCCGCTCCCCGGCCTGAGTGATCCTATGCATGGGCTTGTCAATCCTGAGATAATGCCAATCGCCGTGTGCCAGGAGAACCGGCTTGCCGTAGCCCACAGTGAGATCTCGAAGCGTGTCAAGGAATCGATTAAACCCCGTCCTGCCCTCCCTATCTCGATGTACCTCGAAGCGAGGGTTCGCTTGGATAAGAATGAGGACTCCGGGACTGTCCATTGTTTCAGCGACTCGAAAGATTTCCTCTAGCCAGTGAATGGCGGCATCCTCGCGTGCGCGAAACTCTTCGATTCGGTCACGTCGTGGCCGGTCGAAGGAGTCTGAAGGGTCGAGTCCGACCCAGGGAACCAAACCGTTATTGCTCCCGACCACATGCACCGTCGCAAACACAACCCGGCCCTCAACAAATAAGATATTTTCAATGAATGACTCGAAGCCGGGAACCGTGCCTTGAGAGCGTACCGGGATTGGCCAACCACCCGTCGATTGTGACGGGTTCCTGAAGAAGACGCGCCGCAGGAAGGCGAGACGCTCCAAAGGATGATATCGTCCGTTACCCTCTCGATGGCAGTCGGTCCAGTCGTTGTCGCCAGGGGTATAAATGAAGGGCTTCTGAAATTTTTGAAACTGATCGAACCGTTCAACAAACAATTGATCGTCGCAGGGTGCGCGGCCTTTGATGTCGCCAGCGTGCATGACGAATCGTACGCTAGGGTCTGCGTTGATAGCGGTAATCAGGTCGTCCAAGAGCTCAATCTGTCGGTCGGAGTAGGGAATGTCCCCGATCAGGGCCACCGAGAAGGCTTCTGCCGATAATGCATGGCGCGCTTCAATGGGGACGATACCATCACGGACGGCGATGCACCCGGTGATGACCAAGGCGGCAGCTACCAGGAGGGGGACAGCGATCCCATTCATGGCCTTCCTGTATCCTGTAACAGGTTGTGCACACAACCATGCCTCATCCTCTCCCGGTGCATCGAGAACGCATGGACCGGGCGTCTCTCAGCTCGCATTCGCCGTTCTGCTCGTCACAAGCTGCCCTCCCCGAGACTTCTGATCCTCACAAGCTGAAGGGGGAAAGGCTACGAAGCTGGGAACCGGAGAGAGCAGCCGTGTCTCGGGAGACATCCCATTCCAAGCCGCTACCCACGGTCTGTTGAGTGACGCGGAGCTGCCTCTTGTTCACGGCATCGGAACCGGTAGACAAGGTGAGGTAACAGAAACGACCAAACGGTAACTAGTTACGTGCGAAGTACGTGAGCAGCTTGGTTGCAAGATCTGCGGTGACGAGAGTCTTGTCGGTAAAGCGCCGGTCTAAAAAATCAGAGAAACCCGGGTCCTTCTGCAGATCGGCCCGATGGAGAATTCTGAAGCCCATCGTCCAATCACCAAAGCTGCGTTTCTCGATCGGCTTCTCAATGATGAGAGTGACGAGGCGATGGCGAGGGTCCTCCCAGACCTTCGCGTATAACTCCTTGACGGTCTGTTCCTCGCCTTCGAGCACCTGCATGAAATCACCGTCTTTGTAGAGAAGCATGCCCGTGATGCCAAGACGGGCATTGTTTCTGCGACATTGTTCAAGGAGTTCAGCCAGCTCGGATTCGCTCATCGACCGAGTGGCGGTACTCACGTAAATGAGTCTATACACCCGAGGAACCCTCCCCTTGTAGGCACTCCTCTGATCACGGAGTGGCAAGCCTAGGCCCTTCGTGGGAAGCTGTCAATAACCTTTCCCCCTTTACCCGCGGTCGACCGCGAAGGAGTAAAAGAGCAACCCACGAGCCCCCTCCTTGCGTGAGTTGGGGCCGGCCCGACACTTATCCATCTGGATTGCCATTTTAGTGAGCACCAGGTGTGCCTCGCGATAATCGATCTCGGCTGGGCCAGGATCCCCTCTGTGCAGGCAATGAGGAGGAGGCGGAAGGCCACGTTCACGCCCGTCGCGGTTATGGTATAAAATGGGAGGTGTCTCGAAACAAGGGGTCGTATGCCGAGATAATTCCATTGTGAGGATGGACGCTTCGAGGTAACATTTGGGTAGTTGCTCCACGGAGCGCCATATGTGGATATGCAAGGAGGTTCAGCCGTAATGGAAGGCCAACAATTGTCCATCAGACTGGGGTCGATGATGGTTCTGGCGGCTCTGCTGCTCAGCGGGTGCGGACTGATTTACACAAATGTCCACGTCCCGCGGGCCTATCGCTCGGCAAGCCCGGTTGATGTCGAATCGAAGGCATCAGATAAGATCGTGACCGGCGAGGGTTGCAACTACTCGGTTCTTTTTCTCGTTGCGTGGGGCCATGGAGGATATGCGGAAGCGGTCAAAAAGGCCTTGGAAGGTGAACAGCCTGGCTCCATTTTGTATGACGTTCAAACAGACACGAAGGCTAATTTCTATCTGCTGGGGCTGTATACACGGGCGTGCACGGTGGTCACTGGGAGGGTGGCGTCTCCATGAAAAAGATTCTGACGGTGATCTGCGGATGCCTGCTCGCGACTGCCGCCTGGGCCGAGGGCCCGGCCTATCAGGCCAAATTCGGCTTGATTTTCGTCGGGGGCTTTGTCGTGTTCTATGAATCAGAAGGGCCTCTTTCTTACCAGACCTTGACGCCGCGGGCGTTGCCCAAAGACGCTGTCCTGGTGGGGGAGGTGACGGGCGACAGTTGTCAGCATGGTCTTTCGATCCCGATTATCTTCTCTGCGACCGATCGGTTCAGTGTCTCGGGTGCGAAGGGCAATGGGAGTTTCACGAAGGCTTTGCGGGATATTCATCAGAAGTACCCAGAAGTGGAAGGCGTCTACGATGTCAAGGTGGATAATCACCGATTTTCCATCCTTGGAATCTACAAGAGGGATTGTACGGAAGTAGTGGCACAGGGATTCAAGCGCGTGCGTTCCGACGGGAGTCTGGCTCATTCAGCTGAATGAAGAGTTGCGCACGCTCAGGCTAAGGGATCGTCTCAACCCGGGAACATCGCTGCGCACGACATACCACATTGATATGGTTGAAGAATGCTCCAGGCACGCACCGGATCAGCTAGGTCAGGCACAGTCTCCAGAAGTCGTCGACTGTTTTATTGCTGGTAGGCTGACAGCAAAGGTGGATCCTTTACCCACCTCACTCTGAACCTCCACCTGCCCTCCATGCGCTTCTGCAATCTCTCTCACGATGGCTAGTCCGAGCCCCGTTCCACCCGTGGTCCGGTCACGTGCAGTATCCATCCGGTAAAACCGATCAAAGAGATGGGGGAGATGCTCGGAACCAATCCCCGAGCCGGTATCTTCAATCATGATGCTCACCGCACCTCCCCGCTCTTGGAGCCGCGCCGTCACCGCTCCACCACGGGGGGTGTGCCGAATCGCATTATCCAAGAGATTAATAACCACCTGCTTCAACTGTGCTGCATCGCCGAGGATTTGAGGCACGGGATGAATGTCTGAGACGACGTGAATCGCGCCGTCCTCCGCGAGGACGGATAGGTCACTGAGAACCTCTCGCAGAATCCGCTCAAGCGCGAGAGGGCGAAGTGACATGGGCGGCCGGTCTCCCGATAACTGAGCCAGTGTGAGCAACGACCTGGTTATAGTGATCAGCCGGTCGACCTCACCAAGACCGCCGGCCAGAGCCTCGCGGTAGTCATCCGGGGTACGAGCCTTTCGCAGTGTGACCTCAAGCGTTCCCTTGATGGCCGTGAGCGGCGTCTTCAGCTCGTGCGCTGCGTCGGCGACGAACCGACGTTGGGACTCAAACACCTTTTGAAGGCGTTCGAGCATATTGTTGAATGCGTGGGCTAACCGTTGAAACTCCGAATAGGGGGCATCGAGGGAAAGACGGGTCCCTAAGGTCTGGCCGGAGATGCGGCTAGCGGTACTGCTCAAGGTCTCAACCGGCTTGAGCGCTTCGCGGGCCAACCAGCCGCTTCCGAACCAAGCCAGGATCAGCATCAAAGCTGACACCCCGCCCAGCACCAGAAGGAGCCACCGCAGCGTGTCGTGAACCAATCTCAGCGGTGTTTCACTCTGCAGGATGTACCGTACTTCCTCCTTGACGCGAATAGGGAGCGAGATACGACGAACGGAAGAGTCAGGGGGGATCTCGATCGTCTCGAAGATGGGTTGACCCTCGAGCACCTCTTTCAGAATGCCTTGTGCAGAGGGCTGGTGGGTCACCACTCCTTCACCCTTCCAGATTATATCCCCGTCGGGGTTGACGACCGCGCTGAACCGGATGGCCTCGCGTAATTCGTGCTCATGACGGGCCTTCTTTGCACGGTCTTCATCTTCCTCATCCCCGTCGTCGTGATCGTGGTCCGAAGTCACGGGGCTGACCTGACCGGATGCCAATTCGACTCTGGTGGCTTCGGCTTGAGCCAAGGCCAGCAGTCCGACATCGACATGCCGGTACAGCAATGCCGAGAGGCCCATATAAAGAAACACACTGAATATGGTGAGCAGGATGGCGATTAAGC
>JBFJQA010000188.1:0-6215 GCA_041616875.1 Nitrospiraceae bacterium | reverse complement strand
GCGCAAGCTGGATGACTATAGGCCTTCAAAATACCTGACCTTCAGCATCCACATGGACGGGCTTCGCGAGGACCATGACAATGCCGTGTGTCGAGATGGCGTGTATGATGTGGCGGTGAAAGCCATTAGAGGGGCGCTCAATAGAGGTTTCCGGGTCACCACCAACACGACCTTGTTCGATGATATCGATCCGGCTCGGGTTCGCACCTTCTTTGATGAGATGATGCAGTTGGGCGTGGAAGGAATGATGATCTCCCCAGGATACAGTTATCAAAAGGCCCCGGATCAGCAGCACTTCCTAAAGCGAAGCCGAACGCGGGATCTTTTTGCCCGCCTCCTGAGCGACCGAAAACGAACATGGCGATTCAACCAATCCCCGCTGTTCCTGGAGTTCCTCATGGGAAAGCGTGACTATCAATGCACGCCCTGGGGGAATCCCACGTACAACATTTTTGGGTGGCAGCGTCCCTGCTATCTCCTGCAAGAGGGGTATGCACGGACCTTCCAGGAATTGCTGGATGAGACAGAATGGGACCGATACGGCACCGGCCGCCACGAGGAATGTGCAGACTGTATGGTCCACTGCGGGTATGAAGCGTCCGCGGTCGAGGATACCTTTGGATCGTGGTCGGGGTTTGGGCGCACGGTCAAAGTCACGCTCCTTCCTAACGCCCGTTAGGTTCCCGAACCTGGATATTCTCCTGCCTGGCGGTTGCGTCTCATGACGGATTCCAAGTACCACACCCCAGAAGCTTCCTCACTGGTCGGCCGAACCTATCGTCCTCGGTCCTCGGAGGAACTGGCAGAAGCCATTGAGCAGGCCTTTGACTTTCGCGGGGACATCACCCTTGAGCTTTCTTCCGGAATGTCGATTGAGGGGTATGTGTTCAACCGACAAGCAACCGGACCCGCCCCCAACCTTCAAATCTTTCCGAAGAATCAGCCAGAGGTCATGACCATTCAATACGATCAAATCGTGGCCATCGCCTTTACTGGCGAGGATACGGCCTCAGGGAAATCATGGGACGCCTGGATCGCCAAGAAAGAATCACAGCGTCGAGCTGAGGCTGAACACGCAGCGGAATCCTCACGAGCGCGTGGTCACCTCTAAAAGTTCTATTCCCCGTTTCCCATCAGTTCACGTACATCGCAAATCGTGTGGGTCTCCCATCGGGTCTAGTCCTGTCTGTCTCATGGCCTGGCACCGATATAACTATTTCTATCTAGGGTGTTTTTGAGGCACTTCTCCGGACCCGCAGACAGGCCGCAACACTTTGAAAACAAAAGGCTCTTCCATGGAAAAGCGTCCCACGGGGCAATTGACAAAGAAAATCAACTGTGCTAGAAGAGGCGCGCCCAAAACCGGCTCGCTTGGTCCTAGAGGAAGGCCATACACTTTGGTCGAGCCCAGCCTTGAACTGCCAGCAAGGGCGAGGATAGAGGGGCCGGTGTCGAGGGAAATGGGGTGCAAGAGAAGGGGAGAGTCCGCTCAGAAACCCGGCCTGCTGAGGGCGATCCAGGGTGTGGGTGTCCTCGCAGTGGCACTGGCCCTCTCTCCGTATGCGGCGGCCACGCATGAAGCCGATCACAGATTCACAGTTGAAGGCGTCGTGTGTGCCCCCGACGGAAAGCCAGTCGCAGATGAACAGGTCATCGTCAAGGACACGCGGGTTTCAGTCAAGGCGTCGGCCTATACCGATAGTGATGGGTATTACAGAGCGACACTCCATCTCCATAACGATAACCTCGGAGATCCAATTCGGGTAACGGTCCAGGATAAGCAGGAACACACAAAGGTCCAATTTGACCCGAAAGATACTGAAGCTGAGCGGATCGTACGAGTCGATTTCGGCTCGGGATGTGAGAGAACTAGGGCAGGTACAATTCTGTGGGTCTCGATCGGTGCGGGGGTGGCTGTAGCGATTGTAGCGGGTGTGGCTGGCGCCAAGGCGATACGGAAACATCGCCGCCGATCACAGCAGAAGGGAAAGGGATACAAAAAGCAGCGTCCAACATGAATGGTCCGCGGGTCTCTTGGTACACCTCCCCGGATCTTGGTTAGAGGGGGGCGTGGGGCCAATCATCTTTTTCCAACGGGCGTTTTTGCTGAAGGACGGCATCTTTCAGCAAAAGCGTTTTTTTATTGGAGCGTTTTCCCTAGTAAGAATCCAGGATTTAGCCTCCCTCATGTCTCATGCTAGTATTTCTCGAAAACGTGTGCAAAACAAAGGAAAGGATGGTCTCTCCATGACGCGAATGAACTACGTAAAGGTGCTGCTCCCTCTCGCAGCCACAAGCCTCTCCTTGACCATTGCGGCCTGCGGTGGTGGGGAAGGGCCCATTGTCCCCCCACCCCCCGCTCCGCCCGAGTATGCGGACAAGCATATGCCTGAGGGCTGGTGGGCCGATGAGGACATTGTAGAAGAAGGACGTAAAATTTTCATCGGCCAGACGAACATGGATGTGAATTGCGCGAGTTGTCACGGGAAAGACGGCAAGCCGAAGAAGGCCGGCGCACGGGACTTCCGCGTCGCGGACCGGATGAAACTGTATTCTGACTCCGTTTGGTTTTGGAGGGTTTCCGAGGGCGTCCCCAATACCAAGATGAAGCCGTGGAAGACCAAACTTTCCGAAGAGGATCGTTGGAAAGTGATTGCGTATGAAAGAACCTTCGGCCTGAAAGGCATGGAATATGATGTGGTCAAGAAGGATTGGGTGCCAGTCGGCACAGCTATGAAACCCGGAGAGGCCGTGCCTGCTTCCGACGGTGCCGCTCCAGCTGCGGAGGGTGAAGCGAAGGGCAGCGAGGCCGAGCCAGCAGAAGGCGAAGCCAAGCCAGCTGAAGGAGAGGCGACCAAGACTTCCGAGGGCGAAAAGAAATAACGTCCAAAGATCATAATCAGGGAGTGGCGAAGAGGCATTATGAAAACGTGGCAGCGTAGTTTCCTGATCATGTTTGGCATTCTAGTGGTTGGGAGTGCGGTAGCCTATGCTCAGGCTCCTGATGCTCCCCCGGGTGAGTTCCCTTATACGGGGAACCGGACTGCAGTCTGGATTGTGGCTCAGCTGCATATCCTCTTCGCCGCCTTCATCCTTGGTGCCCCGATATTTGCGGTGACTGCGGAATGGCTCGGTCATCGCAATCAGGATCCTCGGTACGATCGGTTGACCAAAGAGGTGACAAAGGTCACCGTGATTCTCTACAGCATGACCGCCCTCACGGGGGGGCTTTTCATTTTCGTGCTCTTGGCCACCTATCCGCAATTCACTACTTGGCTCATCAATCACTTCTTCCTCATCTTCGCGGTGATCTATCCCTTGCTCTTTATCGCGGAGACCATCGTCTTGTATCTCTATTTTTATACCTGGGACGCGCTCAAGGGAGAAAAGAAGGGGCGACACATCGCCCTGGGGGTCCTCCTGAATGTGATCGGAACGGTGACCCTGTTTGTCATCGACGGGCCGACGTCGTTTATGAATAGTCCCGGCAGCGGTACGGGCGATATCTCTATTTATGAGTATATTGCGACAGCGTCTCTCTGGGACAAGGTCTACAACTATAGCTGGATGCCGTTGAATCTCCACCGCTTGGTCGGCAACGTGACGTTTGGAGGATTTATCGCCGGGCTGATCGCAGCCTATATGTTCATGGGGGCCAAGTCTGACAAGGAGCGGGCCTATTACGACTGGATGGGGTTTGTGGGGAATCTCATTGGAGTCGGCGCACTCCTCTTCCTGCCCTTTATGGGCTATCTGTTAGCGTATGAACTCTGTGACTACGATGCGTCGATTTGTCCTTACATGATGTCAGACCAACTCTCCATGTTCTTCGAAATGCAGGGGGCCATGATCGGCCTGATTTTCCTAGCCAGCAATTATTATATTTGGCTAAGCATGAAGCGAATCGAGGGTGTTGAGCGGGTGAGAATGTCCATCTTGACGCTGGTGGTCATGGTCGCACTCCCGTTCGTGATGACCTATGTATGGACAGCCTTCCCGGTGCCCGACCCTGTCTCTCTCGCCGTGCTCATTCCTTTGGCCCTGGCCCCGGTGATTCTTGGGAAAATCATTCCTCCCTTGGGCCGTATCACCGTATCCTCGCGAACGGTGATCAAGGTAGGCTTTTTAATGGTGATCGTTGGGAATGCGATCTGGATGACACCGTTCGCCTTCGTGGCGACCCAGGCCCTGGCGGTGGATCATCTTCAATTGCCAAGCGCGTGGGGTTTTCTTGCCTTAATGCCGGCCAAGAACTCGGCCGCCTTCACACTCGTGTTTGTGACGGTCATTAACTATATCCTGTATAACAGAGGCATTCGGCAAGGCACCATCGTCTGGGGAAAGATCGATTTTGCCTCCCAATTTGTCCTCATCTTTCTGGCCTTCAGCGCCATCTGGACCATGGGATTGATGGGGGCAGTCCGCTCTTTGCTGCGCAAATACTACCATACGTATAATTTGTTGCCGGATTTCACAGCCGAGTCGTTTACTCCCACGCTCGCGTATTCCGCTTGGTGGATCACGGGCATTACGCTTGCGTTTTACATCGTGGTGAGTTTTGCGATCGTGGTCACCTTGAGGACGGCTGATGTCAAAGGCCATGCTCCTGAAGGCGAGCCTCTTCCAGCGGCTGCAAAATAATGTGGATTGTGATCACGTCCTAGAGGAGCGCCCATGGCTGAACAGCCGAGCCTGATAAAGAGCATCCTAAAGAAGGGGACCATTGGAGTGATCATCGGGGCCGTACTTGTCGGGGCCTCGATGGCGTTGGGATTCCCCCTGATTTTCCAGGCCATGTTCTTTGCCTATGCGATGCTGGGGACCGCGGTGTTTATTCTCCTAGATGCGCCGCCACTCGGTCGCGTTGAGGGGGTAAAGGCGGTTGTGGCCTTGGTGATCTTCTATGCGGTCCTTTCGAGTGTGTATATTGGCGGGGCGTCGTTATGGCCGCAGTATGATCCCGAGGATGAAAAAGGAAAAATCGAGAAATTTTTGAAGCGCCGTCGTGCAGCAACGGAGCAAGGCAAAACGGAGGAATTACTTGCTCGGGCGAAGGCGCTCTCCGAGAAGGCGGAAGCGATTATGGCCCGCCTAAAATCAGCCGGGGTGGGTGAAGTGCCTTCTGGCCCAGGTGCTCCCACTGCAGAGAGTGGCCCCAAGGCGGCTGCAGGCGATTTGGTAGCCCTGGGGAAAGAACAATGGGAATTGCAGGAGTGTTATAACTGCCACACGATCTTCGGGAAGAAATCCAAGAAACGAGGCCCCAAGCTGGATAATATTGGGAATCTGATGACTCCTGAGCAAATGAAAGAAAAGATTTTGGATCCGATGAGCTGGATGGCCGAAGGATTCGAAAAGCAATACAAGAAGGGGAAAATGCCGGATAAATATAAGGACCTGATGTTTGATGATGAAATCGAAGCGCTTGTAGTCTTTCTCGCGACGCTCAAAGACCCATCCGTCAACACTCCAAAGCCGATCAAGAAGAAGTAGCGTGCAACCCAAGCTCAAATCCAAGGTGAAATGCAGTGACCGGGAGGTCGGGGAGGTCACTCGGGTCATCATGGATCCCTTGTCCCTCGAGGTGAGCCACATCGTGGTTGGGGGCGACGGAGCTCCTGAGCGGCAAATCCCAGCTGGAACTATCCAGGCCGTGAGCGAGGATGTCGTGCAACTTCGGGTAGCGTCAGGTGAGCTGAACCAATATCCCGATTTCAAGCGGGAGGAGTACGTCACGACCCATGAGGTCGAAATTGCCCATCTAGAGGACAATGTGGACGTTCAGTCTGGTGAGGTGCTTGTCCCGTTGCCTGCGTTGGAGCGTGATGTCAAACGCCGAACGTTTTTCACCAACCTCACGCACGCCATTGGCGTGCTGCTCGGTCTTCCTTTGGTGTTTCCGGTCATCAAGTATTTGATGAAGCCGATGTACGCGCCATATGATAATCGCTGGGTCCAGATCGGCACCGTGAACAGAATCAAAAAGGATGACATTGGCTTCCAATATAAATACAAGAAAAGGGTCAAGGAAGCGTTTATGCCCGAAGCCGATGTGGATAAGAATGTCTGGGTCCTCAAGGCCACCCCCGCGGTTCTGGAAACGGTGTATCAGGGCAAGGATATGAAGTTTTACGACTCTCAGGGGAAGGTCGTCTGGACAAACAAGAAAAACTTTCCCTATGTGGCATTCTCGGGAAAATGCCCGCATTTGGGCT
>JBFJQA010000187.1:0-6274 GCA_041616875.1 Nitrospiraceae bacterium | reverse complement strand
CGGATATTATCCATGTCGCCGTAGGCGGTCACCACGACGGCTTTGAGCAGGCGGTCGAGGTCTCTGAGGTTGGCCAGGAGCTTGAGCCCGTCCATCCGGGGCATGTTGATGTCGGTCAGCACCAGATCGATATCGCCGTCGCGGTCGAGCACGTCGAGCGCCTCGAAGCCGTCGCCGGCAAAAGAAAAGTCATAGTCTCCGGCCCGGATCCGGCGGCGGAACCCCTGGCGGATCAGCGGTTCGAGATCGGGTTCGTCATCGACGACGAGAATTTTCACGGAGGTAGGCGCCATAGCGCGTCAGGCTCAAGCGTCGCGGTGGGAAAGGGTTTGTTTCAACTGATCAAAGTCGAGCGGCTTGGTCAGATAGCCGTCGGCGCCATAGGCGAGGGCCTTCCGGTAGGTCTCCTCATTGCCGTAGGCGGTAATCATGTGGACCGGCAGGCCGGCGAAGTCCTGTTTGATCGTCCGCAGCAGTTCCAGCCCGGTCATGCCCGGCATGTTGATGTCGGAGAGGACGAGGACGATGTTGGCGTTGCCTTCCCGCTTCAGGTAGGCCAGCGCGTCTTCGCCGGAGAACGCAAAGTGAAACTCCAGGCGCCCCGCCTTGATGTCTTGGCGAAAGCGCTGTTTGAAGAGCCACTGTACGTCTTCCTCGTCGTCAACAATTAGAATCGATTCACCCATCTATACCCCGCGATTCAAAAGCTAACAGGCAAAAAAGCTGAGAAGCTGACACCTTGGATCTTCGGTTTTCTACCGGCTTGGTCCCTTGACAGCTCGTCAGCTTTTTCCATTAGACCGGTAAATCCAAGGTGAACACGGCCCCCTTGGGGTGGTTATTCCCGGCACTGATGTGGCCGTCGTGGTCCGTGATGATACGGCGCACAATGGCGAGCCCAAGTCCCGTCCCTGTGTGTTTTCGAGAAAAGTATGGAACAAAGAGCCGTTCTTGGTCATCAGGGTTAATCCCTGCCCCCTCATCAGCGACGCTCACGACCGCTCGACGCCGTTTGGTATCAAACCTGGTCGTGATCCACAAGCGACCTTTTTGATTCATGGCCTGGATGGCATTATCGAACAAATTCACAAACACCCGATTGATCTGCTCTCGATCGAAATTCACCCGGGGCAACGTCTCATCTAGGTCTAGAATAAACTCTACCTCACGGTGCGCCCCTCTATACAGCGCCACCACTTCTCGAATCACATCGTGGAGGTATTCCCGTGCCATTTGGGGAGCCGGCATCCGAGCAAATTTCGCGAACTCATCCACCATTCGTTTGAGACCAGTGACCTCGTTCACGATCACCTCGGTGGACTCATAAAAGATGGAGTCAAAATCAGGTGACTTCTCCGCGAACTTTTTTCGGAGCCGCTGGGCCGACAGCTGGATAGGAGTCAGTGGGTTCTTAATCTCGTGCGCGATGCGTTTGGCGACCTCCTGCCAGGCTGCAGCCTTCTGTGCCTTGATGAGCTCACTCAAGTCTTCAAATACCAAGACAAAGCCCAAATCCTTATTGGCCTCATCACGCATACGGGCGCAGTTGAGCCCAATGGTCAAGAATTTCCCTTCACCTTCCATTTGGCCTTCGAGTGACAGACTGTCTCGACCATCGGCAAGCATCCGGTCATAGGCATTCTGGAACAAATCCAATCGGTGTTCCTTGAAGGCCTCACTGACAGGACGGCCCCGCAGCGGCCCACCTTCAATGCCCAGAATTCGCTCCGCGGACGGATTGATCGTCGTAATGTGGCCATTTCGGTCAATGGACAGGACCCCTGCAGTAATGGTATCGACCACAGCCTGGGTGTAGGCACGCCGCCGGTCCAGCTCCAGGTTGGATTGCCGCAGCGAGTCATTCGCTTGTTCCGCGGTCCGTTTGCTGCCCCGCAAATCGGAGGTCATGCGGTTGAACGAATCGACCAATGTCCCGATTTCATCGGTCGCCTTGGTGTTAATCTTTACGTTCAAATCCCCCTGCGCCACCGCTTCCGTGGCCTCGGCCAGTCGTTGAATGGGGACCGTAATACCGCGTGCCACATAAAATCCGAACCAGGTCGCTCCGAAGAGAATCAGTACTGTCAGCACCGCCACGAAGAGATAGGCCCCGACCTTAATCGGGTTCTTCATCGCCTTCAGCTGCCGGTACTCGGTGAATTGTTGGGCAATGCCTTCCATTTTTGCCAGGAGGGACTCAGGGACATAGACATCCACCACCACGACACCATCCATCCCCCCGCGTTTGACATTCGAGGGGATCGGAACACCGGCCCGCACGAGCCTCCCCGTCCGCGCTTCCTGTACCGAGGTCAGCTCCTGTTGACCATTCAGCACTTGCAACACCAACTGGCCGATCGGAAGGTCCAACACCGTCGGTGGCACCTGTGGATCAACCGCCTTGGTCAGCGTCTCCATTCTCGATGAATACACCTCCACGCCTGCCACGTTGTGCTCCACTCGCTTACGAGCCATCGCGGCGACGAGCAAGTCCCGCTGCTCGGGAGTCAGCATATCTTCTCGAAAGACTTCACGGCTGATGGCCCTCGCGCTGTTGATTGCCAGGGCGATCTGACTCCCGTGGTGCATGCGCGCGACTTCGTAGGAATCCTTCAATACTTGATCGATTTGTGTGTTGAACCAGAAATCCACGGCTTTATTTACAAGACCGCTGGCCACGACCGCCAGCAACACTGTGGGAATCAACGCAAATCCGATGAAGGCGGCAACGAGTTTCGCGCGAAAGCCGGACCCCAATAGTTTGTGGCGTCGTTCGAAATAGGCTTTAATGAGGTTTCTCGACAAGAGGAGAGTCAGGACAACCAGTCCGATCAAGTCCAGATTGACGAGGAGGAGGACGAGGGCATAACTTGGAGTCGGCAGAAGGGAATCAGAGCCGACGCCTCGGGGAACAGCGAATTGGGTATAGTAAACGGTCAGCAGCAGGCAGGGGATCAAGAGGAGCAGGACAATCCAGACAGGCTGTAGATGTCGCCGAAGGCGGCTCCCCTCAGCTCTCTCTTCTCGAGCACGCCGCTCACCACGACCTAAGGCCTGACCGTCCGTGCTCCTCGCAGAGGAGAGGGCACGACGTTTCACTCTTCGAAGGGGCGTATCCGAGCTCTTACCCTCTGACCCAGTGGAGCCTGAGAGGCCACCCATCAAAACGATCTCCTCCGGGAAGGCATGTTCCCGGCCTCGAACTGCTCATAGGGAAAATGGAACGAGTCCTCAAACGCTTTGGAGAAATCCGATGTTTTGGATAAGGCCTCCAGGAGGACTCCGAGGCGCTGCAAGCCGTAGGTCCTGATCAGCTTGGTGGTCGCTCTCACGCTCTGGGCGTAGGCCTCCTTGGCGGCAGCCGGAGAGAGGTCTAAAAATTCCCCCTGCAACATGTGGAGGGAGACCGCTTCCCCACTCTGAACGTCGCCTGGGTCCTCCTCGGTGACCCCACCCTGAACCTCGAAGTGTCGAGCCAGCCCTTCGGTGAGCCAGACGGGTGCCCGCCCCCCGCTCATTCGGTCTACAAGGGCGTGAGTATACTCGTGCCGGACCAGACCCTCTGGCAGATGAGAATCAGATTCGAGGGTCTGAGCGGGCAGGTGAATCGTTCCATCATACAACCCCTGCGCCCACCATGGACTCTCAGTCGCCTGCCAAAACTCCTGCTCCGGATAGACGACAACAGGAAAGGGCGTGGTGGGAAAATAAGAGAACGCTCTTCCGACCTGGACATAGGTCGCTTCTAATCGTGCGACCAACTCGTGTGCGAGTTGGGGATCGGTCACGGAAGCCTGGTACTTGACCAAGAAGTGCGCGCTATACAGACGATCCCAGACCGATTCGCTGGCCTGCCGCTGTTGCGCGTTGAGCAGCCGACTCCTCCAGGCAGAATTGGCAGGATCCCGTTTCCAGGCTAGCCGGTAATGATGGACGGCTCTCTCCCATTCACCCCGCTCGGCGTACAGGTCACCTAACAGTCCTTGAGCTTGCACGAGGGACATATCCAGGTTAATGGCACGCTCGAGCACCTTGGCAGCCTCCTCGGATTGTCCCAATAAACTGAAGGACGTCCCAAGCCCAAGGAGAACCCGTGGATCATTGGGGGATCGCCGAGCGGCACTCGAAAACGCCTGGTTGGCGCGGTCAAACTCCCCTTGTTGCACGAAACGCCATCCCGCTGCCATGTCCCTCTGCGTCTCGGCAGTCCCCGGTGCATCGCGCTGAGTATCCGTGCCCGAGGGGGTTGCCGGGTGCGGACCTGTTTTTCCAGTCCGAGGCAGACCCGCTGGTGAGGACCATCCCGCCGAGGACACCACCGGAGAGTCGGCAGAGGCCGAGCGGGACCCACGGTCATGTGAGAGGCTCACATCCGTATCGGCCCACACGCCGCCGCCTAGCAACACCCAACTCGTAACGGCAAGGAGCCCCTTTGTCCGACATGACAACAGCACTGACCACATCCTTTTCAACGTCGTGTCGAGGACACTCGGTGTGTGAAAGACTGGGTACGCCACCCGTTCGGGTCTATGATCAAAAAGAGTTATGACCAGAAAGAATAAAGACGAGTCAAGAATACAGGATGGACAAGATGCCGCCAAGGGGAAGCCGATCTCAGGAAGACGGGGTTGCCTTCTTGCCTGAAGACAAATCCACATACTTCATCCGGAGGGCGTACAGCATATCCTTGAGGACCGCCTGTTCCTCGGAGGTCAGGTTCCCACGAGTTTTTTCCTCCAGAACTGAAAGGATGTCAATGATTTCTTTGGCTTGGGACAGATTGACGGGAGTCTCTAGCTGCGAGGGGTCAATTCGCTCTCCCATGAGCATTAAGGCCGAGGTCCCCATGGAGAACACAAACGACGAGAAGGAGATAGGAGGAGCGGGCTGGGCCGCGGCTTGATCCTCGCCCTCGCGGGACGCTCCTGGTTTGGCGGGAGGAACTTCGGCCTCAGCCGGCTGTCCTCGTCGGTCTCGAATTACGAACCCCTGTCCTTCTTCTTCGCTCATGGCAGGCCTCAAACCTCACCAGGCTGGTGGGACGTAAGGTAACATAGGGCCCGAACACCGCGCAAGCAGACAGAGGATTGAAGCGTAAGACAAACCAGGTATAATGCAGGAGCCCGCAGCCATGCACATGAATGCATCGTGGGCGTCAGCAAGACCGGGGATTAACGCCCCCCTATCCTTCCCGAACACCGGCACAGGGAACGGATGAGAGCCGAAGCAAGACAGCAAGACGACGACTGCGCGTGGTACATCATGGCTCACACATTCGAGGATCTCGTTACGATTATGGCAAGGCTTCGGGCCCCCGGTGGGTGTCCCTGGGACCGCAAGCAGACCCACGAAACTCTTAAGCCCTACCTCTTGGAGGAAACCTACGAAGTACTGGAAACCATTGACCAGGCGGACTTCCCCAAGCTCAAGGAGGAATTAGGCGATGTTCTCCTCCAGATCTTGTTCCACGCCCAGATCGGAAAGGAAGGGGGGACTTTTACGATCGAGGAGGTGTTGGCCACTCTGGCGGAAAAACTGGTACGGCGACATCCCCACGTCTTTGGCGAGACCTCAGAGAGCCATACGAGACCCGATGCAGATGAGGTGTACTCGAAATGGGAACAGATCAAGCGGGAGGAACGCCGACAATCTGGGCGCAAGCCATCGGCGCTTGACGGGGTTCCCAAGACATTACCAGCCCTCCTTCAGGCCTACCAAATTCAAGCTCGCGCGTCCCGCGTCGGATTCGACTGGCCTGAAAACAGTCAGGGGCTCGAGCAAATTCTGAAGAAGGTCCAGGAGGAAATCCAAGAACTGGGTGACGCGCTTCAATCTCACCCAGAACGACCGGCTGGCACACCCGTAGAAGATGGAGAATCGAGGACCCACGGACAGGTCGAGGGGGAACTGGGAGATGTCCTGTTTTCCGTGGTAAACCTCGCTCGATTTGTGAAGGTCAACCCGGAGGATGCCTTACGTCTCGCGACGAACCGGTTTTCTGAGCGCTTCCATTTTATTGAAGCGGAGGCAGCCAAGACCGGTCGGCGCATGGAGGAGTTAACCCTGGCTGAAATGGAGCAGTTCTGGGAGCGAGCCAAGGCTCGCGAAGCGGCCGAGAAGACTGATGGAGAGAGTAGTCTATGACCGATTCCTCGCAAGAAGGCTCACCTTCTAGAGACACTCGAGCCGACCAGGCCACGGAGGAGACACCTTACGAGGAGGGGAAACGAGCGGGAACGCATCCCTTCGTCGTGGTCATCGTCGTCATCCTCGG
>JBFJQA010000186.1:0-6289 GCA_041616875.1 Nitrospiraceae bacterium | reverse complement strand
TGAGAATGACGGGCCCCCTTAAGATGGTGGGCCCGTCGGTTCGAGTTGAACAGCTCACTGAGATGGCAAGGCCAGGTTGGCGGCAGCTTCGGTGTATGCCTTCTCTCGGGCAGACAGAATCGAATCCAAGTATCAGGCCTGGTTACATTTCAACGCGAACCCCGAAAGTTCCCGCGTAGTTATTGAACTGTTCGTTGCCCACCATGGCCCTAAAATTGGCATAGGGCTGGAACCCATTGGGAAGAACGGCGACCAAGCCGACACCGAGATTAAAGAAATTCCGAACGGGGACATCGTTTTGGTACCGAAACGTTGTCGCACCCGCCCCACGGAGATCTTCAGCCAATTGTGCGGAGATGAAACGCTGTGAGTTCGCAAACTCGTGAATATAATCGGCATACAGATTGGGCACCAGAACACCGAAGCCGGTGCTATAGGCGGCGCTTCCGAACACACCCAACACGCTTTGAAGCGAGTTAAAGGACTGGTCGGCGACGCGTAATTCCACACCCGTGCTGCCACTTTCGGTATATCCATCGATACCCGTGTTGCGCCAATTCAGCCCTAGACGTGGGCCCACTGTCCAACGTCCAAAAGGATGGTCATATCCAAGCAAGACAGCCGCGCCGAAGACGTCCGCATTAGTCTCACTGGCGGCATCCCCCGTGACCGTGACGGCAGGAGCTCCCAGGCCCGGGCCCGGACCTCCGCCCGGCCCAGGCAAGATAAGGTTGATGGCCCGCTTCACGTCATAATCAGTCCGGAGGTACTCGCCGACAATTTGAATGAAAGACTGTTGAGTAGGGAGGTACTGCGCAAAAATGGTTGGTCCGTAGGCTCTCGTGTCGAAGCTTCCCCCACTGTCGAAATCTCCGTCCTGATCTGTGTAGGAAAATGCCAGGCCCACCACCACTTCGCGGCTGAAACTGTAATCACCGCCAACGTTAAAGCCGGTAATGGTTGAGTCGTATCCATCTGTAAATGTGGTGACATCTCGGTTCAACGCTTCAACGATGCCCGCGGCGAAGAGACCGAGTCCCTTGACAGACCCAGATCCGTCGGTTGACAGACTCACGACACCGATGTCCGAAGCCGTCCCCGATGAGCTAGCGGCCCTACCGACTGGCTCGAATAGGCCTGACAGAGAAAGGTTTACCCCATTTCCCAGCCTGTAGCTTGTCTGTTTCGTTGTCGGGTCCTCCTCTTTGCCTCGACTCTCTTCCAAGCGTTTCAAGAACACACTGGTTCTGGCTGAGGTTTCAGCCCCCTGGCTCGATGCCGCGCCCCCACCACCAGAAATCCCACCAGTTCCCGTAGGAGTTCCACAAATTGACCCGAGATTTGGTCCGAGTTGGCTTGCGCTCGGGGAGCCCAGGTCCGCGCACATATTGTCTGTGAGATTGATGACCTGTTCGTTCAAGGTCTGGGCATAGATGGGTTGGGTGAGGGCCGCGACGAGAATGAAGGCAAGCGGGACTGCTGTAAGTAACGTTAGGAGTCCGGGATACACATACCATCGAATATTGTGACGGATCTCGGTGTTTGAGACGGCCAAGCCCGTTCTAGAGTTGGGGCCGGAAGTACTCCAAGGGGTGAGCATAGGGATGCCTCCTTAAAAATAGCGCTTATGAACGGGCAAGAATATACCTCTTTACAGCACTTTTACAAGGGTGTTTTATTATGAAGTCGGCAAACGAGTTGCTGAGTGTGGACTGTGGACGTTCTGTGCCACGTTCTGAAGACGGCCTATTGCTGGGGGCTTGATTTGGAAGTACAATGCCGGAGAATTCAGAGGGGAAGTTTCTCATGTTTGCTTATCAGCAATCTGGGTTACGGTCGGCTGTCATTCCTTCACTGTTGTTCCTCGTCATAGGCCTGCTCGTAGCCTGTGCCTCACCTAACGGTGGTACGTCAGAAGCCCCAGAGGAGGGTGAAGGCGGACCGAACGCCGTGGCGGGAGGTGCTGCTGACGAGTATGCAGTTGTGGACTGTTTGTTGCCCGGCCAAGTTCGCCGACTGGGCACTCAAGTGACCTATTTGACTGCCCGCCGGCCGATCAAGACGACAGCGGAAGATTGTGCCATTCGAGGCGGTGAGTATGTGGCTTCGGATCGCGCCGACTACGCGACCGCGTTAAAAGTCTGGCTTGATCCGGCACAGGGTGGCGACGCGGAGGCACAATATTACGTCGCCACGATTTATGAAAAAGGTCCTCAGGGCCAACCTGATTATCCCCTGGCTGCGACGTGGTATCGAAAAGCGGCTGATAACGGGTATAGCCGGGCGGCCATCAACTTAGGACGTTTGTATGAGCAAGGCCTCGGGGTTGGTCAGTCCAATGAGGAGGCCTTCAAATGGTACGCACGTGCCTCGGGCCTCAACGAGTCCAGCCTTAGTAACCTGATCAGTGAAGATGTCGCCGGTCGGATTCAGACTCTCGAGCGGACCGTCGCCGAGCGAGAAAGCGAAATCGAGGGGCTGCGTGCCGAACTCAAGGAGGTCAACCAGAAGTTGATCAAGCTACGTTCCCGGCTCCGAGAGCAGGCCAGCTTGGCGGAAGAGGAACGTCAGACAATGCAGTCGGTGGAAGTCAAATATCAACGCGTTCAATCCGATTTGCAGGCTGCGTTGTCAACGCCGGAGCGGCAGGATGATGTGGCGCGATACCAAGAACAACTAGAAAGACTGAAGCAAGAGCTGAGCAAACGGCAAAACAGCGTCGCGGAACGGGATCAAGAGATCAGGCAGCTCCAACAGAAGATTACGACCCTCGAGGACTCAGCCGGTCGTATTCAGGCTCTAGAGAGAACGGTCGCCGAGCGGGAGCAGGAGATACAGAAGCTACGCGTCGACCTGAGCCAAACGACCAAGGAGGTGACTGAGTTAAAGGGGCAGTTGCAGGATCGCACAAGTGTGGTAGGAGACGAGAGTCGGGAATTGGAGATTGTGAAAGCGAAATATAAGGATCTCCAGGATCAATTGGAGAAAGTGCGCTCATTAGAGGACGCACTCTCAAATCCCAAGCAGAAAGAAACCGTGCGGCGTCAGCAAGAAGAACTGGAGATGGTGAGGCAAGATCTTGCCCAACGAAAAGAGAGGTTGGAAGAACGGAATGTGGAGGTCGCCCAACTCCAGCAAAGAATCGCGTCTCTGGAATCACGAAAAGAAAATCAGGCCTTGGCGCTGGCCGCCGAGCCAGCGGTTGATCTGGGGCTTGATGGACCCAGCATTGAAATCCTCGACCCCCCACTGATTGCGTCACGCGGGGTGCTGGTTGCACCGCGACGAGTGCCGCTCGCCACGCCCGTTGGAAACTCGCGCGCCGTCACCGGACGAGTGCTGGCTCCGGCGGGTCTTCGGACGTTGCTGGTAAACGGGCAAGCAAACTCAATTGATGAGCATGGAATCTTCACGGTGAATTTGCCCGCTCTGCGTTCAAAGAAGGACGAAATTCCCGTGGATATCGTGGCCGTTGACGTTCAGAATAAGCGTGCTGTGACCAAACTGCTGATGCTGCCACACGGGGCGTCCAGGGTTGCGATCCAGCCCAGCCGGCGCGTCGATTCCGGATTTGGTGGCTATTACGCCCTCGTCATCGGGAATGATCATTACCGTCACTGGGATCCCCTCAAGAACGCGATTGCTGATGCGACCGCCATATCCAAAATTTTGCGAGAACGGTATGGCTTCCAAGTCACCTTGTTGAAAGATGCCAGCCGACGAGACACACTGAAAGCCCTCAACCAGTTCCGCAAGAAGTTGACCGAGCGCGACAACCTCCTCATTTATTATGCTGGCCATGGGTACTTGGAGCCTGACATTGATCGCGGATACTGGATTCCGGTCGAGGCCGAACTGAATGATAATTCTGACTGGATTCTGTTGCCCACCATCACCGATCTCCTACAGCTGATGACGGCGAAGCATATCTTGGTCGTCGCGGATTCCTGTTTTGCGGGGAAACTCACCAGGACTTCTCTGGCAAAACTTCGTCCTGGCCTCTCTGAGGATGCTCGTCTCGAAATGCTCAGGACACTCGCGCAAAAGCGGGTGCGCACGGCCATGACGTCGGGAGGGGTTCAGCCAGTCCTGGACAGCGGGGGGGAGGGGCATTCTGTGTTCGCGAACGCCTTGCTGGGCGTGCTACAAGAGAACACCGATATATTGGAAACGGAACGATTATTTTGGGCCGTTCGAACCCGGGTCATGCGGTCCGCCACCCGCCTCAACGTCGAGCAGATCCCAACGTACTCGCCCATTCATTTAGCTGGACATGAAAGTCTTGGCGATTTTATTTTTGTCCCACAGCAAGGTTGATCCCTAACAGAAACCACGCCACCGGCTGGGCCCCCCACCTTCCATTCCACATGTCCCGAGGAGATCCTTCAGGATAGTTTCACACGCAGTATAGTCCCACACGGATGGAAACCGTTACCCATGTCCAGCCGGGCAGGTGAATCTGTTCTGTCAAGGGCTCGGCCCGCCCCGCCCATGTCACCGTATGTCGTTCTGATCTACTGGCGAATTAGAGCGTGAGCGTGAACGTAAAAGATCGTGGGGTAACACGGTGTGATGGGAAGCCACGTGAGGTGGTGGCTCGAGACGCCCCACGTTAATACGTGGTCGCGCGCATGGCGGGATTCATGTTATCGGTCTGGGTGTACGCAAACACTTCTGGATCTGGACGGTCGAGACATGGGAGGTATTCGACGTCCCCAACGAAGAGACCTCGACCTGGTTTCGGGGACCCCCACCAATTATGGCGAGCGCCCACTGGGAACGCGGAGCGGTTTCTTACGGCCACGGGATTACCGAGGATGTGGTTCCGAAGCAGCATTGGCCGTGATTGGCCCGAACAGAGAATCGGAACCATGTTGGAGTCGCCGGTGATGGTGGAATAGGAAATTCTGGGATTTGATTCTCCCAAGCAGCTCAAGCCTGACCGTAGGGTTTGACCGATGAAGGCATGGTCGATTTCCGGACCACCCTGTTTCACCACGAACGCGTCTTCCGCATACAACACACCCACGTACTGGAGAAAGCTGGGTTCGTCTCCCTCTGCTTCAAACTGCACGGCGGTCTGATAATCCCCCGGCATTGGCATCGCACTGCCGGACGTGAACAGGATCGGTCTATCCCGGCTGCCTAGCGCTCGGAGAGTCCCTTTTCGCACGATAATACTGTTCTTGCCGTGTCTGAACTTGATGGTGACCCCAGCCTGGATGGTCAGTGTCACACCCTCCTTGATAATCAACGGTTGAGTGACGTCATAGGGGCTGTTCGCCACAGTCAAGAAGCTCGATTGTTCAACGGCGCCCCCCAGCCTTGACTCGAGGGTGAGGAAAGGGATTGTGCTTCCATCCAGTTTGGGTGTTCCGAGGTAATCCCGTATGGCTACGGAACCGCTGACCTTCGCCAAAATTGAGGCTCCATCAGTTGTTCCCCACCAGTTTCCGCTCGAATCGATAGGGTTTTGGGCCTCGGCGTTGTGGATCTGGAAGCCATGGTTTCCGATCAGCGCATTTCCTCGAATGGCCAGTGCTGGTGAGTCGAGCACTTCAATCCCATGCCGCCCATTGTTCAGTACCTGGTTTCCGATGATAATGGGACGGGCGCCATCTCTTACCTGAATGCCATCCCTTGAGTTCATCGTGATGTGGTTCATTTCCAACACGGGGTGAGCCGATGCGGCGCGGATCATGATGCCGATGTCGTTCTCGCTGATGTCGACGCCCACAATATTTGGAGAGGAAGCCGAACAGGTGATTCCTGTCTCAGCCTTGGTAATCCTTACGTGTTCGAGCGAGCTTTCACGATCGCCGGTCTGATCGAAGAGGATTCCCGACCACCGGTTGGAGGGAGCTGAAGCATCGGCGGTAAAGAGAATCACATGGTTCGGCTCCCCTTTGCCGAGCAACCTTCCACGAACACGAAGAGCACCACCTTTGGATCTCACCTCAGTCCCCGGTTCAACAGAGAGCGTTGCCCCTTCTGCTACGAGAATATCTTTTTCCAAAATGTATGGGCTTGCGGCAGCGACCCAATTCGTATCCATGGACACATCGTCTCGCACAAAGGTTGGCCCGGGCCGAATTGGTGTTCCCGCGACACGTACAGAGTGCCGGCTTTCGTTCCCAGCTTTGTCAAACGCGACAACTTTGTAGAAGTATCTGTGGGCGTTTCTCAGGTCTTGATCTACAAAGGCGGGTGACTCGGTGATGGCTCGAAATTTGAAATCGGTTATCCCTTTCGTGCTTCGATACACGCGATATCCGGCAAGGTCCGGTTC
>JBFJQA010000185.1:0-6351 GCA_041616875.1 Nitrospiraceae bacterium | reverse complement strand
TTCAATTCCAAGGCGGTTGTCACCGGGGACATCACCCAGGTGGACCTTCCAATGGATCGAGTGTCCGGCTTGATTGAGGTCCGCGAGGTGCTGAAGGAAATTGACGGCATTAAGTTCATCTACTTTGATGAACGAGATGTGGTGCGGCACCGTCTGGTCCAGGAGATCGTGAAGGCGTACGATAGGCACCAGGCTGGGCGCTCTGGCACACAGGGAATCAAGAAGTCCACCCGGAGTTCTGCGGGAAGGCACTCCCACAAGCCGGCTGAGGAACGGCCGAGAGGTCATGATCCTGGACACAAGGGGAGCCCCATGGCCTAATGCCGGTGCTGGTGCGAAACCGGCTCCGCCGGTGGGGGATATCTTCGGCAAAGATCTGTGCCCTAGCAGAGAGAATTCTGACAGTTGCCGGGGAGCCCACCGCCGAGCTGAGCATTGACCTGGTCGGCGATCGGCGGATGCGACGGTTGAACCGCGAGTACCGTGGAAAAGATGTGCCGACGGATGTGCTCGCCTTTCCGATTCGGGAAGCCCCTGGCCCAGCCTCCCTCCTTCTTGGCGATGTCGTGATCTCTCTGCCCACGGCGGCCCGCCAGGCCACGGTCCAAGGGCATTCCCTGGAAACAGAGCTTGCAGCACTCCTCATTCACGGGGTGCTTCATCTGTGCGGATATGACCATGAGCGGAATACCCGCGAGGCCGGTCGAATGCGCAGAAAAGAGCACGCGATCATGCAGCGCTTGGGACGGCTGCCAAAAATGACGGTAAGGGGCCGGGAGACGTAATGGGTGATGAGAGAAGATATGGGTACGATGCGGGCTGCGCTACTCATCACGCACAACACATCACCCATAACGCATTCTCGGTCACTCATCACCCATTACGCGTCACTCATTACGATTTATAAACCATGGCCTGGCTGGAACGACTCAAAGAAGGCTTGACCAAGACCCGAAACACCGTCACGGGGTCCTTCGACCGCCTGGTGGGTCGTGGCCCTGATCCGAGCGCGCTGGAAGATATCGAGGCCACGCTGATCACCGCCGACCTCGGGGTCCGAACGGTGGATCGAGTCATGGAACGGTTCCGTGAGCAGGCCCGAGGGGCCGGGCTCTCAGGGCCGGAGGCAGAAGCCCGCCTGCTGGCGATCCTCAAGGAGGTGCTCTTCTCTCAGCTTCACGCGTGTGAAGGACAGTCCATAGAGACGTTGATCGAAAAGGGACCGCGTCCCTACGTGATCTTGGCGGTCGGGGTGAACGGGGTGGGCAAGACGACGACCCTCGCGAAACTTGCCCAACGACTCCAGCAGGTGGGGAAAAAACCCCTCCTGGTGGCGGCAGATACCTTTCGGGCCGCCGCGATCGAGCAATTGGTCATTTGGGGCGATCGCATCGGGGTTGACGTGATTCGGCATCAACACGGTGCGGACCCCTCGGCGGTGGTGTTCGATGGCGTGACCGCCGCCAAGGCTCGAGGCACCGATGTCCTCATGATTGACACAGCCGGTCGCCTCCACACCAAGACCAATCTGATGGAGGAATTGCGGAAGATCCGGCGCATCTTGAATCGTGAGCTGCCCGGCGCGCCTCACGAGGTCCTCTTGACTCTCGACGCCACAGTGGGTCAAAACGCCTTGGCTCAAGCCAGACAATTTCAGGAAGCCGTCGGGGTCACGGGGCTTGCGCTGACCAAACTAGACGGGACGGCGCGGGGAGGAATCGTCGTGGCGATCGCCGAGGAGCTGAAGATTCCCGTCCGGCTCATCGGGGTCGGGGAAGCCGTGGAAGATCTCCAGGATTTTCGAACCAAGGAATTCATCGACGCACTGCTCGTCCCCGGGACCTAGGCCCCTGACAGGAGACCATGCTTGAGAGGGGCAGCCTCCCCTCATTTTGTCCATTTCTTCGCAGTTTTCAGGGCTTGTGCTATGATGAATTCCGGATCCTCACGATGAAGTCGGCCGGTTCTCAGCCTCGGTGGCGACTCAGGGGATTGCGAACTGGGTAAAGGAGTGTGGAATGTTCACGATCCTGGTGGTCGATGACGATCGGGTCAACTGCGATATGCTACAGACGGTATTTACCCGTCGAGGCTATCGTGTGCTGACCGCGAGCAGTGGCCGCGAAGCCTTGACGCTCTTTCGCGAGCACCGGCCCCAGGTGACGCTCCTAGACCTGCGCATGCCCGAGATGAACGGTCTGGCGGTGCTCCGGGAGATCCGAGCCCTCGATCCACATGCGGCGGTGATCATTTTAGGCGGGGGGGCGAGCGAGGACCAGGAGAATATGGCGCGCGAGTTGCGGGTGACCGATTTTCTGCGCAAGGGCCTCTCCTTGGATGTGCTCGTGAACGCCGTCAATCAAGTCGCGCAGCAGCCGCAGCGGGGGCAGCCAGGAGCCTATCCGCCCGAACCGGGCGACTCACAGACCCAAGAAAAAGAGTCCATATTGATTGTCGAAGACGAGGACTTGGTTCAGGAGCTGCTGGTTCGCTTCCTGACGCTGCGAGGGTACAAGGTACGGGCTGCTAACAAGGGGCGAGAGGCCCTTGAAATGATCCGCCAAGATCCTCCCCAGATTGTTCTGCTTGATATCTTCCTTCCCGACATGAACGGCGTAGAGGTGGTCCGAGAGCTCCGGAGTAGCGGGTATGATGGCGGCATCATTGCGCTGACCGGGTGCCAAAGTGAGGAGCTGCTGCAGGACGCGTGGGATCTGGGACTCCAAGAAGTCCTGAACAAGCCGGTCGACTTAGATCGCCTCTTGATGGCCATCCAGTTAGTGCTGGTCATGCAAGAGTGTTAACGAAAACGCCAACCCTCCCCTGGATGCTCTAAGCGATGCGCTGAACAGCGGAGATTCGGTTTTCATCATTCAGTGACGCACTGGTCAGGACTCGTGCTCAGGCCGACCTTCCTTTTCACCCTCCGGCTGATTTTCCTTGTCGCGGTTATCAATGCCATGGCGTCCTTGCCCTCGGTGGCCCAGGCTGGTTCCCGGCAAGAGACCTCGGGCCGGCTCGTCGAGATTCTCTCCCACCACCTTCGCCTCGAGCTCGTGCCGGACGACCACCGTCTCATCGCCACCGACCGCCTCGCACTCAAGAATGTGTCGGCCGGTCTCCGGCAAGTGACACTCTCGCTTTCGGAAGCGCTCACAATGACACGGGTAACCCGAATACATGGTAGCCAGGCGGATCCTCTCACCTTCACGACTGAACGCCTCCACCAGGGCGAGCCTCCGTCCACCCCTGCGATTCAGCTTGTGACCGTCAAGCTGGATCATCCCCTGAAGGTCGGCCAGGTTATCATCGTGGAATGTAACTATGAAGGGATCATGAATGATCCCCCGCGGCAGTCTCCACACTTGCGCTTTGTGGCCCCAAGCCAGACGTCGGGTCATATTGGGAAAGAAGGAATCTACCTCAGCGGTGAAAGCCATTGGTATCCCGAGCACGAGAGGTCCGTCGCAACCTATGAGGTCGAAGTGACCCTGCCTCGAGGGTGGGAAGCGGTGACGCACGGCCAGGAAGTGTCTCGCCAGACCACAGGCGGGCGTACAACAGGGACATGGAGGGTCAAGGGCAAAACAGAGGCCCTCACCTTGGTCGCGAATCGCTTTGCCAGGCAACAACGAACATGGCGGGGCATCGAATTATCCACCTATCTGCTTCCCGAGAATGCTGCCCTTGCCGAGGTGTATCTGGGAGCGATGGAACGGTACCTTGATCTCTACATTCGACTTCTCGGACCCTACCCCTTTCCGAAATTCGCCGTCGTAGAGAACTTTTTCCCCAGCGGATTGGGCATGCCCTCGTTCACCCTCTTGGGAAGCGGCGTGATCAAACGTCGGTATGTCCAACCCTATGCACTCGGCCATGAAATCGTCCATTCCTGGATCGGGAACTGGGTCTTCAACGATATCCAGCAAGGCAATTGGGTGGAAGGACTGACGACCTACCTCGCGAATTACTATTATGAAGAGTTGACGGGAACTCCTGAAAAGGCCAGGGAACAGCGCCGCATGATGCTCTTGGGTTACGCGGTCTATGTGGAGCCACAGGAAGATTACCCGCTCCGATCCTTCCAGGAGAAACGAGATCAAAAGGATAATGCGATCGGCTATCAAAAAGCTGCCATGGTCTTCCACATGCTTCGCCAGGAAATCGGCGATGAGGCCTTTTGGGAAGGAATCCGTAACTTCGTTGCGCACCATGCGGGACTGTACGCGACCTGGCAGGACTTGGAGCGGGAGTTCAGCTCAGCGGCGCGACAGGACTTGCGCTGGTTTTTCCGGCAATGGGTCGAGCGGTCTGGTTCCCCCACTCTACAGATTCTCGAGACCGCCGTTGATCCTCAGTCGGGGGAAGATGAGAAAGCCGAAAACGTCCAGATCATGGTACGACTGCGACAACTGACGGAAGGAGAGGGCTACCGGATGCATGTGCCGGTGGAAGTGTTGCTGGAGGGTGGTCGGATCCATCAGGAAATCCTCCCCCTGGAGCACATCGAGCAAGCCTTGACCTTCACGGTTCCGGGCAGGCCGAGAACGCTGCGCGTGGACCCGGGATTTGAGATTTTCAGGCGCCTCCCAAGGCGGACCCTCCCGCCAATGCTGAATCTCTATGTCACCGATCGAGTCCGGTCACTGGTCCTGCCCAGCGGCGGGACGGACACCGATCGAGGGCCCTATGAACAGTTGGCTCAGCGCATGTCTCGTGGAGAGGGTCAGGGGATCCAACAGACGAAGAACCTGGGCGCGTTGGATGACGGAGGTTCTGTCCTGATCCTCGGTGGGCCTGACATGAATCCGGCTGTGGATAGGGCTGTGCGTGGCTGCGGGGAGGGCGTGAACGTGGAGAAGAACTCCTTTTCGGTCGGCGGGCGGACCTACGAGGGGGAGGGGATGGCGCTCCTCATGTCCTGCCGACACCCGGACCGACGGGACTCTATCGTGTCGATGTTTTATGGACTCTCGCCGTCCGCGGCTGCTAAGGTGGCCAGACTCCTGTTCTTTTACGGGTGGCAGAGTTACATCGTGTTCCGTGACGGGACAGTGGTGACTAGGGGAGATATATCTTCCGGCTCACATGAATTGGAGGTGCACTTCAGTGTTCTGGAACATCGTTAACATCGTGCTTCTGGCCTGGGTGGCAGAGGGCTGGATGACTCCCGACATGGCCTACCCTGGTGCTTCCTCCCGTACCGCGTCCAGCGAGGCTGTGTCGGGTGAGCGCCATCTCAAGAACATTCGGCAACTCACCTTCGGTCGGAAAAATGCGGAAGCCTACTTTTCGTTCGAAGGCGATCAACTGATCTTTCAGTCAACAAACAACTGGGCCACGAGCATAGCCCATAAGCCGATCACCAGCCGGGACCCCGGTGAGCCGGGTCTCGGCTGCTATCAAATGTACACGATGGACTTGGGTACAAAGGAGATCAGGCTGGTCAGTACAGGGAGCGGAGGCACCACCTGCGGCTATTTTTTCCCTGGAGGCCGGCGTGTTCTGTATTCATCGACGCATCTCACAGGGTCACAATGCCCTCCCAAACCCAAGCGGGAAGGACGCTACCGGTGGGCCCTGGATGACTATGACATCTTTTCGGCTCGTGTCGACGGCCGGGAATTGCAGCGGCTCACCGCAACCCCCGGGTACGATGCCGAGGCCACGATTTCCCCCGATGGGAAGAAAATCGTCTTCACGTCCATGCGGGATGGCGATTTAGAATTGTATGCGATGAGCCTGGACGGAACACACGTCACGAGACTAACACAGGAAGTGGGCTACGATGGGGGGGCTTTTTTCTCGCCCGACAGTAAACGGATCGTGTATCGAGCTTCCTACCCGAGGGACGAGGAGGAGCTGGAGGCCTATCAAGGCCTGCTGAAACAAGGTCTGGTGGAGCCAAGCCGGCTGGAGCTTTTTGTGATGAACGCCGATGGGTCCGCAAAGAAGCAAGTGACCCAAGGGGGAGCCTCGAACTTCGCGCCTTTCTTTCATCCTGATGGGCGACGCATCATTTTTGCGTCCAACGTCCACATGCAGAAGTTGGTGGGGGAGGATCCGCCGGGCCGTCCTACATTTCACCTGTACCTTGTTGGCGAGGACGGGAAGGGGCTCGAGCAGGTGACCTCCGAGGGAGGGTTTAATAGTTTTCCGATGTTCTCTCCTGATGGAAAACAGTTGGTATGGGTGTCGGATCGTGGAGCGAAGGCCCGAGGCGAGTTCAATATCTTTATCGCCGATTGGGTGCCATGAGCGCAGCAGGCGAAGCAAACGACGCAGAGAGCACAGCGAGGCTTCGCCAGCTCGCCGCGGTCAGTCCACGAACAGCGCTTGCCTTATTGCTGT
>JBFJQA010000184.1:0-6356 GCA_041616875.1 Nitrospiraceae bacterium | reverse complement strand
GCGTGGGCCGTGATCGTTGCGTACAGATTCCTCAAACGCAACCAGATTATGGCCCAAATGAGCCCATCCCACATCGCAATCCAGTGGAGATGGTGAAAGGTCGCCACCAAGAAGGGATCAAAGCAAAAGGCCAGCGAGGAAACACCCGCGGCGAGGAAGGGTCCGGCCTTTGCAAGACGGGGAACTCCTCGCTGCTGACACAGAGCCAGGATTCTTCCAAGCTGGAAGCCGCGAAAGTTGAGCTCCACGAAGACCGCGATGACGATGATGGTCCAAGGCACCATCAGTGCAACGGGCATTCGTGCATGCGGCGTTTCTTTGAGAAACGCGATGTCTGCGCCTAGCGAGGGGATCAGGTGAAGAATGACCCACACATTGACAACCCCGAGTCCGAGCCCGACTCCCGTCCCCCACGCCAGGCCTTGCCAGAATCGGATCTTTCCGAGTCCGAGGCGGTCCACAAGGCCAGGGTTCAAACCGGCCCACGCCGCGAAAGCCAGATACCCTGCCACTTGAGGGAGAAACTGGAAGAATGTGGTGGTTTGGAGGTGCCAGGGAAGGCAGTAGTACAGGGCTGTTGTGAGCAAGGGGAACAGAACGAGAGAGGAGAGACGTTCGGGTTCTCTGTGAACTGAGGGATGAACAGGCGTCGTGGGGAAAAAGGAGGAGTATCCCGAAGCGGGAACCATTGCGTCATTGGTAACGCAGGGCTTCTGCCGGGTCAAGTTTGGAGGCCTTGATCGCTGGATAGAGGCCGAACGACACTCCGACGGTTACGGCGAAGGCAAACGCCATCATGATGGCGGAAGGAAGAATGACCGCCCCCCAGTCCCCACTGCCTGGCATTGACCGGGCGACCAAATCTCCGAATCCATAGGCCAGCCCGATGCCGACGACAATGCCGATGACCCCACCGACTAGGCTGATGGCAATAGATTCGACTAAGAACTGCCGTAAGATATCTCCCCTGGTCGCGCCGATTGCTTTCCGCAGGCCGATCTCTCCGGTACGTTCCGTCACCGTCACCAGCATGATATTCATAATGCCGATTCCGCCCACGAGCAGGGCGACCAATGCGACGCCACCGAGCACGATCCGAAACGTCCAGAGGGTTCGATCCATCGCCTTCAAAAAGTCCCCCTGGCTATGGATCCTGACGTCATCCACCCCATCGTGGCGTTGGACCAGTATGGAATGAACCTCTGCCGTGACTTTCTCCATATCCTCTCGGCGGGGGACATGGAGAATCATATAGGATAGCTTGTCATTCCCTGTGAACCGGCGCATGGCAGTGGTCACCGGCAAGAAAATCATTTCATCGTAGTTTCTCCCGTACATGCTGCCTTTCGGCTCCATCACGCCGATGACGGTGACCCGTTCGTCACCTATCTTGATTTCTCGATGTAACGCTGGCTCACTTCCGAATAACTTGGCGGCAATCTCCGTGCCCAGGACCACGACACGTCGCCATTCTTCGATGTCTTCTCGGTTGAGGAATCGGCCGCTGGCTGGGTGGAAATTACGAACCACCTCGAAGTCCGGCGAGGTCCCGGTGATTTCGCTACTGAAGTCCCGATTTCCCGACTTCAGTTGGCGCGTGAAGGTGAGAATCGGGGCTACTTGGAGCTCCGGGCGTAGGCGGCGAATCGCCAAGGCGTCATCGTATCGCTGTCCGGTGGAGCGTCCGGCGAACTGACGTTGTTCCTCGGCAGTCAGAGTTTTTTGAAATGCGAAGAGGAGATTGGTCCCCAGCCGCTCGATCGATTCCACGAGCTTGCGTTGCCCACCCTCGACGATGGCGGTCATCGCGATCACGGCAGCAACCCCGATAATGACCCCCAGCATCGTGAGGCCGGTGCGGAGCGGATTGGTCGCCAGATTTTTCAGCGCGTCCTGAGCCGTATCGCTGCTTGTCATGGTTTCATACTCAGCGGTCTGGCCGTCACCATGCCCGGACCGTCTTCGACAAAAGGGTGTTGGGCTATCTGTTCATCGGAGATAATCTCACCATCCCGTAGGGTCACCACGCGATCTGCCATCTCGGCCAACTCCCTGGCATGGGTCACCAGAAGGATGGTCTGTCCCTGCTGGTGCAAGCGTTTGAGCAGGTGGAGAATCTCTTGACCAGATTTGCTATCGAGGCTGCCGGTCGGCTCATCAGCCAGCAAGAGCGTGGGGCGATTGGCCAAGGCGCGCGCGATGGCCACCCGCTGTTGCTGTCCACCTGAAAGCTGGTTGGGCAGGTGCTCCACACGGTCTTCAAGCCCCACCCGGCGCAGGATGTCCAGGGTACGGTCTCGCCGCTCGGCAACAGGGAGCCCCGCGTATTGGAGCGGGAGCTCTACATTCATGAGTGCGGTCTTTCGTGGGAGCAGATGGAAGCTTTGAAAAATAAATCCCATGTGCTGGTTTCGAACCAGGGCCAACTCAGCCTCGCTCAGTGAGCTGACCGACCGACCATTCAGGCAATAGGTACCGGTAGAAGGACGGCTTAAGCAGCCAAGAATGTCGAGTAAGGTCGTTTTCCCACTACCCGATTGACCAATGATTGCGACGAATTCGCCGCCATCGATCGACAGATTCACATTTCTGAGAGCGTGGACCTCAAGAGTGCCACTCCGATAGGTTTTCCCGACCTGCTCTAGCTGGATGAGTGGGGCGTGCTGTCCTGTTGGGTGTGGGCTCGTCGGCATCGGAGGGTACAACCAAGGGGAGTTAGCTGGATTTCTCGGTAAATGAGGGAATGACCACTGTCTCACCCTCTTGCAAACCATGCATGATCACCGCTTGCGATTCAGTGCGGAGGCCCACCCGAACTTTCCGTGGTTGTCGACCCCCGTCGACCATGACGTACACAATATCATCTCCGTTCTCCGACCGAAGTGCTTCAAGGGGCAAGGTGATGACGTTCGAGAGCTTGTTGGTCAAGATATCTACATTCGCAGTCATCAAGGGCCGCAGTCGTTGCTCCTTGTTCTCAATCTCGATCTTCACCTGATAGGTGACGATGCTCTCGGTTTTCTCCCCCTGTGGCGAAATCGCGGCAACGGTTCCCTGGAAGATCTGTTCAGGCAGGGCATCTAATCGAACTTCGACCGGTTGGCCGACCAGCACGCGACCGATGTTGACTTCATTGATCTTGGCATTGACGATCATGTGGCTCAGGTCCGCAAGGGTCATCAGTATGGTGCCACCCCCCACAGTGGCCGTCCCTGACATGATGAGTTCCCCGGGCTGGACTTTCACCTCAAGGACCGTGCCGGACGCCGGAGCAAGAATGACGATTTCCTCTAGCTTGTCCGAAGACAAATCACGCTCGAGATATCGACGGTAGAGCTCTTTATTGCCGCCGAGGGCGAGCAGCAATTGACGTTTTGCCAGGTCTCGGCGCACCTCGAAACGTTGAAGCTCTTGGTCTGCGGTTTCCAAGTCCTGCTGAGAGACAAAACCTTTATTCAAGAGGGTTTGCATCCGGGCCCGGTTGCGTTGCGCCTGTGCGACATTGACTCGTTCTTCCTCCAGCGCGGCGCGCACCTGGGCAACCTGCCTGGCTTGAGTCGGCTCCTGTTGAATGATCGTGAGCGGCTGGTCTGCCTTGACCGGCTGCCCCTCAGTCACGAGGATCTGCTTGACCTCGCCGGAGACCTGAGACTTGATTTCCAAGGTCCTGGCCGGTTCCAACGTTCCCGTTTCGGCGACGCGTGTCTGCACCGCGCTTCGTTTGACCGCGACGATTCGTGGTTCCTCCGCAGGTCGGCTTTCTTTGCCAGTCGTGGGGGTAAAGAGCAGGGCAGCTCCCCCAGCTAGCGCCGCGAGACTAAGTGTGAGAATCGCCAAACCTCGTCTCATAGGAGCAACCCCTCGGGGGAGCTATTGCAATTCAATTCGATAGGTGTCGAGCGTCGTTCCCGTTTGTTGAGCCAGATTAGAGAGAGAGTTATTGTAATCAATAATCGCCCGCAGTTCATTTCGCTGCGCGATGGCCAGATCTCGCTGAAAATCCAACACAAAACGGGTCGTGCTTAACCCCACGTTTAGCCGCTCCTGTTCGGCCTTCAGTTGTTTAGCCGCCAGGATTCGTGCCGAACGGGTTGTCTCGATCCGCTTGAAGTCGGTCTGAACCCGTCGGACGGCTTCCCGTATAGTGATGATAACCTGTTGTCGGACCCTTTGCAACGAGGTCTGAGCGTTCCGGGCCTCCAGCCGACGCCTGTTGAAGCGGCTCCAGGCCGAGCGGTTTCCGAGGGGGTAGCTGAGGACGAGGCCTGCTCCAAGGGTATAAAACTGGCCATCAAGGCTCTCACGAACGCCGTCGCTGGTTTCCCCGGCCAAGCCCAGTAAGCCGGCAGTTCCCTGTAACGCCAAGCCAGGAAGGATTTGATTCTTGGCAAACCGCGCTTCCATATTCCTGGCTTCAATGTTCTTCTCCGCCTGTAGGATATCCGGCCGTCGAGCGATCGCAATGTCAATGGTTTCTTGGAGGCTGATGGGTTCAAGCGTGACCGTAGGCTTGTCGGTCGGGGTCAACCGAACAGTCCGCCGAAGGCTCTCCTCCGATGGGGAAAGGAGCTGGCGTAGTAGATCCTCCCGATCTCGAATGGCCTTCTCGGCGACAATCACCTCTTCGACGCGATTGGCGACCGCAGCCTCAGCTTGAAGCACATCCACGATTGCCATTGTGCCTGCCTTGGCCTTGGCCCGATTACTGTCCTCCAGCGCCTCCGCTGCCCTCAAGGCAGTCTGAGCGACCTTCAGCCCTTCCCTCGTAAAGACCAATTCCCAAAAGGCTTGTTCGACGGAGGCAATAATAGTCAATACTTGGTCGAGGAAGACCTGCTCCTCTATCTTCGCACTGTTCTGGGCGATTCGTATGAGGGTACGGTTTACCTCTGGGCCGAAGTCTCGAAGGAGGGGTTGACTGAGGTTCAGGGTCACGTTCGATTGATAGGCAGGATTAAAGAGGAAGCCCCTTGGGGGCGGATTGGCGATGAAGGTGCGATCCAGAGGTTGGAAGGTGAGGTCATAGTCGCCGCCAGTGAGGAGCTTCTGCTTGAGCCCCATGCTTAATGTGGTGACGTTTTGATCAAAGGTTGCGGGCTCATTGAGGATCGGCCCGGTGACTCCCAAAATGGGTTGATTCAGAGGGGTGACGAAGCGATCATACCGGCCGGTGATGTCAAGTGTCGGATCGAACTTGGCTTGTTCGAACAACACGTCGGTGAGCCGTGCCTCTGCGTTCTGCCGGCTGATCGCGATGTCGAGGTTGTGTTCCAACGCACGCATCACCGCGGTGGCGAGGGCAATGGCCTCTTCAGGTTCCTTGGTGGGTCCCTGTTGCGAGGCGTGCCCCCCCGATGTGCCTATGAAGACCAGGAAACACAGAGCCAGAAGTCCTGGCATGAGTCTCGTGCAACGAGAAGAAGATCTACGCATGGCATCCGCCTCCATGGTGAGTTGACGTTCGACCTGGCCATCTTACCTTCCCCCCGGGAGGCTGTCATCGATTATCAACCAGGGGGCAAGGGCAAGGGATAGCCCCCCATAGACCCCCGTGGTGCAAGGGAACACATCCCGGGTGTGTTGGTGCGAAACGCATCTGTACGCTTCAGTCCGCGCAACATGGACGTGATGTCCGAAACGCCAGCAGGGGCATTCATTCCAGCGAGGTGTTAGAGGGCATTGGCTAGATGCCAGGTCAAGGCGAGCAGATATGCGGTGGCGGTCTTGAGGATTTCAGCGTTGACGGTTTGGGACGTATCCGTTGGTTTGTGAAAATGTGGGTGAGGGCCTGCACTCACGACCGTGATCGTCGGAACCCCCGCTTCTTTGAACGGCACGTGGTCGCCCCCTGGAAAGAAGCCATAGATATCCAAATTCTTCTCGAGGCCAACCAGTTCACCTGCCTTCAATGTCACGGTTCGTGGTAGGCCGGTCACCCCAACCGTGAGCCTGCCATTCCCAACGCCCATGTGGTCCACGTTGACCATGGCCACTGTACGTTGAAGGGGGACGGGTGGCCTATTGACATAATGGCGAGATCCGAGGAGTCCCGGTTCTTCCCCACTAAATGATACGAACACAATCGTGCGCTTGGGTTTGGATTCTGACTGGGAGAGGGCCCTCGCCACTTCTAAGATGACGGCCGTGCCCGACGCGTTATCGTCCGCGCCCGGAAAGAGAAGCCCGGCCTGTCGACCGAAGTGGTCACGATGGGCGCCAACCACTACTATGTCATGTGCCACTGGACCTTCCCCCAGAATTGCACCAAGCACGTTGACTAATAGCCCTGACGTTTCGGTACTCTCCCAGGCAAGCCGAAGTACGGTCGGCGTGTGTCTCGACCTGGGAGCCAGTTG
>JBFJQA010000183.1:0-6427 GCA_041616875.1 Nitrospiraceae bacterium | reverse complement strand
CTATCCAAAGGTGGACAAAGGAAGCTTGCCATGACAAGAACAACGATAAAGGTGGCAGGGATCTTAACACTCGGCCGGATAGTGGGGTTAACCAAGAGCATTGAGTCCTGAGGCGTCTGGGCCGCCTGAATGAAGTGGTTGACAGCGGCCTGTAATAAAGGAGAGGTGAACTGATGACCAATCGAAAGGCATCGAAGAATTCCCCGCAGCATGATTTTCACGTTAGCCAATGCATCACCGGGGATCGTAGGAGAAATCAAATTCAAATTGTGCTGCCGAAGGGCTGGCGCTTCAACTCCCTCGACACCAATGAGGGTCGAGTCCGGCTCAGCTTCAAGCGAGTGACGCCGGCGCGCAAGGCAGGCCGCATAACGGGCTATGCGCGGGATCGGCAACGGCTAAGACGGGGTTAGTGGCGTGATGCCTTAGGCGACTCCGCACCACCATCGACCTGCCGGAAAAGAAGAAGTGACCGCCCATGGCCGAGTACGGTTCAGCATCTCAACACCCCTGCCCCACACGCCACAGCAGGTGACCCAAGGTCATCGTGCTAATTGCACATCAACGCCTTCACGTCCTGCCGAAGTGCCGAAGACAGCCCACCAAGGTCGCAGCCCTCAGAAGCATGCCGCCCCAGATAATGACAAAGCCCTCTCCTTCAGCGAAGGTCAGGAGAGGCTCAACGAACAAGGCGTGAAGCACGTGCCAGAGGGCCGCAAAGAACAGGGCCAGTTACCGTCCCCAAGCTCTCGATGTCCACAACGAAAACAACAGGGCAAACCCCACCATCCCCTCAACGGCGGAATACGCCGGCACGGAGTTTCGAACAAACTCGCCAACGTGTTCGCGACCAAGGACCTCTGAGAATTGCTTGACTTCCGGTGGCTCCTAGGTACTGGCGTCTGTGCCGGTCATCAGAGTACAGAATGTTCCCAGGTACAGCACGCCACTCAATCCGTACAAGGCCCCGAGTAGTTTGAGGGCGGCTGTCACTGGTCGTGGACCACATTTATCCCTATAGTTTCCGCGGAGGTGCCGAAGTGCTCGACCAGCTTCCGGAAGGCGTTAGCAGAACTTTAGCGTAATCGGTGAGATGCACAGGAGCGACACCTACGTAAGTGCTCGAAATGATTGGTGCGCCCGGCAGGATTCGAACCTGCGACCCTCGGCTTAGAAGGCCGATGCTCTATCCACCTGAGCTACGGGCGCTCGCTGGAAAATTAACGAGTTGCGCAAGCGGAGTCAAGGTGAGTCGATCGAATTGTGGGCAAACTGCACCAACTCTCACTATTCTGAGTTTACTTCTTCGGCTTCCATTCCCGCGCCAGCCGTTGTGCCTCGACGAGTTGCGCTGGGGTCATCTTGGCCACAAGTTGGTCCCTCTGTTCGGCCGACCCGAACACTCCCTGATCCGCTGCCAGGGTGAACCACAGGTGGGCTTTCACGTAATCCTGAGGGACCCCCTTTCCGAGAACGTACATGAGAGCTAACAAGTGTTGAGCCTCAGGCATGCCCTGTTCGGCCGCGCGGCGATACCACCGTGTCGCCTCTCCGAAATCCTGCGTGACCCCCTGGCCAATGGCGTACATATGTCCTAGCCCTTGCCCAGTAGCGTAGATGTTGCCAAGGATGAGCTGGGCTTGGGCGTTTCCATCCTCAGCCAGCGGGTGTAATTCTTTCAGCGCTGTGGCGTAGTCGCCCTTCTCATAAGCATCAAATCCGGCCTGGAAATCCGCCCACGCCGGAGCGGCGCTGAGTGCAAGAAGAACTGGCAGGATGAGTCGTGCCCACATCGTGTCGGGTCTTACGCTCTAGGTGGAAAACCCGGGGGTTGTAGATTTCCCCTTTCTCGGACGCATCATACCTCAGGTCGCTTCAGGGCACCAGGCCGGCGATTCACACCAGCCATCATGCAGCCTCTGCCCATCAAGGCAGCGATTTACACTTCCTCAAACAGTCATTCATTCGCAGGATCAATCAGATCTGGACAGTGATTTGAGGTGTTTCCCAATATTTACGTAGAAAGCTGTAGAAGATGGAACGATCGACCTAGCAGACGGATGCCCTCTCCATCAGCTGAACGGGCACCTTCCGAACCAGAGGAAGCTGGGTGCGCGAAGCCTAACCCCTCACAGGGACGTGTCCCCCATCCATTCATTGTGCCCCTCTGGGAAGCCTCGTGGCTTCAGACTCCAGCCTTCCTGGTAAGACAAGAAAGTTCTTCCGTTACGTGTCACACCCCCTCCAGAGGACCAATACCCCCCACTCTTGTTGGGCATACAGGGTCACACCCAAAAGGGCAAGATACAGCCGCGTGGAGCCCGCAACTGTGCAGCCGTGGGACACTCCCTTCACTTGGGCAGAACACGCCGGAGCCTCCTCTTGTTCGCCGCTACGGAAAGGTTAGGAAGGGAGATCCACCTTCGCGGCATCCTGCGGAGCTGGAGCTGGGTACAAACAGGTCGTCATGGTCATCCACCCAACGGGATCAATCGTTCTCGTCAAGACAGACGTCGGACCAAAGCTCGCAGTCGTTCAGGCCAGGAGGAGACGGGCCGCATCCAGCACCGAGTGTCGATACTATGTCTGGATAGACGGCATGTCACTTTCCATTTCCGAACAGGCGATTATGGAAAGTTCGCCCGCTTGCCCAACATGTGGGCGAACCCGCTGGTACCTGTCCGAGGGCCAGGAACTGTTCCTCTTGGATACGGTCCTCTGCGCGTATTGCCACCCCCCCAGACCAACCTGGGCGGAGAGTTGGGACAAACTTGCAAAGCTCCTGGCATTGATACCCACTGACCACTCATCACGACCATCCCTTGAAGGGACCGTCAGCTTGTGTGATGCAGCATTTCAATCGGGAAACTGGCCGCTGTTCAAACAGGCCACATATGCGCTGGGTATGGCCATCGCGTTACAGACAGGATTGTATAATCCATTCGACGACAGGGCATAGCAGGCCTTGCCCCTTTACAATCCTGTTGAGGTTGAAGCCAACGCTTGTGTCTCGGTCAACACGGCAGCCGCCGGGCCACGCAACACGGGGTCGCGTGTTGACATGATTAGGGCCTGAGGTCATAGTGCCACCACGCATGCTCGGACGAACACCTTAGCACGCTGCGTAACGACCCCCACCTCACTCCACTGGATTACGAGGAGGGTTGATCCGGGCACGAGAGAAGACGCCAAAACACAGCCAGACGAATCGTGACGGTGTTGACAGTGTCGGTGCAGGAGCGACTGGATAGCGGGAAACGCCACATGCTGACATTGCCTTGGTTGCTCAGCGTCGCGATCTTCTTTCTCCTGGTTCTCCTGGCATACCTGTTGTTGAGACTCCGGAAAGCCAAGCACCGGATAAAGTCGTTATCCCACCGGCTCGTCAGCCATGAGCGCGTGGAGCGGCAACACCTCGAAGCCCTGGAAGCCGACGCGACAGTGTTGCGACAAGTGACCAGGACGTTGAACCCAAAACTCCAGGAATGGCGGCCACTCGCTGAACAGGGAAACGCCTCGGCCCAGTTCGGCCTCGGCGTCATGTACGCGCTGGGTCATGGCGTGCAGCGGGACGATCATGAAGCAGTCCGCTGGTATCGTCGGGCCGCTGAGGAAGGCCACGCCTCAGCCCAATTCAATTTGGGAGTCCGGTACGACCACGGTCGAGGGGTGCCGCAGGACTATGAGGAGGCCGCCCGCTGGTTTCGCCGCGCGGCTGACCAGGGCCATTCCGCCGCGCAACACAACTTGGGATACCTGTATGACCAGGGCCGAGGGGTAGTCCAGGATGAGGCCGAGGCCGTGCGCTGGTTTCACTTGGCCGCCGATCAGGGGTACGCCCTTTCGCAGGCAAAGTTAGGGGTCATGTATATGGACGGTCACGGTGTGCCGCAGGACAAGGTCCAAGCTCATCTCTGGTTCAACCTCGCCGGGGCGCAAGGCTTAAAAAACGCGACGGTGTTGAGGGACGAACTTGCCCAAGAGATGACTCCCGCCCAACTAGCCGAAGCGCAGCGGCTCGCCCGCGAATGGAAACCAAAACGGTGAACGGCAGAAGCCAGAGAACACAAAGCGCGATGCGTTGGAACCAGATTGTGATGACGATCCTCCTGATCGCGGGATGTGCTTCGACGGCGGCGGCACAGTCCGGATGGGGATTATGGATTTATACCGAAAGCTATGGGGTCGGGGAATCCCCGTTTGTGTTTGACCCTGCCCCCTGGGAGGCGAGACAAGCTTTTGATAGCCTGCAGGGTTGTGAGGAAAAAAAAGAGAAAATTTGGAAGGTCCGGCAGAACCAGTACAAAGTGAAACGGGGCACGCTCGCGCTCACCACGGAGCTCAAAGAGTTATTAGAGGACCAGTTCAACAGCTTCGTGATCGTTCACGCCGCCAGGGGTGACGAGAAAAATCTTTGGACCACATATGTTCGTTTGTACTGCCTCCCCGACACCATCGACCCGCGGGAGGAAAAGAAATGAGTGGTGAGGGATGCTCATCTTAGCGCAAGCGTCGGGTAAGAGAGGAAATGTCTAACGGAGTTTTCTCGACGTGCCAAGATCCATTTTCGGGGCACGTTGTAGAGCAAGCTTAGGGGGGTGGTCGGGGCGAGAGGATTTGGCCCCGCAAGATTCGTAGTGGGATGGGTCAAGAGTACCCCGATGCCCCTGCCCTACCAAGATCGGTGGATTCCTCCTGAAGGAAATCCAACGGCTAGCAGCAAAACCAAGAAGGAGAGCGCCCGGCAACATTTGTGAAAAGGGGAGCAGTGAGGTGGTTACAAAGAACTTCCTGCCTCGGGCGAGTGTGCAAACTCGGCGATGACCCGTTGTAGACCGGAGACCACACGTGCGAAATGCCCATAGTGGATAATATCCGGAGTATCGTTGGCACTGTGATACTGGCGATAGCGAAACAGCGCCGTATCCGTCACCATGACGGCGGGGAATCCTTCCTTCCAGAACGCCCAGTGATCTGACCACCCAACGCCAGGAAGCCATCCCCACAGTGCGGCTCCCTCGGACGGAAACGAGGCGTGCCGCCGAAAAGCGCCAACCAGCTGCCGCACCAACGGCCCGTTCTTCACGTTGCTGACGAACGCAATAAAATTCCCCGTGGATGGATAAAAGAAATGGAGTGGAAACAGGTAGCGTTGGCTTCCTGACTCATCGGAGTAATATCCGATCGTCTCTAGGCTCAACATCAAAGTGATGTGCTCCCCACGCTGTCGGCTCCGCTTGGCGTACATCCGACTTCCCATGTGTCGCGTCTGAAAGAATGGCGGCTCTTCGTTCGTAAACGCCACAAACCTCAGCGTGCGTGGCGACGGGGTCCGGGCAAAGGCACGCGCCAAGGCGAGCATCGCCGCCACACCCGTTGCGTTATCGTTGGCCCCAGGACTGCCTCGGACCGAGTCATAGTGCGCGCCAATCAACACAATTTCGTTCGGCCTCTCTGCGCCACGGACCTCCGCCTCCACGTTTTCGCAGACCTGTCCCGAGACCTCGTACGTGTGCCCCCGGACCTCATAGCCTGACTTCGAAAGCGTCCCTCGAATATACGCAGCCGTTCTGTCAAGCTGGTTGTAGCGGATTACATTGCGCTCCCCTATCAAGCCGGCGAGCGTGTGCACGTATAAGCGGAGTTCGTCCTCGAGAGCGCGAAGCTCATCAGTCACCGGGGGAAGTGGACCACGAAAGCTTTCGCCAGGCATCTGGATCATCAGGAACCATCCTACCCCAAGCGCGACACCAAGGATAGCGACGAGGACAGCCTGTCGCGCGACCCTACTCCACATGTTCCTCTGAGTCTTCACAAAAACCAGAACTCAAACCTGGAGAAGCGAAGAGTCACATAGAGCTTCGGGAGGAAAGCCTATGGTCCTTGTTTGATTTCGGAAGGCACTAAGAAACGAGGTGTTTTCTCGACGCGCCAAGATCAATCTTATGGCGCGTCGTAGCGCAGGCGAGGGGTGGTCGGGGCGAGAGGATTTGGTCTTCAGGGGCAGGCCGCCTGCCCTTCGACCCGGCCGGCTCGCTGACGGGCTGAAATTGGGAAAGTGAAAAACCACTGGAGGTGTTTTCTCGATGGGCGAGGAATGATCACAGTGCCCATCGTAGCGCAAGCGAGGGGTGGTCGGGGCGAGAGGATTTGGTCTTCAGGGGCAGGCCGCCTGCCCTTCGACCCGGCCGGCTCGCTGACGGGCTGAAATTGGCCTCATCCTCCCTATTCGGTCGGCGCTCACCGGCTTCAAATCCTCTTCGGGAGTCAATGGCATTTGTGGTCGGGGCGAGAGGATTTGAACCTCCGACATCCTGCTCCCAAAGCAGGCGCGCTACCGGGCTGCGCTACGCCCCGACATTCTGCGAGTTTTCAACTGTCATGCCCCTTAAGATGTCTTTGGCCTTGCGGAAGGCCTGGGCCCGGT
>JBFJQA010000182.1:0-6441 GCA_041616875.1 Nitrospiraceae bacterium | reverse complement strand
CTGGATCATGAGGTGCGCGTACGGCGTGTCGGGCCACATGATCCACGGCCCTCCATTCTGTGAATTGGTCGGTATGTTCTCCAGCATTGTCCGATCTGGAACCAAAATCATGAGATGGGGGCCTAGGTCTGCCACCCAGTCATCCCCTGGTTTCTGCTCCGTTGCGTACGGATCGGTGTTGCTCGCCGGTGCGTGGCCCTGGAGCATGTAGGCGATGCCGACCTCAACCTTGGTGTAGGTCGGCTCTTTCTTATTCACCAGCGCGTCTATGAAGTTGAGCCACGGCTCATTCACACACCATGGATCCGTGCCTGGGCCTGGGGTGTCTGGGTGGTCAGGCAGGCATGTCCATCCGTTGGTGCCTTTTCGTAGCACCGTCATGTTCCAATCCTTGATGGTCGCGTTCTGGGAGATCGAAGGCGGTGCCGCACTCTCTGCGCTCTTGATCAGCGCGGAATCTGCGAGAGCCGTCATCGGCAGGAGCAGCCCAACTATGACTCCGGAGAAAACGAAGCGCAGCATGGTAGCCTCCCTTGTTGATGTGAGACTTCATGATCGCTGGAGTAAGAGGTGGCACAATACTCTTGTCTCCAATTCTGGTCAACATCGGGGCAGCGATTTTGTTTGCTCCTAGCCACTCCCACCCTTGCCACCTCTTCACAGACGGCCTAGCCTGTGATGCATGCGTTGACGCCCCTCAGAAACTACAATGCGGTGAATCGCACAGTTCACGTTTGTGAACGAAAGTTTCAGATCGTGAGGGCGTGACCATTTGAGAGGCTATGTAATTCCAAACGTAAGGAGGGGTCGGGAGTCTTTTCTGGGCAGCTCGCAGGCCCCGAACAAAGGACCTTCTACATTGTCAGGGGGCTATTGGGCTGGCGGTGGAAGCACTCGCGAAAAAACATGGCCTCATAACAGCACATCCCTCATTCATTGCTCAACAGAGCCTCACACCTCTTTGTGTGGGGCTCTTGTGTTAGTAGGTGTGCCTTCATCGGACTGGCTTCTGCTGATAACCACCAGATTGCCTTTCTTTCTTCAAAAACCCCCTCCTAGCTCACGTTTTTTTTGAATAAACTACCAAAGGTAATCCCCGACCAGCCCCCATCCTTAATTTGGCCGGATTCGCCCCAGTGCCAACACACTGACACGTGCCCGCAGTTCCCCAAGACGACCTCTGCTCCATTCCCATACCCCGTACTCGTGAAAGAATGAGGCAGTACCATCAGTCTTCAATACAGATATATCCAGATTCATGTCTCACACAACGTTGGCCGGTCTTCTGATCAACATATGTCGCGTCCTCCGTGGTGATTTTGGTGCCCGCTTCCGGAAGAGCGTGAACGGCCTTCTTCTTGGCCATCGTCACCGGAACACTTTCAACAACGTCCCAGCGAAACGCTCCTTTTCCGCGCTCAACCACTGCAATTTCGAGGGTATACCCGTCGGACGTGGTACCGGTACACGTGAGCTGCCGGCCTGCCTGGCCGTTGAGTCCAGTCGGGCACTCAACGTCTGCCGTGACACCATCAACTTTCAGAGCGAATTGCAGCACAATGAGCCCCGCAAGCTCCTCCGCGGTACGGGTGCCGGTGGTCTTGTTTGAATCGGTGGAAACATCGAAGTAACAGCCGCCGACAACGAGCACCATCATGACGTAGAAAAGCACCCGTATTACAGACCTGTGCATCGGTGGCCTCCAGGTGAAACTCCCCAATGGACCAAGTGTAGCGCTGGAGGCAGGATCGTCAAATCTCCCCGGTAGCCTTTTATTTTTGCTAACAAACCTCGTGCTAGCTCACGTTTTTTATTAAGACTGCCGTTGCACACCAAACCCTGCGTTTTGAACACCACCGTTTGTTTTCAGGTTCCGGTGCATCCCTGGGTCCCATGCAAATGCCCAAGCCCATGGGGGGTGTGCCCAGAGCCTCTACCTTTGACACTGCCCCGCTGACTGTTTAGGCTCCCTCGAACCAAACCTGGCCTCGTGGCGACATACGAAGCAACGCAGTGAACTTGCTTTCAAGGAGAGCGGGATGAAAAAGGTCACAGGATTCATGGCGTTGAGTGATAAATGATGGTACTCGTGGCATCACGGTTGCTCCGCCAACAAATTTTGGATCACCTGCTCGGTTTGTCCATACCCACCTTCCCCGGCACGGAGGTACCGAATCACTCCTTGTTTGTCAATGAGATACATACAAGGCCAATATCGATTGCCATACCGATCCCAATTCACGAATTCGTTATCGATGGCCACGGGATAATGAATGCCATTTGTCCTCACATATTCTCTCACCGCAGCGACGTTTTTCTCGTAGGAGAATTCCGGGGAATGAATGCCGATTACGACCAATCCCTTGTCGGCATACCGCTGATGCCATTCTTTCACTTTGGGTTCAACATTGCGGCAGTTAAAACAGCCGAACGTCCAGAACTCGACCAGAGCCACTTTACCTTTCAATCCCTGCAGGCTCAAGGGATCGGAATTGATCCACACCTGACTGGTTACTTCGGGTGCTTTTCTTCCTAGAAAGGCTTGGACGGGATTATGTCCCCACGGAGCGCCCCCCAGCACGGCTACCGTCGCAATGACAATAAAAGACAATGTCTGACGGGTCACTCTCACCGCACCTCTAGATTGTTTACCGTTGGGCATGATCCTATCCTTCCTTTAATCCAGGATTCAGTTGTGCTGCATCCGCATAGAGTCGGACATGGCCTTATGGTCTGATGGTTCTAACCGAGCCTGGCCGATCCCAACATCGAATTGTTTGCACCACACCACCACAGTGTTGTAGTCCGCCACATTGACGGAAGCGGGTATAGCAAAATGCAAATCCCCCGTAAACGTTGTGAGCTTTCCCACTTCCACACCGTTGCGATAATCGAATTCCTTCGCCAAATACACCCGGCCATCGGGGACTTTGTCGATTGATGCCTTGTGGATGGTCAGCACCGCATGTCCTTTTGCATTCGTTTCAATTACGGCATGGCCTGAAGCATGGTGACTGCCAATTCCTGAAAAATATCCATCGCCCTTTTTCCCCATCATGCCTCCCCACACGGACTGAGCGGCAACGAAACCAACGATAGGACCGAGCACGAGGATTGATGTTCTTCGTTGTAGTAGGTTCATAATTTCCCTCTTAAGAAAAGCATTGGTGAGGTGGTGGATAATCGTGGCTGACTCGGAATTGACGTGTCATTTGGATCCACAGTTGCGTTTGTGCCGTGCCTGCTTATTTGTTCGGACTCCCGATCGATTCCTTACAGTTCAGTGAATTTTTTGGAGCTGTTATCATGACCTCAGGACCGCCTTTCTTTCCTCAAAAACCCCCTCCTAGCGCACGTTTTTTGAATTAAAACCTCCAGGCCATACCAAATGCCTCCTGAGGCGTATCCGTTTGTTTGCAGGTTCCTGTGCATTCTCGAGTCCCATTGATTTACTTATGCCACTGCGGGGACGGTCTGGGTTGGCTTCGTGCTGGGAAGAGCTATCGTTAATTCACACCACCATAACAGTCTAAAGGGAGCACAATAATAATACGGGTGCTTCTACCTCTCGTTGTCCAGAAGTCTCAATTTAGCTCGACGAAGGGCCCTCCGGAATTCTTTGAGTTTGGGTTTCATGGCGAGATAGAATTCTTTCATAAGGCTGGCAGTAGCCGCGTCCGCGACCGGTGTCTCACCTTTCAGAATACTCACGACTAACGCAACACGGCGGTTGGCCGTCCACCGTTGGATGCAATCAGCGGTGTCGTCTACCATGTCCTCCTCATTGGTCCGCTATTGGACCATGTCTTATGGGTGGACTCAACTTTGAGGGGAGCAGGATCATAATGTAACCCTCAGAGGTACCGACATAATTCCCGTCATCTGCACGAACGATATCATCACGGCTCGGCTTGCCCGTCACGGGAGCAACGCTCTTCCCGTCCGGGCCCATACTGTACAGATCATAGTCCGTATTCAGAGCATTGCCCTTGTGCTTCCTCTGCTGCCCAGGCGGGGCCCCGTCATCTTTTCCTCCACCTTTGCCTTTCCCACCAGGATCACCCGAGCCGCCAGGACTATCGGGCCATCTCTCATACTGGTAAGGATTCCCCCAGGGGTCGGGTAAATTACTCGGCACCCCTGCCTCCGGCAAGGAGTTGGGCAGGGCTCCCGTAGCACGCACATACTCGTCGATTGCACGCGCCACCGCACGGATCTCGACAATCGCTCTGGCACGTTTGGCTTTTTCAATGTAAGTAAAATACATGGGGAGGGCCAGCCCAGCGAGAATGCCGAGCAGGGCTATGGTTATCAGCAGTTCAACTAGCGTGAACCCACCGCGAGACCTCTGGTTGGGCGGTGGTGACATCACTCCTGCGCAGATGTGTGAGGCGCCAGCTTCCATACCCCTCAAGAACCTGTTTTGAACTGATCCAGCGTCGCCCTCAGCCGCTGCATGTATGCCTCAAGCCGCTCTAGGCACGGCATGTATGCTTTGCCCGGACTCGTGTCGATCGCTCCGGTCAGCTCTCTCAGCGCCTCTTCTACTTGCCTATACTCGGCTTCGACATCTCTCACTTTCCCACGCAAGGAGTCGATCATTTCGTTGACGACTTTGGCTTCTGAGTGAAGATAATCATGTTTTCGGAGCGTTGCGCGAGCAGAGAGGTCTCCTTCACCAATCTGCTTTAAGACACACCGTAGCCGATACAGCGGCCCAGCAATTCTGTGCGTAAAGAGCAATGACCCAAGGAACAGGAGCAGTAAGGTAATGAGAATTGGCGGCCAGACGAGCCGATGGAGGAAAACAAGTTGGCTTGCCGCTTGTTCCCGCTCAAACTGTGAGTACGCCCCAAATTCCATTTGGATGATCAAGGGGGCAAACAGGGCCACACCGAAGATCAGCAAGACGAACAAAAGATAGTTTAAGTTAAGCGTCGTAAAGCGATTAAACTTATCAACGATGAGACGTCTTCTATACGGTTTCTTCATCGCTTCTCACCCTTGTTGACACACATCACCTATTTGTGTCTTCACGTCAAACCCAGACCCAAGAGGCTTACTCTGTTATCACGTTGGCGGAACACCCTCTGGCTGCTGGCTGCAATCACATGATATACGAGCTTGCCAGCATCGCATTCATTTTTAGTATTTTCGCGCGTGGTGCGCCGATATCGTTGGTGATTCGAAGGTCTTTAGAAAAGCATTTCATTCCTCAAAAACCCTCACATGGCTCACCTTTTTCTGGTTAACATCGTCAGCCCATACCTAACCTTACCTTTTGACGTCTAGTCGAAAAACATCCATTTATTTGCAGGTTCACGCACATTCGTGGGCTCCATGCCCCGGCTTACCCCGGTGGGGGGTGTGCCCTTCATCGGATTGCATATTGGGATAGCTACAAGAATGCCTCTTTTTGCTCAACCCCCCCCTCGTAGCTCACGGTTTTTTGATTAAACCCCACAAGGAATACCTGACCAACCCCACCCTTGACACCTTGCCATGGGGAGCCTAGGCTTGGCTTGCCACACGATGTCCAACCCCACGCACACTCCCTCCTGGCCCCGCGACCTCCAAGAATCCTGGCAGCACTGCGTTCAACGAGGGGAAGTGGACGCCGCGAACCCGCCGAGTTCCACCGTCGAAGCCTACCTGCAAGTGGCCGAGGCACTCGCTCGGCGTTTGGGTGGCTTTAGGCACGATGAGCCAGGACAAGATGACCGCCCTGATGATGAAGCTGATGAGCTGTACTCGGACCTGGCGGCGATGCTCGCAACATGCAGCGAATGTGGGACCGGGAACCGGAGAATTTTTACAGGTCTATCGCGAAGGGCACTGTGCTGTGGCCTGGCTTCTTTCAGGAGCATGCTGAGCCCGGGGTGACCCGATAAACCGACTCCCTCGACCCCAAACAACTCGTCAACGTCGACGACCTCGCCTGGAGTGCTCAGAGGCTGGCCACACTTGGAGCGAATTGTAGAAAAAGTACACTGCCTTAATTGATGTGTCTTAGGAATGTGTAACAGATTTCGCTCTCCGGCGAGAGAGACACATCGAGCAACAGGTGCCGCGGATCCTGCACCTGGACACTCTTTGAGACATTCCGGAATGGAAGACGGATTTCCATATGCACTGGTCCAGGGATGTCGCTCAGGCCCAGGATCGCCGTCCTCCGTGGGGATTGGGTGCTGACCTCGGCCATGCGGCACGATTCCGATCCATTCAGCAGAATATGGACCTCATCCTTGGAAAAGCCTTCTTGAAAGGAAATCTGGAGAGTCGCTTGGGTGCTCAGTGCGTGGCTCATGGAATCACCTCCCATTGCATGGTTCGCACAACAGAGTTTACGTTCTCGGTTGACCGTTCACTAGCCGAGTGGACCGTGACCATCCATCCGATACCCTGTTCGTCTGTACCTTATTCTTATCGGATGAGGGTTAG
>JBFJQA010000181.1:0-6492 GCA_041616875.1 Nitrospiraceae bacterium | reverse complement strand
CATCCGCCTTTTTCGGGAGTGATTTCAGGTGGCTATATCTGGGGCCGTGGTGCGATGGACATGAAAGTCGCTGTCCTTGGGGTCCTCGAGGCGACAGAGATGCTCCTAGAGGACGGCTTCGTACCCCACCGAACCATCATACTAGCCTTTGGCCACGATGAAGAGATCGGGGGCGAAGCCGGGGCGAGACAGATTGCCGCGCGATTACGATTGAGGGGAATACGGCCTGCCCTCGTTCTGGATGAAGGCCTCGCGATCGTGGATGGAGCCATTCCTGGCATTGACACACCCATTGCCTTCGTCGGCACGTCCGAAAAGGGGTATCTGAATGTGGAATTGATCGCCGAAACCGAGGGCGGTCATTCCTCCATGCCTCCTGAGAAGACCGCGATTGGACTATTGGCGTCTGCCGTCGACTCGTTGGAAACACATCCAATGCCGCACCATCTCGACGGCCCGGCTCGTTCCATGCTGGAAGCCCTCGCCCCAACAGCGCCGTTTTTCCAGCGCGTCGCACTCTCCAACCTCTGGCTGTTTGGGGGAATGATCACCACACTTTTAGAGCAAAAGCCTGCGACGAGAGCCTTAATTCGGACGACTGTGGCCCCTACGATCATGGAAGCGGGCGTGAAAGAAAATGTGCTCCCCTCTCGGGCCCGCGCCGTCTTGAACATCCGAATCCATCCATCGGAACGCCTGGATGATGCCCTTGCCTACGTCCGCCGCACTGTTGCCGATGCTCGGATTAGGATTCGGCCGATGGAGGGCGTGAGGAGTGAGCCTTCTCCGATTTCGAGCTCGGACTCACCGGTCTTTCTCCTCCTGCGTCGGACTATCGCCCAGCAATTTCCGGACACGCACGTGGTGCCAGGCTTAGTGCTGGGGGCCACTGACTCACGCCATTACGCGGACTTGGGTGATACCATCTATCGCTTTATGCCAATCCGGTTGACCATGGAGGATGCAGCACGAATCCACGGGACGGATGAGCGCCTCTCCAGTGAGAATTATCGTGAAGTCATAGCCTTTTATGCTCAACTGATCCGCAACAGCAGCGACTGGCGGCCCTGAGAAGGCGCGAGGTTCCCGCCGGTCCTCCTCTTAGGTGGGGCAACCCCACCCCTCCGCAGAATGGCATCACTCCCTGAGATCTCAGTAAAAGACCATCATAGGGTTGAGGCCAGCGAGGGAGGTTCCATGACACACGTATTCATCGAGAACTGGGAACGATCAATTAAGTCACAGTGGTATCCGCGACTTCAGACGTGGGGTCGTCAGAGCCAACAAGTTTCGGCAGCGATTTGGTCCTGGACCAGGCGAGCGTATGCCTACTTAATCACAACCAAAGAAGAAGAGCTTCGAGCCTGGTGGCGCGTACAGCAGGATGAGAGGCGGATCTATTGGACGCGACGTGGTTATGGTGATGCGAAGCATGGCACCAGGGGATATCCGCACCACGGCAGCTGTTACTGTGCGTGGTGTCAGGCCTATTGGTCCGGTTTCTTCCGGTACGAGCACGGGGGCCAACAGCGTATGCAACTTGAAGCCCCAAACAAAGGCAACTCCCTAGGATTCCTGTCACCACCCCCTCGCAGGGACGTCCTGACCCGCGTGGCTAAGGCAATTCCACTATTGCCGCAAGCTGACTCCCGGCAGGCACAATCGTTCAGTTACCTGACGCGTGACCACTCAGCCAAGCACCCCAATAAAGCCAAAAACAACGGGATCGCGACTCCTCCGAATGCAGCCAGCAGGGAGCGGTCCAAACAGAGACTTTCAGAAACCCAAGCGCAACCTCGCCGGCGGACCCAGACGCGGTACAGCCCGTATGCAGCCCCGGAATCAGAAAGTCCTTCAAGAACAAACAGAAAAAGGACACAAGAAATAACAACCGACGCTGTGCCAAGACAATTCAAGGCGGCGAAATCCAGAAGCTTGGGTAGGTCTTCCAAGGCAAGCCAACGGTCCCACACGATCGCACCAAACTGAGCCTCAGATACGCCTTGGGTAACGGCGCTCTTCCAAGAGAGCAAGCGCTCAAGGGCTAGGAGGGATTTGTCCCGATCTCCAGCTCTGCCTGACTCAAGGGCTCATGCCCTTGAGAACCAGTACGTCCACCATGAGTTTCAGGGGTACCTGCCTCGGACGCCTCACCGATTATACGTATAAACACTCCTCATCTGAGCGACGCGCATCAACGCTTTTCCTCGGCAACAATCCAGGGTCGTAGAGGCGTTCCAAAGCACCTTCGTCCTCACTCATTGAAATGGGTACGACAGGATGACCCTTCATCATGTTGCCAACGGCACCACCCCCCTGGTTCGTACAAAACCTGCCAGCGAAGGCTAGAGCAAAAAATGTCCCGTTCCAAGTATCAAGGACTTAGAGAGGGCATAGGAAATGCACCAGGGAAAACCGGCCAATACAGTTGGCTCCCTTGCAGGGAATTGGTAGTAGCCGGAGAACATGGCAAATGCAAATTTCCTCAACGGAGAAGAAAAAGCAGGGTGCTGGTTCAAGACGGAACCGCAATAGCTCCATCATGAACGTCACAATGTTGTCCACATTCAAAAGGTGAGGCCCAATGGAACATCGGCATGTACAGCGCCAACCGGTTCGCTTCCCCGTCTCGTTTTCAGGAGATCTCATTGACGGTGACGGTGTCGTCATCAATCTCACCACATCCGGCTGTGGCGTTCGAACTGCCAAAAAGGTAATGGGACGTTCGTACGTACACGTGCTGCTGCACCTCCCTCACGAGGACAAGCCAATGAAGGTGGAATTGGCCGCTATTCGGTGGGCAGACGGTCAGGTGTTTGGGCTGGAATTCATTCGCATCGGGATCGAGCAGCAGAGACGGCTACGCGAATATCTTAACTTCCTGGAGAGGAAAGTCACACAGTAGCGGATTCAGAACAGGGGAGATCTTCGCGCCCCACACCCCCTTCCATCAGACACCGGAGGCTCTTGGAGCAGGCCTTGTTACCACCAGAACCAGTTTTTCCCACGTGGCCTTAGCAGGCAGCGTGCAATTCTGCCTCCACTGCTTCCACTAAGGCATCCAATTCAAACGGCTTCACCAACGTCCTGTTTGCTCCAAGAAGCTTCGCCACATCGAGAAAGTTGGTGTCACCACTCCCACCTGTCACAGCCATGATCTTGGCCCCGGGATATTCACGTCGGAGCACAAAGATTGCCTCAAGTCCGTCGTGCTCAGGCATGAGAATATCGGTGATCACCAGGTCAGTCGGCGCGCCTCGATACGATCGCAGACCTTCCCAGGCCCCGGAGGCTTCGACCACTTGGTAGCCTGCATGTTTAAGGCCTCGCGCCATAAAGGTTCGAACTTGCAGATCATCGTCAATGACCAGAACGCTCGCCATAGTATTAACCTCAGCAGTGTTAAGGGTTACACAATCCCTACTGTTGTGTTAGCAACCGTCATGCCTCAAAGACTTCTCTTACTTTTCAGTGTCTTGCGAGAAAGATGCCCGGGAAACATATCGAAAACGAGCACGAAACACCAAATTTTGTGAATTTCCCGTTTTTGGCTAAGTCCCCCGCTTCCCCCGGCTCAACACGAAGGATCATCAAGTTCCTCATGGACGGCATCGATCAGCGCATCAGCCTCGAACGGCTTGGCAAATGCGTGACTTGCCCCAAGCGCTTTCGCGACATCAAGAACGTTGAAATCCCAGCTCGCCCCAGTGACGGCAATAATCTTCACCTTCGGGAACTCACGAGTCATCTGCAGAATCGTGTCGAGGCCATCGTGCAATGGCACCAGGAGGTCTGTGATGACAAGATCAGCCGGGCATTCCCGTAGCTGCTGAAGTCCATCCCAGCCGCTGCTCGCCTCACCAACTTCATAACCAACAGCTTCAAGGATCCTGCGCAGCACATTGGAAACCTGCGGGTGGTCCTCGATGATCAGGATCCGAGACATCACCCCCTCGTACCGAGGAAACGACGTGCCCCACTTGAGGTCTCGGTCAGGACTTAGGAAAAATCGGGAGGCGCGAAGGGCAGTGGGAGTTGTCACGCACTGCCCTTCGCCTCACAGGAGGGGTGGCCTGCTGCCTCCCTGGACCCATACACATCAGCGAGCACCAAACGGCTAAAGCCTGTTACCAACAACCCAAAAAGACCTAGGCAAGGAAGCTGAGCTTGCTAAGACATTCATTGACATGATGCTACCGCGAATTCTGTGGGGGACATAGAAAAATCGAAGAAGTTACGAGTCCTCCCTCAAAAGGGCCACTCTCCCCCCTCCCTAAGCTGCATAGACCATCTGTCTAGTATGAGGTAATTGTTAAAGCAGCCCTGATGACACAAACCGTGAGCGTGAGAATGATGCACCACATCCGACAGATATCCAGGACTCCGGAGACCATGGCCTCCTCAAATGATTGGCCAGGTAAGCCGGCATACCACGCCACTCCACGGAGGGTCAGCGGTTGCCTAAAACAAACTCGCAGGATCGTTGGCTCGGTGCGGGCGCGGAAGGGGACTTCTAAAAAGTAGTCCAATTGAGGGGAGGCATAGCCATGGAAACCCTTTCAATGACATACCTCAAGGGTTGGTTCATGCTCGTGGTGATTATGGCGTTTCTTTCCATGATTTGCGGGCTGGCGATGCTGTCGACCGCCTTACAGCCCCAGCGGTGGTGTGAACGCCGGAAGAGACCGACCCCCTAGGCTCGAAACGAAAAACTGGATTATCTTCTCTCTCACCCCATGAAATTATTTCCGCTCAGCTCGATGAACGAGCCACACCAGCCTTGAAACGCACATCTGCTTCCCTGCATAACGGTCCACCCATGACCCGCTGAATCTATCCGAAACGGAGCCGAGAGACCCCCGCGACGTAGCTCACGATGGTGGGGCGGTCGATCCCACATCAGCACTTCCCCGCGTAGAACCCTCCGTCGGGTAGGGTCAAGAACGGGACTCATCCAGCTCGCTTCCCCGTTCAAAACACCCTGGAGAATACATGGCCCCGGTGGAGATTGAGGCGCAGTCGCAGTGTCACTGGCTCACGCGACGCAGATTGGTGGGCTGGCGGCACCCCGTAACGCTTGTCATACATTTCGCACGGCCCTGGTCCGCCCTTCTCCTGTATGTACGCCCCAGTGTACTCTGCGCGGCAGCGTCGGCATCCTGAGTCAATGGCTCCGCCTTCGTTGATGCGGAGCCATCTGTCTCAAAGCCGTTCCGCCTGGGTTAGCGCTCTGCCCTTGCGAGGTTGGAGAGCAGGAGTGTGAACAGGTGCGGACCAGCGAGAGTCGGTTGTCGTCGTTGCATGATACTACCTCCTCGTGTGTGGTCAGTGTACGCCCAGGTTCGGAAAGCGGCTATGAACTAGATCACCGAATGTTCCGGCTTGCCGCGTCCTTGCCTTCTCCTGCTTACCGGGCTATCGTGTCGCCGGTCACCGTAGCGAGGGCACCATTCGGGAACAACCAGATCAACGAGACATGGCCATGTGCCCATGAAGAAGGAACGGCATGAGCTTTCTCCGAGGCTTCGGGTACGTGGTTATCACAGTGGCCTACGCGGCGTGCTGGGTGGTTCTCCTGCTTGGTGTAGCAGGTACGTGGTGGTGGACCGAAGGGTGGGTCTTTCTGCTGCTGTGGGACGGCATGATCCTGGCAGTCCTGGTGATGCTGCTGTACCGCGACCCCGAACTGCTCCGCCAGCGGTTCAGGCCGCCCTTCCAGGAGGGGCAGCCCACGGCCGACAAGGTGCTGATACTGCTGATCTCCCTGTGCTTCTTGGTTTGGTTCATCGTCATGCCGCTCGACGCGGTGCGCTACGGCTGGAGCCCGGCCTTCCCGTGGTCCGTGAAGGTCATTGGGGGTATCGGCATGTTCGCCGCGGTCCTCCTTCTGTACCGCGTCTTCTACGAGAACACCTTCCTGATTCCTGTGGTCCGCGTGCAGCACGAGCGACGCCAGCGCGTGGTCTCGACGGGTCTGTACGGCGTCATACGTCACCCCATGTACATGTCCATGGAGTTGATGGTCTTGGCTGGGTCGCTGCTCCTCGGGTCCCTCCTCGGCCTCGCCGCTGGGATGGTCTTGATGTTGCTTTTCGCGCTGCGCATCCGGGTTGAGGAGGAGACGCTGATGCATGAACTGCACGGCTATCCCCAGTATCGCAAGCAGGTGCGGTTTCGCTTAATCCCTGGGGTGTACTGAACTATCCAAAGGTGGACAAAGGAAGCTTGCCATGACAAGAACAACGATAAAGGTGGGAGGGATCCTAACACTCGGCCGGATAGTGGGCTTAACCAAGAGCATTGAGTCCTGAGGCGTCTGGGCCGCCTGAATGAAGTGGCTGACAGCGGCGTGTTTAAAAGGAGAGGTGAACTGATGACCAATCGAAAGGCATCGAAGAATTCCCCGCAGCATGATTTTCCCGTTAGCCAATGCATCACCGGGGATCGTAGGACAAATCAAATTCAAATTGTGCTGCCGAAGGGCTGGCGATT
>JBFJQA010000180.1:0-6502 GCA_041616875.1 Nitrospiraceae bacterium | reverse complement strand
TGGCCGAGCGTGCGCTCAAATCGGTGATCCCGACAAAGGAGGAGTTTCCCTATACCCTCCGTATTGTGTCCGATATCCTGGAATCAAACGGGTCCTCGTCCATGGCAACGGTTTGCGGCGGGGCATTGGCCATGATGGATGCCGGAGTCCCGATCAAGGACGCGGTGGCCGGAATTGCCATGGGCCTGATTAAGGAAGGGGACCGGGTGTTGGTGCTCTCAGACATCCTGGGTCTCGAAGACCACCTGGGAGATATGGATTTCAAGGTGACGGGGACTTCGCGCGGCGTGACGGCTCTGCAGATGGACATCAAGATCGCGGGCATCACGGCTGACCTGATGCGGCAGGCGCTGGAGCAGGCACGAACAGGGCGTCTGTATATCCTCGATCGCATGAAGGAAGCTCTCCCATCCCCGAGGCAGAATTATTCCCCATTTGCCCCACGCATTTTCACCATGAAAATTAAAACCGACAAGATCCGGGATGTCATTGGTCCTGGAGGGAAGACGATCCGGGGGATCATCGCGGAGTGCGGAGTCAAGATCAACGTGCAAGACACCGGCGAGGTCACGATTGCCGCGGTCGACGAAATGTCTCTCGAAAAGGCGAAAGAGGCTATTCAGCGTCTGACCGAGGAAGTTGAAGTGGGTAGAACCTATTTGGGCAAGGTCAGGAAAATTATGGATTTCGGTGCCTTTGTCGAAATCTTGCCCGGCACCGATGGACTGGTGCATATCTCCCAGTTGGCCCACCATCGGGTCAAATCCGTCGCCGATGAGGTTGCCGAAGGTGACCAAATCATGGTGAAAGTCTTGGAAATCGACCGGCAGGGGAAAATTCGTCTCAGTCGCAAGGAAGCCATGGAGCCCCCTTCGGGTCCTTCTGCCAAAGAACCCGCTGCAGGTTGAGCCAGGGTGTACCGGAAAGCGGTCCTCAGCAATGGCGTGCGAGTGGTGGCCGAACGAATGCCGGCTACCAAGTCGGTCACCATTGGGATTTGGGTCAATGTCGGATCGCGAGATGAACTTCCCGGAGAGGAAGGGGCTTCCCACTTCCTCGAGCACATGTTCTTCAAGGGGACCAGGCGGCGGTCGGCGGCCCAGATCTCCAGAGAAATCGACGCGCTGGGTGGTGAGATTAACGCATTTACCACCCGTGAGACCACCACGTTCTACGTCAAGGTGCTCGATCAGCACCTTAAGCCCGCCCTGACCTTGCTGGCTGATCTGTTTCATCACTCCCGCTTCGACCCCAGGGAAGTGAAAAAGGAAAAGCAAGTTGTCCTGGAGGAAATCCGGATGGTCCAGGACGATCCGGAAGAACTCCTCCATGACCTGCATATGCAGCACCAGCTTCACGAGCATCCACTCGGGAAACCTATTCTGGGGAACCCAGCGACCGTTCAACACATTCAGCAGAAAAGCCTTTTGGACTTCATCGACAAACACTACGCCACGAGTCAGACCGTGGTGGCCGTGGCTGGCAATTTCGACTGGAAATCCTCGGTCGTGCTGTTGGAGAAATATTTTGGTCACTTCCGGCGAAGCAAGGCAGTTGGAGCGCCGCAACGGTGGCCGGCTCGAGTGAATGGCGGCCTCCTGATTCGTGAGAAGGAGCTTGAGCAAACCCACCTGTGTTTTGGCCTTCAGGGGTTCGCCATCGACCATAAGGATCGGTATGCCGCTCATGCCCTCAATACGGTTCTTGGAGGCGGGGTCAGCTCTCGGCTCTTTCAGGAGGTTCGTGAAAAGCGTGGCCTTGCCTACTCGATCTACTCTTTCCTGTCTTCCTTCTCCGACAGTGGGACCTTAACCATCTACGCAGCAACGCGACCTCGCGAGGTTTCAAGGCTGGTGGAGCTGGTCTGTCAGGAGCTGTTCCGACTTCGGAGGAACGGGTTGAATCGAACCGTTCTGCAACGAGCCAAGGATCAGATGAAAGGGTCGCTCATGCTGAGTCTGGAAGGCACACATAGTCGCATGAACAAGCTTGCGAAAGAGGAGCTGCATCTAGGCAGGCACTTTTCCATGGAGGAATTTCTTGCTGAAATCGACCGCGTCTCACAGTCTCAGGTCCGGCGATTAGCCTATGAGATCTTCGATGTGCGGGACCTTTCCATCACGGCGGTCGGACCGGTCTCTCGCCGGGCGATTCAGGCAGCCTTACATTGAATCGCCGAACGCCGTGTGCAAGCGGATGGTTATCGCGGGAGAGTGCCCGGTGGGTGCAGAACCACAATTCGGTGAAACATCTTGGAAATACAAGGGAAATTTCAAGACTCATGGTGAGCTCGGCACAAGAACTAAGTCCTTGACACCCTTCGGTGATTTGGGTACCATTGGGCCCTCTTTACCGGGATGAAATTGAAAATTTAGAAAAAGAACGCTGAAGAAATAGAAAGGGGGTGGCGAGACGCGCGAGGGGGTTTAGAGTCATCTTCTTTTTCTTTCTTGTTGTGCCTGAGTGAAATCGTAGCGGAATGGTGTTGTGAAACAGGTCTTGAAAAGTAGATCGAAATAGTCCGATAGGCTGTTTATCATAGGTCTTGTTCCTTCAAGAAGGAGGTATGAGGTATGAAGAAAGTGGTCATCATAGCCACCGTATCCCTTTTCTTAATTTCCTTATTTGCTGTCGGTTCGGTCATGGCCGCAGACAGCGCCAAGATCGGAAAATATACCCTCCAGGGCGAGAAAGTGAGTAGCCTGAAGGGCCGGGTCTATGCTCAGTGGGCAGATAATCCGGACGGAGAAGTGCTCTTCGGCATTCTGTATTGGAATACAGCCGACCCGGCGTCAGGTGAGCCGAGTGGCCGGTCCTCCAACACCTTGGACGTGAGACCGCCAGATCCATTGTTTGCGTGTTGTGCATGGGGCTTCACGGGGGGGACCGAAAAGAACAACCCCTATGCCGGCTGGTACAATCCGGGATCGACGGTGAGGCTGAGTGTCAAGGATAAGGCGCTCATGGATCAATTGATTAAGGCCTCGCAGGAATTGGTGGCGATGGAAGTCAGCCTACAAGGCCGTACGATCACTGGATTCAAGGTTCTCTCCCAGGAGTAGGACAAGCCCAGTTCATGGCGTGGTTCGATTTTTAAGAAAGAATTTTTGATTTTTTATAGGAGGGGAAGCCATGATGAGAATTCGTATGAAAGGCTGGGCGTTCCTCGGTGCCATGGCCCTGGTGGTGGGATTCAGTTCCGCCGCCTTGGCGATCGAGGCGTTCCAGGAACGGTTTGAATGGGGTGACATGACCAAGCCGACCAAGATCGAAGGTCGGGTGATCGTGGTGGATCCCTATGATAAAGCAGTCTGGATCAATACCGCGATCTATGGCGGGAACTCAGAGAGTGGGTTGTGGTGGCAGACACAGCACCCTGGCAAGAACATCAAGTTCTACGCCAAGGATGACAAGATCTTCAATCAGCTGAAGGATCTGGGCCGGAGTGGTGTGGGACCGACCGCGGCGAAGACCGTTCCGCCATCTTCAAAGGGTACCCGGGTTGAAATTGTGGCTACGGAGCCTGAGCAGAACCGCCGGGTCATTAGCTCCGTGAAGGTGCTGCCCGATGTCGCCGGAAAGCCCGATGCGCCGGTGAGCATTGCGGCTCTGCGAGCCACGGACGGAAAGTGTAAGAGTGACTTCGAAGCCAGCTGTGCCAAGGCGAAGACAGGTGTTGCCACGGCTCCGAAGGCGACCCCGCGGCAGACGTATGATGTGATGCTGCCAGGTGGGAAGCCGATCGGTGGGGTGGTTCCTTGGTCCCCAGGTTATAACACCAAGTAATCGACGAAGACTTTGGTTGTGAGAACAGGCGGCATCTCTTTTCGAGGTGCCGCCTGTTTTATTTAGACTTCTTTTCTCTCTGCCACAATGTCTTCCAGCCGGCGCTGAAGTTCAGCCAGCCGATTGAGCGCATCCAGTGGAGTCATGGAGAACAAGTCCATTTGTCGGACCTCATCGATGATGGGGTGCGGGGACGGGAGGGCGTTTGAGGTATGCGGCTGGGCTCGTGGCTCTTGGTGGATTAGAGGATCGTCCGTAGACGAAGCTGGCTCTTCCAGTTGCGCGAGAACTTCCTGGGCTCGACGGATCACAGCGTTCGGTAGACCGGCTAATCTCGCAACATGAATCCCGTAGCTTCGGTCCGCCCCGCCCTCGATGATCTTCCGCAGGAAGAGCACCTCCCCCTCTTCCTCCCGAATCGCGACCGTGTAGTTTTTGATTCCATCGCGAAGGCCGGCGAGCTGGGTCATCTCGTGGTAATGGGTGGCAAAAAGAGTTCGTGCGCCTAGGTGGCGTCGATCCTGGATGAACTCAGCCACGGCCCAGGCGATGCTCAATCCATCATAGGTGCTGGTGCCCCTCCCTATTTCATCCAACAGAATCAGGCTTCGCGGGGTCGCGCAGTTCAGAATCTTGGCTGTTTCGGTCATTTCTACCATGAAGGTGCTTTGGCCTGCAGCGAGATTGTCTGAAGCCCCGACGCGCGTGAAAATACGGTCCACGAGCCCGAGACGAGCGGATCGGGCGGGGACAAAACTGCCGAGATGGGCCATCAGGACAATCAAGGCAACTTGCCGAAGGTAGGTGCTTTTCCCTGCCATGTTAGGACCGGTGAGAATGAGAAGCCGGTTGTCTTCTAAGTCCAGAAGGGCATCATTGGGTATAAAGCCTATCTGGTGATCCAGCCGTTCGACGACAGGGTGACGTCCCTCCTGGATCGAAAGAACTCCTCCCTCGTGAATCTCTGGTTTGGCGTACTGATAAAGGGCCGCGACCTCGGCCAAGGCCGCTAGGACATCGAGCGAGGCGAGGGTTTGTGCCATGGCCTGGAGGCGACCCGTGTGTAGCGCCAGGTGGCCACGAGTCTGCTCAAACAATTCCTGTTCAAGCCGGTTTAGTTTTTGGTCGGCATTGGTGACCAGGTCTTCCAATTCCTTCAACTTGGCTGTTGTGAATCGTTCTGCATTCGCGAGGGTTTGCCTACGAATGTAGTGGCCGGGAACTCGCCCTAAATTCGCTTTGGTGATCTCAATATAGTACCCGAACACCTGGTTAAATCGGACTTTCAACGAGTCGATGCCGGTGTGCTCTCGCTCCTCCATTTCCAAGGTGGCCATGTCTCCCTTGCCCTCTCGGCAAGCCTTCCGCAACTCGTCCAATTGGGTATCGTACCCTTCTTTAATGATGCCTCCATCACGGATGGAAACGGGGGGATCCGGTCGGATCGCCTTGTCAATCAACGCCTGGAGGTCTGCCAGGTCATCCCAGCCCTTGGCCTGTTCTTGAAGGTACCTGGATTGGGCAGCAGCGACAATTTCGCGAATCTCTGGAAGAACGCTGATCGACTCCAGTAACGCCACGGTGTCTCTTGGGGTGGCCGTGCCCAGAGAAATCCGGCTGCTGAGGCGGGCGATGTCCTGGACGTGTCGTAAGGCGGTCCGTATAGCCACTCGGGCCCGGAAGGTTTGGACGAGCTCATCCACGGCATCGAGGCGGGCTTGAATAGCATCAATGTTCACCAGCGGACGGACGATCCATTCCCTCAGTAAACGACTTCCCATCACAGTGACCGTGCGGTCCAGAACCGACAGCAGGGTCCGCTGTGCGCGACTCTGCCCACGCCGTTCTTCAACAAGCGGTGCGACCAATTCCAAATTTCGAATGGTCTCAGCGTCCAAATGCATGGTGTGATTAAGGCGTCGGACTTCGAGGCCACGGATATGGTCCAAGCGGCCAGCCGGTTGGGTTTCTCGCAAGTACCCCAGAACCGCACCTGCGGCGTGGAGACTGACCGTGAGGCCTTCACAGCCGAAGGTCTCTAGTGAGGCGACCTTGAACTGGGTGCGAAGGAGCGCCTCTGCCGTTTCCGCGTCAAAGGCAGAACGGGCTTGGACACACAGGCGAGCCCCGCTCAGGGCTTCCAAAGAGGCATGGAGTGCTGGGGCGAGGTCTGCAGGATACAGGACTTCCCTGGGCGCGAGCCTGACCAGTTCATCCTGAAGATCGTCGAGGCTACCTGTCCCCGCACACTCTGTGACCCGGAACTCTCCCGTGGAGAGTTCAAGTGCGGCCAGCCCCCAGATGGGCTCGGGGGGGCCATGGCGCGACAGCCCCGAGGTTCCCACCACAGCGGCCAGGATGCTTGACTCAGTAGGTGAGAGCAGTTCGCTGTCTGTCAACGTACCGGGGGTATACAGGCGAACGACTTCCCTTCGAACAAGGCCCTTGGCTAACTTGGGATCCTCCACCTGGTCGCACAGGGCAACCGTGCGTCCAGCTTGAAGAAGTTTCGCAATGTAGCCTTTCGCGGCGTGGTAGGGAATCCCACAAAGCGGAACGGGATTGGGCTTGCCTTTGTCCCGTGAGGTCAACGCAATGTTGAGAATTTTCACACGGAGCCCTCGCCGGCGTTCCAGGTGAGGTTCTGAAGCGTGCCCGACTCCACCAGCACGCCGTTGCAGTAGGCGTCCATCCGCGCCTGCGGCGTTCCGCTCTG
>JBFJQA010000179.1:0-6524 GCA_041616875.1 Nitrospiraceae bacterium | reverse complement strand
CGAGCCGGCACAGCACATAAGCCCAGCGTGAGTAGCCACAACCCGAGAGTCAGGCTTTCGCCAACCTCCAGTGACACCAACGACATGGTGCTGAGAAGCAGCTCGTAAGACAGGATGATGCTCACGAGGCTTTGGAGAAAAATTAATCTGGTCTTTGGCGTGGCGAGCAGTGAAAGAATTCGGGATGGTCTGGAAGTCAAGGCAGGTTCTACCGCGCAAGGAGCATTGGACATATTGGACCTCGCACACCAAGGATCTTCCTGGTGGGCAGCAAGTCCTATGCCGGAATCCCGTTGGTGAGGAACGCCTCGAAAACCCTCTGCAGCTTGACAGACGAGAGTTCAGAAAAGGACCCAAGGCCACTACACCTCGTAACAAAAACGAACGGCCGGAGGGACATGCAGTTGGAGAGGACCGTGCTATGTTTTTCCCCAATTGAACCGGCTATTCTCAGCTTGTGCAGCCCATATTCCTAATCCTATGAAAGGCGAACCCTCCCCCCCCAAGAGGAATTCGGAGGGAGGCAGATCACCCCGCAGGGGTCTCGGGATTCAGGAAGTTTCAGCGAGGCCTTGCTAGGGTGAGATCTGACAGCAAGGAGGCAAGGTCTTGGACAAGGAGGACCCGTGGCCATACCAGCCGGGCAGCACTAATAGGAAATGGTTTGGATTTCTGGCACCTCGGGTCCCCCCTCTTCTACTCGAAAATCCACGAGCCCAATCACTCGACCCTCACCTGTTTCGACATTGACCCGCCAGTCTCCCGGCAACAGCCGTGTCTTCACGGTATAAGCCCGATAGCCCGCTTCACGTCCCCCACTAATCTCAATTGGAATTTTATCCGCGGTGGAGAACTCCGTGGAACTGGGACCACTGACGCCCCGATATTGCCAGTGATGGACGATGACGGTACGCAGATCAACCGGGGCAAAGACCGCCGTAAAACAGTACACAGGACCTTCTCCGCGAAAAGGATCGTCGGATCGTTTCCAGAATTGGTACCAGGCTCCCTTTTCAAAGCTGAGCCGATACATACCATCTTGTTTCGTTATGTGATGGTAAATCCCTCCGAATTTGAGAGACAAGGGAACGGGGGGGATCCAGTTCAGAAAGTAAAACCCAACCAAAATGGCTACCAGCAACGTCGCAGGCAGTCCAGTGAGAACACGTTCTCTGGTAGAGGGGACCGAGGTTCCCTTATAGATCAGCTCCACCAACCATAAGGCCACTGCCAAACTCAACACCGCGCCCAACAAAAACACGAACGTATTCATAAACCGAATCAAGATGGGAAGGGAGAAGGTAAAGAAGCTGAAACACACCACCGCATACAGACCGATGAGCAGCTTCAAGCTGGAAAGGCGGTTTCGGAGAAACTCGTTCGCGACCAGAAGGCCTACCAGCAGGCAAAAGAACACCGCGGTTGTACTCAGAGAGGCGCTCTGTGAATAAAAAATGGTATAGGCACTGAACACCCCCCCCAGCAGGAATTGAATGGCATTGGGGTAATACGGCTGGGCACGAGACAAGAATGCCTGGACTCGTCCCTCGGGCGCACTGGCTTCCTGTGCCTGTGGGCGAGCCAACGTCGCCCGGCCCGTCAACACGATCAGCACACCCAGGAGAGTGAGGTATCCCAACAAAATGAGATTGTCCAGCAGTCGGTCAATACGGGTCAGCGTCACAGTGTCATAGGCGACGCCCGCGAAGAAAAAGATGGCCGGCATGAAGGGCTTGGAGAGAGCGGTTTGGAGCCTGGTAGCAATCGGCATGGGCTAAGGAAACGCAGGAAGAGGCGTGTAGGTAACGGGAACTGTAAGGAGTTCTTCAAGCCATCCTGACATGTCTTCCTCCGGTAGAGGTGCCCGATTCAGGCGAACTTCGATCTGAAAGGTGCCCCCCGCGCCCATGATGCCGACGATGGCCGAGGCGTCAGGGCCATCAGCCAGGATGCAATGAGTCTCAAACTCGCACAGGGTGGCGTAGAGTCTGCCATCGGGTTCGATGGTCCGAAGAATTTCCGGTAATTCATCAAGCGGACAGTGAGCGGAGCAACGGTAGGCGGATTGGGCCTTTGGTTGAACCCTGAGAAAGTCTTCAAGGGCGCTTTCAGGAAATCCCGTTAAATAGGCCCGGACTGTTGCGGGAAGCCCACCATAGGTGGAGGCGAGCCGGCTCGCCGGTACCAGGAATTCATAAGGATCGGACGAATTAAACTCGAACTGGCAGGGTCCGAACGCATCGGGCCATGAACAAAAGAAGGGCACGCTGCTATCCAACGACACCAACCCAAGGGCCCCGTCATGGCAAGTGGTTTCAATCGGCAAACCCAACAGATTGATCGCCTCCAGGAAAGCCTGCCGTCGTTCATCCAGCCACACTGCACGCTGGTCATCCCGCCGATGCTCCCCTGGTGTGACCACCTCACTCGTCTGGAGCCTGACCCGAATGAACCCGTGTGCCTGGCGAAACCCGAGCCAGAGCATGGCCCGGGCCTCATGAGTGGTCAGGGGAGCCTGTATTTTCCAAGGATGACTGACCGAGCAGTAGGTACCAACGGTGCGATACTGTTGATAGATGGTATGATATTTCCCCGCGAGCAGGAAAAAATCGCCAGCCCACGCGTCCTCGATACGCACCAAGGTGACATCTTCTGTCGCCCAAGGGTCTAGACGGTCGAAATCTTCTGGTGACCTAACGATCCACTCCTCAATGTAGCAAATGATATCCTTCGCGGGTGCAGCGGGAGCAAGCCCCAAGGCAGCCAGGCGCTCGCCGACGGCCAGCACATCAGAGAAATTCAATTTCTCAGGAGTTTCCCACCGTCGCTCGCGCATCAGGTGATCTTTGTCAGCTCCCCAGGGTCACAGAGGAACCGATCAACAGCCAGATTCTATCCCAGTTGAACTTTGCCTTGAGCAACCTTCATATCCTGAAGCAGTTTTTCGATGCTTTCACGGAGCATCTTATTCGCTAGCTCTTCTAAGTCTTCTTGTTCAAACGAAAAGACAGTAACCTCTCGTCTATCATCCATCGTCATGCCGGTCACACTACCGTCCGTCGTATTTTCAGCTTTGAGAGCAAGCTTGAGGCTGGTCATGATCAGGGTATTCCCGAAACGACTTTTTGCATTCCCGGCAAATTCAATGACTCGCCCCGTCAGAATCACATCGGGTTTTCCCTCGACACCGGCAACGCCCGGGGTGCCCATACCCACTGTGAACCCTCTCTGCTTGAGATAGTCGGCTAAGACTCTGGCGACGGTCTCTCCCGCATCGCTCCCTTCCACGTCGAATTGGGTCACGCCGCCCCAGAAGTGGGTTCGGACCCCCAGACGATCCTGCCGAGACCGCTGATCTTTAAAGGGCATTACAAAGATGGTGAGATTTTGTGGCTCCTTTCCGGCTTGAAGGGCCACCTGCGTTGAAGGCAGCGCTCGAACATCCAGTTTCACCACGTCCCCACTTCCCACGCACCCAGAAAGACATATCAAGACTGTCAACCCGATCGCACGATATTGCGGTCCAAAGCCCTTCTGTTTCACATGATCCTCCTTCGTTTGGCATGGCCTATCTCGATAGTATTCCCCCGGGAGTGTAAACAAATCGAAAGCAGGACACAAACCCAATTCCTTAGGAAAGTGGACATTCACGATGTCAGGCCGAACGGTGCGAACCGACACCATGCCGCACATTCGACATCAGACAGGAAGCAAGGTCACACGTTCACGATCAAGAACGCGAAAAGGCCAAGGAGATAATTTCTGGGCAACGCCGCTGTCAGCACAGAACGATGTGAAGCCCCAAACTGTCCGGTGACGCAACACCTTCTAGGGGCCAAAGCCTCTTCAGAGACGGACTCCCTGCTCCATCAGAGATAAAGCAGCTGAGGTTTCGCGGGGAAACCTCTCTATCACCCCGACCTTACGGCGTGATGATGGGAAGAATGGCTCTCAGGGCAGCACGGCCGACCTCGACCACTCGGCCCTGTATGACCGCCTGATCGTTCGGAGGGAGAAATCGAGCAATTTTGAAGGAGGTTCGTCCTGCTAGGACTGCCGCGATCTCCGATTTGCGATCGTGGGTAATTGGCAGTGTAAATCCTTCTCCACATTTCCATTCCCAGAGGGAAGGAGCTAAGCAGAACGAGAGGTCCCTTCCGGCTATGGTATGAAACCGGTTCATAAGGTTCTCCTTGTATCGACGGAGCCCTTCGCCTTCCAACATCATGGCGAAGGCGAAGTGGTGTCCCCACCAGAAGAGCGACCGGAAGGTGAACTTATTTTCACCGACAAAATGTTTAGGGAAGTCCAAGTATTGGTAGGGGAAGTCCTCCAGGTGGTCCCCCTTGACCACTTGGCACCGACTTTGACTGAACCCGGTTGGCGCCAGAAGGACCTTGCCAGTTAATTCTTCTTGCAATCCATGATAGAGGTCATCCAGGAGACTCCGTACTTTCTTCGTAATGGCGGCCTTGGTGCGAAAGAATTGCTCATCAGCGATCAGGGTTACCTCTTCAGGCGTGAAAAGGCCAGACGTATCCACGGCTTTCTATAGAAAAACCCTAGAACCCCAGCAGATGAATCTTGGCTTGTCCTCACTGATCATGTTGTCACGACCGTTCACCATACTACTCTTGATGGGTTTCGAAGGCGGCCACGTCTAGATCGAATACCCGTCGGCACTCAATACACCGCAGACCAACCGAGTCACTGAGCACGTCCATTGACCGTACGCGCAAGGCTAGCGGATGATTTGCCGCACAGGCTACCAGGAATGCCCCCAAGCCCCTCTCGGATCTCGGTTCTCTTGAAGCTCGCGCCTCCTCTGACGCTAGGGTCGTAAGATTCCGCAAGGTCAAGCCATGGCGCATGTTGCACGCCGTGCAGGCCAGGACAAGCTGGTCCGGACGAGCAAGCTTCTTGAGACCTAAACAGAGAGGATGGGAGAAAAAACACTGCTGAACAAAGGCGCCTGTTTTGAAGACAGAAGACATCTCTCGTGTGGCTCCTCACCGATTCTTAACAATCTCACGAAGAAGGGTCCGCACGTTAATCTCAATCCGGTTGGTAGAGGTATCACCCCAACGCCGCCAGGCTCAAGAGAGCAAGGAAACCCACCGCGTAAGGAATCAGGCAGGAATACACGAGCGCCTTGATCGCACGATCTGCGGAGCCCCCGCCGCGGCGCATCTGCTGCTCCTTGAACACGAATTCGTACGAAAGCACGATTCCAGTGAGCGTCAGGATCACAATTCGACTGGTTCGAGGCCAAGTGTAGAGACCGCTGAGCAAGAAATCGGCGGTGAAGAACCCGACAACGAGAAGTAGGAGAGGGGCAATGCCAAGGCGGACGGTCTCACCAAACAGGTGCTGCCATCGAGACCCTTGAGCCCCTTCAGAGTGTGGGATCACGATGAAGAGCCGACGGGAACCGCCGTCTCCTCGGCGGACTGGGGACCCTCGTCTGCGGCAGGATGGCTCTGAGGAACAGGCTGCTTCGGTCTGTTCTGGCACACCTGGCACAGGCGGGGACGCTGTTTAAGGAACTTTACCTTGCCACGCGCAAGGCAGCTGTAATGCACGAATTCATCGCAACGGGTGCAACGCGACCACCCACCCCGCAACAATGTCACATTCCGGTATAGACCCTTTCCGCAAACCTTACAGGTTCGGGGCTCAATGCTCAGCAGCATCGCATCCCACTCGCCCCCTAACTTGCGAATACTCATGCGTCGGAGTATAGCCTTGCCAGGCGCAGAAAAACAAGCGCGCGGAAAACATCGAAACAAGACAAACACGTGATTACAAGGAACAAGATACTGTGCGTTGTACCTCGTGCAGCAGTCAATCCATGGCCGGATAAAATGAGGACTGACGCGTGCCCTCCTTTATCACCCTCTCATGGCTCCTGGCACACTTGGATTGTTTGACAGGTCCAGATTTCATTTGCTAGGCTCGGCCTCACCTCTCCGAAACTATTGGACCGGCGTCTCGTTCACCTCAATATTCTTTGCGCCAAGATGCTGGTCACGCATACGCATGGGATCTCACATTACATGATTTGGGGGTGTCTGAGCGGTGGAAATTGTCCGATATCTTGAAGAGAAGCGGGAAGAAGTCGATAGATTCCTAGAAAGCGTCATCCCCCACCCTGACACCGAACCCACTACCCTCCACAAAGCGATGCGCTATAGTCTCTTTGCCGGAGGTAAACGGGTACGCCCCATCCTGGGCTTAGCTGCGGCCGAGGCCGTGGGCGCTCCGTCCCAAGCCATCTTGCCGGTCGTTTCCTCACTGGAACTGGTTCATACCTACTCCCTTATCCATGACGACCTTCCTGCCATGGATAACGATGACTTCCGCCGGGGAAAACCCACAAACCACAAGGTCTTTGGTGAGGCCATGGCAATCCTCGCCGGGGACGCGCTCTTGACACTCGCGTTCGACCTCTGTAGCCGACAGGACCCGTCAGGCGTACTCGACTCGCGCAGGCAAGTCCAGGTCATACAGGAGCTTGCCTTCGG
>JBFJQA010000178.1:0-6551 GCA_041616875.1 Nitrospiraceae bacterium | reverse complement strand
TGCGGATCAGCTCACCGGACGAACGGCCGTCATCACCAATTCGGCGGTGTTCAAAGAGCCGGTGTTCAATTATACTCAATCCTGCCCGTTTATATGGGACGAGTTCTCCGTTCCCATCTGCTATGGACCCGCATGGAATCATGCTCAGGAAATCGCCTTGTCAGCGGTAGCTGATTACGCCTCAGAGGTAGAGCCTCGCGCCCGAGTGGGCATGAGAGAACTGCCCGGTGTGAAGTTAGTCGGCGTGCCGGAGACGAAGCCCCAGACGTATGTCTCACTGACCGAACATTGGGTCACCTTAACGCTTCGATATGTTGTGGAGGCTCGCGCCAGACGATCCGTCAAGCACCGGCTTCAGATGCAAGTGCTCCGAGCCTTGGCGAAGGAACAGATTGAGGTGGCTTCACCTTCGTTGACACTCGTGAAATACCCAGCCGAACGAATATGGAAGGAGGAAGTATGAAGGTCTGGCCCGGATATCCGTATCCCTTGGGGGCAACGTGGGATGGCCAAGGGGTTAACTTTGCCCTGTTTTCGGAGCACGCGACAGCCGTGGAATTGTGTCTCTTTGACGGACCGGATTCGGACAAGGAAGCCCATCGAATCAGACTCGAAGAGCGGACCGACCAGGTCTGGCATGTGTACATCCCGGGCATTTGGCCAGGCCAGCATTATGGCTATCGAGTGCACGGACCCTATGAACCAGAGGCCGGGCACCGGTTCAACTCAAACAAGCTCTTGATCGATCCCTATGCGAAGTCCATTGCTGGCACAGTCGAATGGTCTGACGCCATGTTCGGGTACCAGATCGGCGATCCCGCTGGCGACCTTTCGTTTGACGACCGCGACACGGCGGGGAATGTCCCGAAATGCGTCGTGATCGACCCTGCCTTCACATGGGGAGGCGATCAACCACTGAGAACACCACTGGAAAAGACCGTCATCTACGAGGTGCACGTCAAGGGCATGACGATCCGCCACCCAGAGGTGACGGAACACTTACGGGGGACTTATGCGGGCATGGCGACCCCTCCCATTATCGATTATCTCAAATCCTTGGGAGTCACAGCGGTTGAATTTTTGCCGCTCCACCATTTCGTGCGGGATAAATATCTCTATGACAAAGGGCTGACCAATTACTGGGGCTACAATACGATTGGCTTCTTTGCTCCGGAATTTCGATATGCGACGTCGCCTGTCCGGGGCCGCCATGTGCGAGAATTCAAGACCATGGTCAAGACGTTGCATAGTGAAGGCATCGAAGTGATTTTGGACGTGGTGTATAACCATACCGCGGAAGGCAATCATTTGGGGCCGACCCTCTCTTTTCGGGGCATCGATAATGTCTCGTACTATCGGCTCGTGAAGGATGATCTGCGTCACTACATGGACTACACCGGAACGGGCAATACACTCAACGCCACCAATCCTCGCACCCTGCAACTCATCATGGATAGCTTGCGCTATTGGGTCAATGAGATGCACGTCGATGGATTTCGTTTTGATCTTGCGTCTGCCTTGGCTCGAGAACTCCATGAAGTCGATAAGTTGGGGGCGTTTTTCGACATCATCCACCAAGACCCGGTGCTCTCACAGGTCAAGCTCATTGCCGAGCCCTGGGATCTCGGGGAAGGTGGGTACCAGGTGGGGAACTTCCCTGTCAGGTGGGCCGAGTGGAACGGGAAATATCGGGATACTGTCCGTCGCTTCTGGAAGGGAGATGGCGGCCTTATTGGCGAGTTTGCCCATCGGTTTAGTGGGAGTAGCGACCTGTACGATACCAGCGGACGACAGCCCTACGCGAGTATTAATTTCATTGTCGCCCACGACGGGTTCACGCTGCACGATCTGGTGTCTTATAACCAGAAGCATAACGAGGCCAACGGAGAAGAGAACCGGGATGGCTCGGATGACAATATGAGTTGGAACTGCGGGGTGGAGGGTCCGACCGAAGACCCGGCCATCAACGAGTTACGTGAACGGCAGAAGCGAAACTTCTTAGCTACGTTGTTCCTCTCGCAGGGGGTCCCGATGCTCTGTGGCGGGGATGAGATTGGGCGTACCCAACACGGGAATAACAATGCCTACTGCCAGGATAACGAAACAAGCTGGTACAACTGGACTCTCGATAAGTCCGCGAGAGATTTGCTGGAATTCACATCGTACTTGATCGCTCTGCGCCAGCAGCATCCGGTCCTTCGGCGCCGGCGCTTTTTTCTGGGGCGAAGAATCCGTGGTTCGGAGGTAAAGGACATTGCCTGGTTTCGTCCCGATGGAAAGGAAATGACCGACAAAGATTGGCACCAGGGTTATGCGCGCTCGCTCGCGATTCGATTGTCAGGCGATGCCATCGAGGAACAAGATGAAAAGGGGCGGCCCATTGTCGACGACTCGTTTCTGCTTCTCTTAAATGCGAGCCACGAATCCTTGTCGTTTGTCTTACCGGCGCACAAACGTGGGGTACGGTGGCAACCTATCCTGGACACTGCCTTGTCTGGGAGTCCCAAAAGTAAACTGAAGTTACTGAGAGGGGGCAAGGGTTATGAGGTTCAGGCTCGGAGCTTGGCCTTGCTAGTATTGCGAGGGAGTGAGACCCAGGCGTAAGCGTCCCTCTGCAGGGAGCCGGAGACACCTCGGTCAGGGGGTACCCTTCTCACTCTTAGCTGCCGGATCCCACGCGTGATCCTCTTCGACGGCCTCAATTAACCGCCCAAAAATGTCTGGCACTGCCGCGGCGACTCGGCTCCAGTTAGAAATCATTGGCACGCCAAGCGGGTCGTCCCGAAAGACCTCAGTGGCTATTTTCATTCCCTTTAAGAAGGCTTCGACTGCCGTCCGTTCCTGGTGGCGATCGAAGCGGAGACTGTTGATGGCGGCGTCGTCCTCGTAGCGGCGAATCGCTTCCTGAGCGGCCTGAAGATAGGTGGCCCGAAGGGTTTTCAGCGTTCCCTCAGACAGGATGACCCCTTCGGCCGCGAGGTTGCGAAACATTGACTTGGTGATATCCACGCACATCTTGAGAAGTCCGCCTTTGGGATCATCCGCCGACAGGATCTGGTGTTTGTGTTCATAGGCATCGGCGAGGTCGCTTTGGCAGATGCGACGCAGAGCGCAATTGCGGTACACCTCCGCGAGCACCCCGATTTCTAACCCCCAATCGCCTGGGATACGATTGTTCCAGGCTAAATCCCGCACCATGGCGAACTCCCCGGCGAGGGGATAGCGAAAACTGTCGAGAAAGGTCAGCAAGGAGTGAGGGCCCAGCAACTGCTGGAGGCTTCTGATGAGCGGCGTAATGAGGAGTCGCGTCACCCGACCATGGAGTTGATCGGTGACCCGGCTATAGTAGCCCTTGCAGAATTCATAACCGAGTCTGGGGTTAGCGATAGGGTAACACAGGCGAGGAAGGTACTCTCGATTGTAGCTGACAATGTCGCAATCGTGCAGCGCGATCACGTTGCTCTGGTGGTGCGCCAAGACATACCCAAAGGCCAACCAGCAGGATTGACCTTTCCCCGGCAAGCCGACGTCGATTTCTTGGCTGATGAGTTGCTTGAGGATCTCCTGAACTCGGGGGCCATCGACCCAGACCAGGCGAACCATTTGGGGAAGCACTTTGAAATAGTCTTTTGCACGGCGAAATTCCAAGGCCGAGGCCTGGCCTAGCGCGACAACAATTTCGTTGAGGTATTTGACCGACTGAAGATGGTCCACGATGCCCTTGAGGGCCGGTCGTTCGAGTTCCGAATACAGGCAGGGCAAGACCAATGCGATCGGGTTCGTCGTTCCGTGTTTCTCGAGCTCGAACTCAAGTTGCTCGATATTGGGTTGGCCGAGACGGTGGAGAACGGAGACAACCCCATTTTGGAAAAAGTCAGACATTCGCTCCTCGAAATATTGCTTTTCCGGAAGTCAGAGGTTACCACGATGGCTACTCTTTCGTCACTCCCCTGCACAAAAAACTGGGGCTCGGCTACAGAGCGGCCGGCGAAGAATATGAAATCTTTGGCGTCCTTGTCGCGACAGTGACGCGATCGCCTGCCTAGCCATCTCAAGATAGATGCCCTTAAACAAAGAAAAGGTTTTCTCTCTAGACAACGACTGGCTGAGTTCGGCATACTTTCCCTCTTCCCTGGCTTCACTAGACGCCGTTTGGGTATGCCGTAAGGGAGTTCCTCGCCAGATCTGTCAATGAAGAGCGTATGAGATTGGGTGCAGGGCCGGTTCACACAGGCAGAAGTTTTTCTCGGACCTCTATACTTAACTTTTTTCACTTTATTAAGGAGGGAGTATGATGAGGGGGAATACAGCCGCAGTGCTCATGCTCTTCGGAATCTTTCTCTCGGGGTGTGTCACGTCCGGGACCCACGAGCAAGCCCTCGCCGACCTTAAGAACACCCGGGCGCAGTTGGCAGAGGAGCAGGCACGCGCCGCCCAGACCCAGGCTCGGGGGACGAAAGAAAAGGATCAATTCGCCAGCCAGATTGCGAAATTGGAGCAAGAGAAGTCGGCACTTTCCAGTGACCTGGTCGCGTCTCAGGATTTACAGGTACAGACTCAAGCTGATCTGGAGCAGACTCGGACGGAATTGGAGTCGACCAAAGACGCCCTGGCCAGTGAACAAGACAGCCGCCGTGATGTTGAGCAGCGTCTCGCAAAGGTTCAGGATGACCTCCAGGCGAAGACCGAATTGGCTGATGGGTTGCGGGGGGAGCGTGATCAACTGCAGAGTCGGTCCGAGGACCTGCAACGGCAACTCGATACCGCGAGCCAGGAGATTGCAGCAGGGAAACGAGCCTTGGCCGACGCGCAAACGCGTATCGCGTCGCTCGAGAGAGAGAACACTGAGTTGGAAAACGGGATTTCTGGGGCCAGGGACAAGGCAAGAGATTTGGAAAACCGACTGGCGGCGGAGAGAGAGAATGTCGCGCGAATCAGCGAGGAAAAACGGCAATTGATGAGCGGAACCACCACCGCTCAAGAGGAGATCGCCCGGCTCCAGAATCGGGCCGGGGAACTGGAAGCCAAGGCCGCGCTGGTGGCGAGTCTTGAACGCAGGCTGTCCGAAAAAGATCAAGAAATCGGGAGACTTCGTGAGGCCACGGCCGACCGTGCAAGTCTCGCGTCAAACCTGGGCTCAGTGCAAGGGGAGCTGGAAGGCTCTAAGGAACGCGTCGCCTCCTTGACTGCCGAATTGGCCACCATCAGCGACGAAGCGGCTCAATTAAGGCAGGAGCGGGATCGGCTGGTGGCGAAGGCCGTGGAACAAGAGGGGCTGATTAAGGGTCACGAGAAGGACCTGCAGGCTCTCAGAGAGGAACGAGCACAATTAGAAGCGAAGCTCCAGGACGTGACCACGGCCCAGGATGAGCTCGCTCGAGCACTTGACGAGGAGCGTGCAGCGAAAGCTGCCGAGATTGCACGACTCACCGAGACGCAGGCAGCGCTGAACAAGTCCCTTGAGGATGAGATCGCCAAAGGGGATATCCGTATTCAACAAGTTCGGGACCGACTCACTATTAATATGGTGGATCGCGTGCTGTTTGATTCAGGGCATGCAGAAATCAAACCGAAAGGGCTGGAGGTGCTCCAGCGTGTTAGCGACATCCTGAAGGACATCCACGACAAGCAAATTCGGATTGAAGGACATACCGATGACGTGCCGATCGGGGCGAAGCTGAAAGAAACGTTTCCAACCAATTGGGAGCTCTCCACCGCCCGCGCGACGAGCGTGGTGCGGTTCCTGATTGATACCGGTGGGGTGGATCCGGACAACCTCACGGCAGCTGGCCATGCGGATACCCAGCCCGTGGCCGAAAATGAAACGCCGGAGGGACGCCAGTCGAACCGGCGCATCGAAATCGTGTTGTATCCAAAAGATCTGTCCCAGGTCGTCGAAGACATACGGTCTTGACGTCGGGCCAAGTGGTCCGATTACCGCTAGCTGATGTCTGAATCAGGCGGTGCCGTGAATGTGCGCGGCACCGCCTCCCTCCACGCGGCTCCTTGCTGCTCTACACAGAAAATGGGACATTCTCCTGTTGTGCCATTGGGACCGCTCATGTCTATATGGCCAAGATACGGTTCCCCGTGAAAAGCGGAATGAGCTAGCCCGGTTTACTATCAAGCTGTTGATTTGGTTAGTGGGCCGTGCAGGGATCCTACCCCCTGTCCGCTGATTAAGAGTTCGCTCCCAGACCAACCTCAGCCAACCCACGACGACCTATCCGCAGGTAAAACAAAGAAACCCGAGTAAGCCAAGGTGTTCCTGGACTCTGCCAAGTTGGGGTGTTCCGGTAGCAGCGTGGTAGCAGAATTTCCAACCCTCATATGATCGGTTTTACCCTCTGCGAGTGTCCCGCCTTAAAAAGGCCAACGAGGCTAATGAGACTGAGTGTGATGAAGAGTGATGCAGTGCGACGAACTCCTTGTAAATCCATCAGTAAGCTGCCTTCCGAGAATGATGGAGTGTGATTGAGATCGACCCAGATTCGGGACCCAATCCTGGACCCAACCGGGAGTAAATTTCTTCCCCCCAGTCAAATTTTAAG
>JBFJQA010000177.1:0-6607 GCA_041616875.1 Nitrospiraceae bacterium | reverse complement strand
GGAAGGTCTCATTGGCGGCTCAAAGACTTGAGGCAGTAGAGATGCGATTGGCCGCACTGAGACCCATGGCCCAGCAATGGGTGGAGGTCGGTCGTGTTGAGCGAGCCGCAATCCGGCAGGTTCTCCCCACGTAATACCATCACGCTGCTAGGCCTACCATACGAGATCGACTCCCTCAGAACGGGTTACGCAAACGGCCTCCACAAACTCTCACATTTCTTCACAACAGCCTCGAGCCGTACGCCTTGTGTCTCTAGTCACGTGCTCGTACTCATTCCATAAACCTCGCCGCCTCTGGGCGAGGCCCAGAATTCTCGCAACATGGCCCCCTGACCTATTCGGGCAGTTCCCCTCCATCCTTTGCGTAACCGCCATGAGGGGACACCGGATGACGGACATCCTCCATGTGATCCTGAACCAGAGAGACCCAGAGCGAGACGGAGGACGTTCCGCATAGATCACGCCCGATTTCCAAACTTGGAAGTTCCCCTTGGTTATTCAGATTGTTATAATCCATGGCATTTGGTTCGGGTGTTGACCCTCATGGCGGTATCGACGAGGCTCTCTTCCTGACCCCAACGTGCAGTTCCTCTTGGACTTTGGCTACGACGACACGCACATGCCCAAGATCATTACGAGCAGGCGACAGGAGGGTGAGGCTGACAAGGCCCGCGAATATATACGGGCTCACATTCTGTTTCCCTCCGGTATCCTTGGACTCATCTTCATCATCTCAGGAACTGCATCCCTGGGCTATCAATTTTTCGTTGAAACGTATAGCTGGCATACTTTCCTGGAGAGCACGGCGTTACTCGTCATCGGCGGGACGCTTGGCTGGGGGCTTACGCGCTACCAGAAATTCATTCTCCTGGACTATCCAGAGTATTTTGCCAACCGCATGAAAACCTTTGCCCGGACCAAACGGAGAAGGTCCAAACGTGAAGCCCCCTCCGTCAGTCACCGGGGTCGGGGGTTGGTACCACTCGGATATCTGCTCGGAATCCTCTTGTTACTAGCGGCCTCCGCCCTGAGCGCTCTGTTCGGCCATGTCTACTATACAGCCGCGTTTTTGCTCCCATGGGCCGGGTTTTTCTGGGCGAAGTTGTTTTTCTGGCGGGGGGTGATGAGGCCTTCCGCTGGGGGACGAGGATGATGTGGTTTCTTCTGGGCCGTCTCCGTCAAGAAAGAGATTCCGGCTTCCCCGCAGGAAGTTGGATTCCTCGTTTCTCTGACTCCCTGTCCTGCCCTCTATTTTTTCCGAGCCCTCGGCTGCCTCCGAGAGGCTCGCACGAGTCTTTCGAGTGACTGAACGCGCTGCTGTAAGGTTCGTAACTGTTGGCGCATCTCGGGGAGACGCGGAACGACCGCCTGAGACATCAGCGACTCACCATGCGGCATCGCGGGAGCACCGGACAGGATCTGGCCGGGTTCTACATTGCGGATCACCCCTGAGCGAGCAGCAATCAGCACCTGATCTCCAACGGTGAGATGATCGGCGATACCGGCCTGGCCTCCCACCATGACGTGATGCCCAACGGTCGTACTCCCTGCGATGCCCACCTGGGCGACAAGAATAGTATCCTCCCCGATCGTCACGTTATGGGCAATCTGGACCAGGTTGTCGATTTTGGTACCTCGTTTGATCAGAGTTCGACCAAAGGTTGCTCGGTCGACGGTGACATTCGCACCGATTTCCACGTCGTCTTCAATGTTCACCGTTCCAATTTGGGGCACTTTCCAATGACGACCCTGGTGCTGAACATACCCAAAACCGTCACTGCCAATCACCGTTCCGCTGTGAATGATCACTCGACACCCGATGACTGTCCCTTCCCTGAGCGTCACATTGGGGTAGAGAATACTCTCTTCTCCCACCACTGAATCGTCACCGATGAACACTCCCGGATACAAAGTCACCCGGGCCCCGATTCGAACTCGGTCCCCCAATGTCACGAAAGGCCAGATGGAACAGCCTTCTCCAATGGTGACCTCGGCACCGCGAGTGATCTGATCAGCAACACCACGTGGGCTCACTGGGGCAACAAAAAAATGTTGGACAAGTTGAGCGAAGGCATGAGGCGGGTTCTCCACGACCACTTGTGGGGCGTGAAGCCCCTCTAGAGGCCGGCCAACAAGAAACGCCGCAGCTCTGGAGGTCCGTGCTGCGGAGAGGAATCGATCAGCTGCAACAAAGGCAAGATCACCTGGCCCAGCTTCCTCAAGGCTTGAGGCGCCCGTTATGAGAATATCTCCTTCGCCCAGGATCCGCCCGCCAACATGTTCAACGATCTCGGCGAGCCGAACGGAACGCTGATCCCTTCCCTGACCCATGACGGGGCTACCTTTTTTTCTTCGCAGTAGAGCGGGCGGTTGATTTTTTCGGGGCAGGACGCGCGGAGGCAGGTCGGGTTTTACCCTCTACGTACTTGATCACGTCACCGACTGTGACCAAATTCGGCAAGTCATCATCAGGAATTTGCAGATCAAATGCTTCCTCAATGCGGAACACGAGTTCAATGGTTCCCATCGAGTCCAGGCGCAAATCGTCCCGCAGGGAATGCTCCAATTGAACGTTTTCGACATCAGTCTTAAGATAGGCAGCTAACTCCGTTCGGATTTGGTCTTCGATGCTGGGACGCTTCCCCATGAACACTCCCTTTTCAAGAAAGATGTGGTTCCCTCAGCACTAGGCGAAGGGGTACCGTTTAAAGACAACCGCCGCGTTGTTACTGCCGAAGCCAAATGCATTCAGCAGCGCGACCTTGCTCGTACGCTCCTGAAGAGTCGCGGAAATTCCCGGGAGCCTGCACTCGGGGTCAGGGTTTTCGAAATTGGCGGTGGGATGAATCAGGCCAGTCTCCAGAGCGAGGGCACACACGATCCCGCCAATGGCACCAGCTGCACCGAGTGTATGACCAATCAGAGACTTCGTGGCGTTCACGACCAATCGCTCCGCTCGACTTTTAAAGAGTCGGCGAATCGCTCTGACTTCGACTTCGTCGCCCACGGGGGTGGACGTTGCATGGGCATTAATGTAATCGACTTGGGTGGGCCGTACTCCTGCATCTTTTAACGCCATCGCCATGGTCGTGGCAACCTCCACGCCATCCTCACGAGGGATCACCATATGATAGGCTTCGCTTGTCCCAGCATAGCCTGCCAACTCGGCATAAATCCGAGCCTTGCGCTTCCGTGCATGAGCCAAGGACTCCACAATCAGGGCTCCCGCGCCTTCCCCCATCACGAAGCCGTCCCGAGCCAGATCAAAGGGCCGGGATGCCCTTTCGGGCTGGTCGTTAAATCGTGTGGACAAAGCCCGTAAGGAACAGAATCCAGCAAAGACCAGGGGTGTGATACTGGCATCAGCTCCAACCGTAATCACGACATCCGCCTGTCCGCTTCGGATACAACTCAGGGCTTGCCCTAAGGCGTGGGCGCTTGACGAGCACGCAGTCGAGATGGTCAGGTTGAGACCCTTGGCACCAAGAGCCATCGCAAGCATCCCAGACGCGGAGTTCAACGTGATCCGAGGAATGAAGTTGGGGTGTACCCGATTGGGCCTTTTCCCCTGATAGAGCCGGGTGATTTCCTGTTCTCCCATCACCATGCCACCCATCCCGGCACCAACGATCACCGCAACCCGGTGAGGGGACTCCCGTTCCATCCTCAGCGCCGAATCCGCTAAGGCCTCTTGAGCGGCCGCGATGGAAAATTGCGCGTATCGATCGACCCGCTCGGCATACTCCGCCTTCATGAATTGGGCCGGGGTGAAGGCGTTCACCTGACCGGCTATCCGACACCGATACCCATCGAGGGGGAGGTCCCCGAAGGCTTTGATGGCTTGGATGCCCGACCGCCCTTCCAGGGCGGCTTTCCAGAATGGCCCTACACCGATCCCGATTGGAGAGACAATGCCAAGCCCCGTGACGACAGCCCGTTGTTTCATGGCTTCGTGCCTTTCCTTTCGTTTATAGAACGTGGCTTTCTTTTACCGTAAGGACTCCAAGCAGTCAACTTTTCGGCCGTTCCGCCTCACACCCTGCGTGACGTATTCACGCACCGTTAAGAGATCTCCTCAATACCGAACTCTGAGAATGAGATAACAGCCAAAGCTCAAGAACACAAGGTTAGCAAACCAGCCGGCCAGGATCGGAATCAAGGCACCACTCCGGCCCAGAGTAATCGCGACCGAATGGGCGGTCCAATACAAGAACGCGATCACCAGCGCTTGTCCAATCCCGATGGCCATCCCCCCACCGCGAACTCCCGTTAATCGTAAGCTCAACGCAATACCGACCACCGCCATCACCAAACTAACAAAGGGGAAGGCCACTCGCCCATAGTAATCAGTCAGGTATCGGGAAAAATTGTACCCATCTCGGCGGAGCCGCTCCGCATAGGCCTTCAAATCAACGAGGGTCATTTCTTGAGACTCGAACCCAAGCCAGGTATTAAAATCCTCGGGAATTTGATCCAAGTGAATGGGCTTCGTGGCAAAGGTGGATGTCTCCGTCTTCCCTTCAGGAGACAGCCTGCGTTCGATGCCATCATGCAAAACCCAACCGCGCTGAGAATACCGGGCGGTCTCCGCCTCGGTAAATTCCTTCAGTTGGAAATCCTGACCGAGGCGATACACACTCACCCCCTTCAGAGTTGTTCCAAGGGACTCCACAGCCTCGATATTCAACAATGTTTGATTCCCGCTTTGAATCCAGGTCCGATCGGAGCGGAAAATCGTCTTGGGATCTTTATGCTCGATGCGGAGGGCCTTGATATACTCCGCCCTGAGGGTGGAGATAGGCACAATGACCGCACTCATGATAAATAACATCCAGGACACGGCGGCGGCAAACCCTAGAAACGGCAACATGATTCGAAATAGGCTGATACCACAACTTCGCATGGCCGTGATTTCGTTACTGCGTGACAGCAGGCCGATGGAAAGGAGGGTGGCCATCAGCACCGCGACGGGGGCGATCTGAAAGGATATGTGAGGCGTCATGAACAAAAAGTATAGGAGGATGTCTGCAAGTTCGACGTCAGGCTTCAGAAACTTTCGCAATTTTTCGAAAAAATCAATAACCAGGTACACCGTCATGAGCCCAGCAAAACACATCCCAAAAATCCTGAGAACCTCGCGAAGGATGTATCGGCTCAGAATAGTCATGGACTCGGTTGCCTTAGCGCTGACTGACTCGATGGAACAGAAGGATCCCAATGGCCAGAAACGCGATATTTGGACCCCAGGCACCTGCAAAGGGCGGTAGAAACAGTGTGACGGCTAAGAACTCGAACAACACATTCAAGAGGTAATACAACACGACGATTCCTACGCCCACAGCGAATCCCCCAACACGTCCCGATCGCTTTGAGACAATCCCAACCGGAACTCCCAATAACCCGAATAAGAGGGCGGCCATGGGGAAGGCCAAATCTTTGTAGGACTCCATGAGTCGGCGGAGCGCGCCAGTATCCTTCCAATCCGTTTCCTCAAGCCGCTTCAGGATGGCTTCTCTCGTCGGACGTTCCTGGACAGCGCCATATAGGTTCGGGTCAAGACTGAGTTTCAAGTCATAGGTGGAAAACTTGACCTGTTGGTACTCGGCCACGTCATAGGGTCGGTTATGAATGGTGCCGTTGGTGAGCCGCAGCGCGATTTCCTTACTACTCTGATCATTAACGACTTCATACCCAGCGGCAACGATCAAGCGGGCTTCATCCGGGGCTCGCTCGTCAGAAATAAAGATGCCATCCCTCGCCTTCCCGCTTTGATCATTGTCCGCAACGTACACCACCATGTTTGGAACCGGTTCATTAAAGACTCCCTTGCTCAGAGAGAGCGTGAGTTGGTCCCGCAGGACACTCAATGCCAGTTTTTTTAAAGAAATATTGGTCCAGGGCTGACCCCACTGTGAAAGAACCAAGGTCAATCCAAATACGAGGCAGGAAAACACCAGGACGGGTCTTGAGATTCGAACTAAACTCAACCCCGCCGCACACATGGCGACGACCTCTTTGTCATAGGACAAGCGACTGAAGGCCGTAATCGAGGCGATGATTCCGGCGATGGGAAGGGTCAAGACCAGAAAGGAGGGGAGAAGATAGACAAACACCTTCAATACGGCAATAAACCCTACACCTTGGGTAACGAGCAGTTCGACGAGTCGGAGCAACTCCTTGGTGAGCATCACGAAGCACAGAGCTCCGAGGCTGACCAGGAACGGAGGGATCAGTTCGGCAAAAATGTATCGGTCCAGAATATTGCGCAATCGCTGCCTCTGAGAGGCCCCTGTGGCAGGTGGAGCCCACACTATAAGGAAAATCCAAGAGCTTGTAAACCAAAGGAAACCCGTTCTTCTTATGTAGAATCATGCATGACGATGGGCCGGCGGGAACGAATATCCTTGACAAGATTCTCCCCCTATGTTACATGCGTGCCCAAAATTCCGTATGAGCATGGCTCCAATACTCATTCTACTCGATACCGCAGGTGTTTTTCAGTCTGCGGTATTTTTTATTCCGGGGAAGGTTGGTAGCGAAGGCCGCAGCATGCGTCAGTTCATACCCAGAGCTGCTGAGGAAAGGAGGGTTGCGTGAAAAGTAAAGG
>JBFJQA010000176.1:0-6646 GCA_041616875.1 Nitrospiraceae bacterium | reverse complement strand
GGTCGGTTCAACAAAAAAGCCCGGACCACTCAACACGCGCCCACCATAGAGCACCTCCCCCCCTTCGGCTTTTGACTCGCCGAGGGCGGTTCGGTAGGCCTCCTGGGAGGATTGATCAATGAGGGGGCCCATGAGAGTGTCTGGATCCAGAGGATCGCCGATCCGGACCTGTTGGTAGGCGTGGATCAACCTCGACACCACCGGCTCATACCTCGATTTGTGCACAAACACGCGACGAGTGGTCGTGCAGCGTTGTCCTGCCGTGCCCACCGCTCCGAACACAATCGCGGGGATGGCCAAGTCCAGATCTGCGGTCTCGTCCACGATGACCCCGTTGTTGCCGCTGAGTTCCAAGAGGGTTCGGCCGAGCCGCTGTGCGACGAGTCCGGCGACGTGACGGCCAGTGGGGACCGAGCCGGTAAAGGACACGAGCGGAATGCGCTCATCCCTCACCATGGACTCGGCCATATCTGTGCGGTCGGTAATGAACAGCGAGAAGATACTGGAGTAGCCCTGTGCCTCCATGACGGCGTTGCAGATACGCTGAACGGCCAATGCGCAGAGGGGCGCCTTCGGCGAAGGTTTCCAGATAACGGGATCCCCGGCAATGGCGGCGAGAAAGGCGTTCCAGGCCCAGACTGCGACAGGAAAATTAAACGCGGTGATGACACCCACGATGCCCAAGGGATGCCACTGCTCATACATGCGATGAAACGGTCGCTCAGAATGCATAGACAGTCCGTAGAGCATTCGGGACTGGCCGACGGCAAAGTCGGCCATATCGATCATTTCTTGAACTTCTCCGTCGCCCTCCGCTTTGATCTTGCCGACCTCCATCGCTACCAAGCTTCCCAGCGCATCTTTCTGTTCTCGTAACGCTTGGCCGATCAGCCGAACCAACTCGCCGCGCTTGGGTGCGGGGACCAGGCGCCATTCCTGGAACGCCTGCTGGGCATCTCGAACGAGACGTTCGTAATCGCTCGGTGAGCACAGGCTGACGCGGGCGATCCTGTTTCCCGTGGCTGGGTTGACCGAATCGAGAACCCCGGCGTCGGTGGTCTGTGTCCACCAGAGGGGACCCGAGCTTCCGCCAGGATTGATGGGTTGAATGCCTAGGGTGGAGAGGACGTCCATGGTTTCACCTCTTGGAATCGTCGGTGAGAGCGAGTTGGACACTCATTGTAGGTTGGCACCGATGAGACGTCATCCTTACTGGAAGTACTTCCCAAACCGATTCTCAACAATGCTCTGGTAGGGAAAGGTTTCCTGTGTGACGAATCCTCGGTAGACTGAGGGCTGCTCGAACACCAAATCCACCACGCTACAGAGGCCGGCTGCTGTTGTGATCTGGATGGCTGACCATAACCGGCCTTCAATGGTTTGCGGGTAGATCTTCTTCACGTAGTTGTCCTCGTAGAGTTGACCCTGCCGCCTCCCGGTCACGGAGGCAAAGATCAGGACTACGTCCTGCAAGGTTTTGGGAATCGCGCGTTCCAAGATCCGTTTCAAGGTGTCTCGATCCTCGTTGAGCAGCAGGTCTTTCATCAGGAGATGAATTTTCTCACAATGTCCGGGGTATCGGAGTGTTTTGTAGTTCATGGTCTTCACCTTGCCGGCATAGGTATCTGCCAAGGTTCCTAGCCCGCCAGAAGTATTGAAGGCTTCGTAGAGCAGTCCGTCCACTTCAATCGTTTCGTACCCTTCCAAGGGGAAGAGCGACACTTTCTTTCCGTCCTCGACCCCATAACACAGATTCCCGTATTCGTTGATGAGTCCGTCCGTAGACCAGGTGAGCGAGTATTTCAACGCGTTACTCGGGTGGACTGGCAAGGCCCCGACGCGCATCTTCACCGTTTCGACTGCATCAAAGTGGGTCATGAGATCGTGTGCGACGATACTGATAAAGCCGGGCGCCAGGCCGCATTGCGGGACGAAGGCCCGTTCTGCGCCGATACTCAGAGCTTTGATGCGATCGGTCACCTCGATGTCCTCCGTGAGATCAAAATAATGGAGGGCATGCCCTCGCGCAAGCTCTGCGACGCCGGGATTACAGTAATAGGGGAGACTGGAGATAATGGCGTCGAGGTCGTGTGTCGACAGGTAGTGCTCCAGGGCTGACTGGTCCATGGCATCCAGAGGGTTGGTGTGGAGGTTTGGAAGGGCCGATTCGGCGGACAAGCGTTTCAGGGTCTCCGGGTCGAGGTCGCCCACATGCACCAGGTAGTCGCCGCAGCCGGCCAGCATGGTTGTGATGAGTGCCCCAATTTTTCCCGCTCCCAGAACCAGGATCTTTCGCATACCAGGGACCTCTCTCCTGCTTCAAAAACACCGAACACTCTCTACCATTATAATAGATTTGGTTGGCGATGGCGGCGGACTTTTCAAGAGCGTTCCCGAAATTGGGTGTCCCGGTAACGCGCGAGATGTTCGGCCAACCGGGTCTTGAGTTCGAGCCGTTTTGGCTTGCCGGTCGCCGTGTAGGGTACATCGTGTCCGAAGAGGATGACCTTGGGGCTTTTGGAGAAGGGGAGGCGTGATCGCGTAAAGGCGATCAATTCCGTCTCCGTGGGTTGGGACTCTACCATACGGGGCACCACATACGCGGCGATCTCTTCGCCATAGTATCGGTTATCGAAAGGGATGGCCATAGCAAATTTTACCAGCGGATGACCCTTGAGGACATCGTCGATCTCAAGCGGGGAAATATTGATCCCGCCGCGGATAATGAGTTCCTTGAGTCGTCCGGGAATGAAAAAGAACGGTCGGCCCTCTTCGTCGCGGACATAGAACCCTTCATCGCCTGAGCGGAACCATCCCCATTGAAAGGCGGCTTCATTGGCATCGGGCCGCTTGAAATATCCGGCGCAAATCGTGCGACCTCTGATGCAGATTTCCCCTCGTTCCATCTCCGCAAGTTCTTGTCCGCTCTCATTGAGAATCGTCATGTCATTGTGGCGAATGGGGACTCCGATGGAGGGGAATTCGAAATCCGTCAGCCAATGTCGATGCGCTCGTCCGGACAAGTCGCTGGGCAGAAAGCAGGAATAGCAGGTGGTCTCCGACAATCCGTACCCGTGTTGGATTGGAATACGAAAGCGTTCCTCGAACCGATTTGCTGTCTCTCTCAGCAAGGGGCCGGCACCGCAGATGACTCCTCCAAGCCGAGGGAACCTCTCCGACCTCACGTGTGTGTCCGCCTCTAGAAGAAACTCGAGCAGTGTCGGGACCACGCTGACACAGGTGACGCCCTCGTCCTGTATTCGATGCCAAAAAGTGCCGGTCTTGAACTTTCGATTCAGCACCGTACCGCCCCGGGCATAGAAAGGAGTCACTAAGGTGACGACGGTCCCATTGACGTGGTGGATCGGGAGGACGCACATGAATTGATCGTCCAAACTGAACCGGTGCCACCTAGTAATGCCGTCCGCGTCCATGAGTAAATTTGCGGCGGTCAACACGACGCCTTTGGGTGGCCCTGTAGTCCCTGACGTATACACAATGAGCGCTTCGTCTTCCAAGCAACACGGGGAAGAATCGTCCTTTCCGGACGCTGCCCAAGGTCTGGCTCCCGTTAGTTCATCGAGGGAGAACCGGATAAGGCCTTTTCCTTGGCCTCCGCCCTCTCCGACGATGATCAGATGTGTGAGCGACGGGAGCTCCTGTGCGAGGTCAGCGACTTCCTGGGCATAGTCTTCCCAACACAACACGCCCTTGGCCTCAGAATGCTTAAGGATGTATCGCTTCTTGTCGGGCGGCTCCTCGACGTTGATCGGTACGACTGCGATTCCCAACGTCCAGGCCGCAAAATAGATGAGCACGGTCTGATCGTGGTTGAACAAGATCGTCGCAACCCGGTCCCCCCGCGTGAGGCCAAGCCGATCGTGCAAGAACGAAGCAGTGCGTCGGACCATGTCACCAAACTGGCCATACGTGTATTTGCGGTAAATCGCCCGATCATCCTCGTAATACGTGAGGAACGTGCGATCCTTTAAATGTCGGTCGTCGACCCTCGAGGAAAAAAATTCTGCAAATGAGGTCCAGGGCAGACTGAACCCAGGGCCGCTCATTCGATGGGCCTGAAGAATCCTGTCACCCTCGTCGATCAAGGGACACATAGGCTTGTCTGGGAGGCCCCGCGTACAATGCGCGAGGCCGAATCAGTCGGTTGTGGTCTTGTTGCTCAATCACATGTGCACACCATCCAGCCATACGCGCGCACACGAAGAGTGGTGTGTACAGATCCTGAGGAATGTCCATGAGGAGATATCCGACGGCCGTGTAGAAGTCCAAGTTCGGGCGTAGGCCCTTCTCCTGTTCCATGACTCGGTCAATCCTCGTCGCGATCTCGTACCAATGCGTCTGATGACAGGTGCGGCTGAGGTCCTCTGCGAAACGTTGGATGATCTGGGAACGCACATCCCCCCGCTTTAGTACGCGATGGCCAAATCCCATGATTCGCCGCTGGGAGGCTAACGCCTTGCGGACCCATGGTTCAGCTCGCTCAGGGGTCTTAATTGCCTGCAGCATGGCCGCGACCGCTTCGTTTGCCCCCCCGTGCAGCGGGCCCTTGAGCGTCGCCACGGCCGCCGTGATGGCTGCGTGGAGATCGGTAAGCGTCGACGCCGCGACTCTTGCCGCGAAGGTGGATGCATTGAATTCGTGCTCTGCGTAGAGAACCAATGACACCTCCAAGGTCCTGGCCATCGTCTTCGCCAATCTATCTCCCTGCCTCTCCGTCAGCAGGTACAATACGTTTTCGGCAAAGCTGAGTTCCGGGCGTGGTTGGATTTGTCGCTTGCCATGGGACAGACGATGTGCCGCGCCGAGAATGACAGGGATTTGAGCGAGTAACCGAATGGCTTTCCGTACATTTGCCTCGTGTGATCCGTCGTTCCCCTCGGGATCGGTCATGCCCAACAGCGAGATTGATGTCCTCAGGACGTCCATGGGGTGGGCTCTAGGGGGCAGCACGCCAAGGAATGCTTCGATCGGGCCGGGTAGCACCCAGTGCACGCGCAACTGAGCCGAAAAGTCATCCAGTTCCTTCCGAGCTGGGAGCGCGCCGATGAGAAGAAGGTAGGCCACTTCTTCAAAGCTCGCCTCATTTGCCAAGTCTTCAATGGCATAACCCCTGTATCGCAACCCGGCTTCTCCTTCATCTACCTGGCACAGCGCAGTTTCTCCGGCAATGACTCCCTCCAGGCCAGGACTGTAACGTTGGGATTTCATGGCACCCTATTTTTCATAGTGTTTTCGCAATGCCTCGTCCTGTTTGCTGTAGTTCTCATATTTCAACAGGTCATAGAGTTGTTCCCGAGTCTGCATGTTCCCCACAAGATCCCGCTGGGTTCCGAGTGCGCGCAACTGGTGGAGCATGCCGTCAATGGCTTTGGTCGCCACCCGGAGTGCCGTCATGGGAAACAGGACGATCCGATACCCGAGATCTTTGAACTCCCTGACGCTGAGATAGGGGGTTTTCCCGAATTCTGTCATGTTGGCGACCAGTGGCACTTTGACACCCTCCTTGGCAAGATCCTGCGCGAAAGTCCGAAACTCCTCGACGGACTCCAAGGCCTCGGGAAAGACCGCGTCCGCACCGGCTTGCACATAGGTACAGGCTCGTTGGATGGCTCCGTGGAGTCCCTCCGTAGCCCGAGAGTCGGTTCGAGCCACAATCAAAAAGTCCGGGTCTCGTCGCGCGTGCACTGCCGCCGCGAGTTTTTGTGCCATCTCGGAGGCCGTCACCAGAATCTTGCCTGAGAGGTGACCGCAGCGTTTGGGGTCTTGCTGGTCTTCCAAGTGAATCCCCGCCAGGCCGGCTTGTTCAAATTCGCGGACGGCGCGCATCACCGCCAGGGGTGGTCCGTATCCTGTATCGGCGTCGGCGAGCGCGGGGACCGACACTGCCTTCGCAATGGTTGTCGCATCCGAGACGACCTCCGTGAGTGACAACAAGCCGATATCGGGGAGCCCCCGCGCCGCTGCCAAACCGGCTCCAGAGATATACACAGCATCAAATCCAGCCCGTTCAACCTGCATGGCTGTAAGGGCGTTAAAGGCACCCGGCATGGTTACCAGATCGCGAGCAATCAGGTCGCGCAGACGGGTGGTCTTGGGTGGTGATTGCGATTCCATATCACCCCTTGGCCTTGCTGGTGATTCGCAACAAGGGCATCAGGGTACCGATGTCCTTCACTCGTTCTAAATTCCAGACCAAGTCCATGAGCTTCTCGATCCTAGTGCGATTCAGTCTCCTCTGGACCAGACCCAGGAATTTGTTCTCGACCTCATGGTCAGACATGGGATTCCGGGGATGTCCGAGAGGCACATCTACCTGTCGCCTATACGGTTGTGCCGCTGCCGTTTTGACGATGAGGCGAGTCGGCATTGCTTTCGGGTATCGATCTTTGAAGGCTGGCTCTTCCACGACCCGAATTTTTCGGATCAACTGTAACAGATGCCGGTCGCGCAGGCGGCGTCCCGCAAATGAACGGAGTGTCACTCGGCCATCCAACAAGGCCACGCCCACGCAGTAGGGAAAACTGTGATCGGCGGTCTCCCTTGTGCGCGGGTGCCATTTTTCTCGATCGCGCCCAATGATCTCGATGGCCACGTCGTAACTCCCAATCTCGACCTCTCTGATGCC
>JBFJQA010000175.1:0-6663 GCA_041616875.1 Nitrospiraceae bacterium | reverse complement strand
GCTACTGTTCTCGCTGACATGGATGATGAGTCTCACCGCTCCGTTGTTTTCCATCTTGCAGCAGGACATATCTGGCCGTGACATAATTTTGATTGCCGGAGGCCTCTTCCTCCTTTTCAAGAGCACCCTTGAGATCCATGACAAGTTAGAAGGAGCTGGAGAGCAGCCTCACATCCGGGGGAGAGCTTCATTTATGTCCGTGGTGATCCAAATTGGATTGATCGATATCATCTTTTCGCTAGATTCCGTCATCACGGCCATCGGCCTCGCGAATCAAATTTGGGTGATGGCTTCAGCTATTATCATCGCCGTGATTGTCATGATGATTTCCGCGGCTCCCATCAGCCGGTTCATAGACCAGCGGCCCACGATTAAGATGCTCGCGCTGAGTTTTCTCCTGCTCATTGGCATGATGCTGGTGGCGGAGGGTCTCGACATACATTTTCCAAAAGGATATATCTATTTTGCGATGGCGTTCTCAGTGTTCGTTGAGATGCTGAATATCAAGCTTCGCAAAAAGCAGGGGGTACCGATTAAGCTCCGTGCGCCTCATCTTGAGAATTCCGAGTAGCCGACAGGCTAGACTGCATAAGGTTTGCGGTGGTCAACACTCACTAGCTTCTCAACGGACATGTTCCCAACTCAACGGGTTTGTCAAGACAGTGTATATCCGAGGAGGATTCAACGTGATCATGAAATACTTCCGAGCACTGATGGTTCTCGTCTGCCTGGAAGGGGGAGTTGGACTTGGTTGCCCCCTGACAGTAGCATTTCCACAGGACAGAATGATCACAGGCTGGATTGAAAAAGTCCGTATCATTCCCAGCCAGCTTCTGATGCCCGCCAAGCTGGATACCGGGGCAGACGTTTCTTCCCTTCATGCCCTTGATATCAAGGAATTGCAGCGCAATGGTGAACGCTGGGTCCAATTTACCCTGAGCACACCAAAAGGCAAAACGGCCACCATTGAGAGAAAAGTGGTCCGTGACATCACGATCACCCGACATCAAGGACGCCAGGAGATTCGTCCGGTGGTGATGCTGGGAGTCTGCCTCGGCACCGTGTACAAAGAGGTGGAGGTGAATCTGGTCAATCGAACGGGGCTAAAGTACCCCATGCTGATCGGTCGTAGCTTCATGGGAGAGTCTCTCCTCATCGATCCTTCCAAAGAATTCGTGTCCAAACCAACCTGCAAGGAATCCCTCGTACCGTGAGTGCCCGCCACCTGTATGTGTTAACAGCTGCGCTCACAGGCGTGGGCCTGGCACTATTTCTGTATAAAGTGTGGGCCTTAGCATTTCCCCTGGTCCCCGGCAAACAAATCCAGTTGTGGAATGTGGAGGCACGGCTGACCTTGGTAGCCGACAATAAACCGGTGAAGGTGACGTTGCATATCCCCCGTTCCTCACCCTCCCTCATCATAGATGACGAGAATTTTGTTTCGCAGGAATTTGGCCTCACCTTAAAGAAGGAACAGGGCAATCGCCAAGCTGTCTGGTCGAAACGAAAGGTGAATGGCCGAAGAAGCCTGTACTACCGGGCCGTCGTTCGAAAAGCCGACTCGCCCGTTGAACTGCAACCGGTCGATCCTCCACCGGTGCAACCACCAAGTTTGGAAGGGCCCTCGCTCGAAGCCGCTCGCACTCTTGTCTCTCAAATTCAAGGGCAATCGGCCGACGTGGAGACTCTGGTGGCCGAGCTCCTCCGACTCCTCAATGACCCGCAGCCGGAACGCAATATCGCCTTCTTGCTCGGGCAGACGCCCACCGTGGTCACCAAGATGGATATGGCCCAGAAAATATTGAGCCTGGCCGAGATTCCAGCCAGAATCGTCCACGGGATCCGGTTAGGTCAAAACCAGCGATCGGTTCCGATGGCACATTGGCTAGAGGTATACGAAAAAGGCCGGTGGCGATCCATTGACCCAGGATCTGGACAGGCGGACTTATCCTCCGAGTACTTGGCCTGGTGGCGGGGCTCCGATCCATTGATCCAAGCCACCGGGACTAAATCCCAGCGGGTCACTCTCTCTGTCACCCTGAACCAGGAGCAAGCCATCCGCGGAGCCTTGACTTTGAGCAAGCTCAAGAACCCTAGGCTCCTAGAGTTTTCGTTGTTCAGCCTACCACTTGAGACACAAGCGGTGTATCGAGTCCTGTTGATGGTGCCGCTGGGAGCCCTCTTGCTCGTCGTGCTCCGTAATCTGGTAGGCATCAAGACGTTCGGGACCTTTATGCCGATCCTGATCGCCTTGGCTTTTCGGGAAACTCAACTTCTTTGGGGGCTTATCCTGTTTTCTCTTGTCGTGGCCATGGGGTTAGGGATTCGATTTTACCTTGAACACCTGAAGCTCCTTCTCGTGCCGCGTCTCGCAGCGGTTCTGGTGGTGGTGGTTCTCTTAATGGCCGGCTTGAGCGTGTTCAGTCATCGGCTGGGGTTGGAGCGGGGGTTGTCGGTTGCCCTCTTTCCCATGGTCATCCTCACGATGACGATTGAACGTATGTGCGTGGTGTGGGAGGAGCGGGGTGCGTTGGAGTCCATTCAACAGGGCTTGGGGAGTATGCTCGTGGCCTCCTTAACCTATTCGGTCATGTCTCTTCCTCTCGTCGAACATCTGTTGTTTGTATTTCCCGAATTGCTCTTAGTTCTCTTGGCCGGAATTCTATTACTCGGCAGGTACTCCGGCTTCCGTCTTCTGGAGTTGTACCGCTTTAAGGCCCTCGCCAAGGGTGTCTCCTAATGTTGGACCTGGCCTCGCGACTGTCGCAACGGGGAGTCTTGGGGATAAATCGTCGGAACGCCGAATATACGCTCCTGTACAATCCTCGACATTTGTACCCCCTCGTGGATGACAAGGTGCAGACCAAATCATTGGCTGAGCGGGCAGGAATCGCAGTTCCAACCTTGTACGGTGTCGTGGAGATCGAGCGACAAATTCGTAACCTGCCCGACCTGCTCAAGCCCTATGAGGATTTCGTCATTAAGCCTGCTCAAGGGAGCGGCGGTGATGGAATTCTCGTGGTCACGGGACGCCGCCATGAGCGGTATCGAAAAGCCAACGGCCAATTGATGTCTCAAGAGGATCTGGCACATCACGTGTCGAATATTCTCAGCGGACTCTATAGTCTTGGAGGCCACCCAGACAAGGCACTGATTGAATATCGAGTCCGATTCGACCCGGTCTTCGAGGCCATCAGCTTCCAGGGAGTCCCTGACATCCGAATCATCGTGTTCTTGGGCGTGCCGGTCATGGCCATGGTTAGACTCCCAACCCGAATGTCAGACGGAAAAGCCAATCTCCATCAAGGAGCGATCGGAACCGGAATTGACCTCAGGACAGGCCGTACGCTTACCGCCGTATGGAAAAATGAAATCGTCACGGAACATCCCGACACCGAGAATCCCGTCACGGGAGTGAACATTCCAGGGTGGGACACCCTGTTGAACATTGCGGCCAAATGCCACGAGATGACCGGTTTGGGATATCAAGGAGTTGACTTGGTGTTGGATAAAGACAGAGGACCCTTAATGCTCGAGATAAACGCCCGGCCTGGCCTCAATATTCAGATTGCCAATCGCGCCGGTCTGTTGCCTCGTTTGCAGAGGGTGGAACGCGACTCCGCCACCATGAAAAGCCTAGACGACCGGATCGCCTATGCAAAAGAGCATTTTGCCGCCGCAACAGATGATGAGCGCTAGAAGGCTGCCTTCACGGTCTGCCTTCTCCATCCCAGGAAGATTGTTCAGGTTTGTAACCACGAGCTCCTCTTGTGAAATCAGCAGGGGAACTGTTCACATCCATCCCATCGCCAACAAGAACGGAGTCGATCCTCTAGTCCCCTTGCCTGCTCAGTCTAGAAGATAGGAGCCCATCCGTGGAGGCCGGTCACGCCAGCATGACCCTCGCAGTCGCACTCGCCGCCGGCGTACTCGCGCAAAGCCTCGCGCGGCACCTGAGACTACCCGGAATTGTCCTCCTGCTGGCAACCGGCGCCTTACTCGGACCAGAGGCCTTGGGGTGGGTCGAGCCGCGGTCATTGGGCGCTGGGCTCTTCGGTATTGTCGATTTTGGAGTCGCCATCATTCTGTTCGAAGGCGGCCTGAACCTTGAACTGTCTCGCCTCCGTAGGCAGGAGGCCACTATCCGGCGTCTGATCACCCTTGGGGCCCTGGTGACATTCATAGGTGCAACCTTAACGACAAAGATGATGCTGGACTGGCCCTGGGGTGTTTCGTTTTTGTTCGGAAGCCTGGTGGTTGTGACCGGACCCACCGTCGTCGCCCCGCTCCTTCGAGATATGCGGCTCAAGCCGAAAATCAAGCACATATTAGAAGCCGAGGGAGTGCTAATCGATCCGGTCGGGGCGATTCTAGCTGTCCTCGTGCTTCAGATTGTGTTGGTCCCATCACCAGAAATTATTGCAAAGGAAACATTGAGCCTATTGCTACGGGTAGGCTTTGGGGTTGGAGCCGGGTTGGCAGGCGGATTCCTCATCGGTTGGCTCCTTCGCCTTCGCTTTTTGGTACCCCAAGGATATGAAAACATCTTTACTCTGGCCTCCGTGGTGCTTCTCTTTCAAGGCTGCGACCATCTGGTTTCACACAGCGGCATCCTCGCTGTTCCGATAGCCGGAGTGGTGATCGGCAACCTTCGGACCCCTGTCGACCAAAACTTGCGTGAATTCAAGGATCAGCTGACGGTTTTGTTGGTGGCTCTTCTCTTCATCTTGCTGGCCGCGGATATCGATTGGGATACCATCAGGGCGTTGGGATGGTCAGGAGCTGCAGTCATTGCGAGTCTTGTTCTCGTGGTTCGCCCCGTGACGGTATGGATCTCGTCTAAGAAAGCTGAACTTTCTGTTCGAGAACGTCTGTTCCTGGCCTGGATCGCACCACGAGGCATTATCGCGGCAGCGATTGCCTCCCTGACGGCGGCAGCCATGGAAGCACAAGGCATCTCGGGCGGGAAAGAACTCCGCACCCTGGTGTTTATGACGATCGCAGGAACCGTGCTCCTGGCAGGGCTCACGGCCAGGCCGGTGGCCATGCTCCTTGGCCTCAGGCTCCCAAGCCGTGACAGGGTCGCGATCCTGGGAGCTCGTGGCCTCGGGCTGGCGTTAGGAAAGGAACTCCGCGAGGGTGGGACCACGGTCGTCGTCCTGGACTCAGATCCAACACGGTGCCAAGAGGCCGAGGACGCAGGCTTCTCAGTAGTATTCGGAGACGCCATGCAGGAACGGACTCTCAATCGGGCCCAGTTCGAACTGGTCGGCACCGCAATTGGGCTGACCTCAAACGACCACTTGAACATCTTGTTCATCCAGCAAGCGAAAGAGCTCTTCCGGGTTCCGAAAGTCTATGTGGCTCTTGAATCACTTGAAAAGAAAGGCCCGCCCGACCAGGTGAAGCGATATGAAGCAGATGTCTTATTCGACGGTCCCCATGAGCTCAGACGATGGGACGTACGATTCCAGCACGGGGACGCCGGCATTGAACACCTCGAGTTCCGTCCCCAGCCAGAAATACCCGAGGCGGAGAGTGCACCGGAAGGCGATCTCAAGAAAGGCCCCTCACGGTCGAACGAACACTATCTCATCCTGGCCGTGAAACGAAAGGACCGCATGATCCCGATGAGTCAGGACCTTGTGCCTCGTGAAGGCGATATCGCCTCAGTCGCAATCTACAAACCAGACCACGACGAGGCTCTCAGACTCTTACAGACCGACGGGTGGGAGATGCCTAGCCTCCTCGACAAATCCTCGACAGAAGACGAGAAAGGTTCATCCGACGTGTGACCGAAAGGAAACCGCATCGGTACAGTCCTGATAACGAAACTGCTCAACGAAGCGAGCCTTAGCTCACCCGTTGCTTTGGCTCTGGACCGCCTCTGGCTCCAAGAGAGTGCCAAGTCCGGAGGAGCCAACCGAGCGCTATCCCAATGCCAAAAACCAAAAAGAAGAAGAGGGCCCGTGACATGGCCATCGTCCAAAACAAAAACCGCAGCTCCACGACCTCATAGTTCTGAACAGCAAAGAGGACGACCAGCCCCACGAGAATAAGCACGGACATGACTTTGTAATGAGCCACAAGAGCCTCCCTGTCAGAAGTCAAGTTTCTCCGACTCAATCAGACTATGTGCAGGCCACTTTACCAAGCAAACGCTACCCGGAGCCATGTGCGATTATATACGCACACCCTTTCCAAGGTAACTTCTGCAATCAAGGAGCCATCCAAACAGCCATGACGAATGGTCCCCATGGGAAGGCATTCACCGTGACACAAAGAGGGCCGAGGACTTGAAAGGACTCCGCCCGGGAGGTGTCGTGACAGGGGACTGGGTTGCCAGGTCACACAAGAAATAACAAACCAAGGAGATGCGGACATGAATGAATTCGATATCCTCAAATATCTGAGTCAGGCGATCCAAGTACCACTCTTTACGGTCAACCGAACTCCCGTGACCATTTCCTCTGTGATTATTTTCATCGGTATTCTCGGGGGCATCCTCTTGGTCAGTCGGGCACTCCGACGCCTCATGGCATCTCGCGTATTACCCCGCTTCCAACTACCGTCGAGCACCCAATACACTGCGATCCGTATCATGCAATACGCCACCTGGTTCATTGGGGTGTTCCTGGCATTTCAATTTATCGGGATCGACCT
>JBFJQA010000174.1:0-6712 GCA_041616875.1 Nitrospiraceae bacterium | reverse complement strand
GGCCTTGGAGGCTTGGCCACGGACTGGAATCGGACCAAACGGATAGAGTCGCGGTCCTTCATGGTGACCAAGGGCATGAGACCCTGATCCAGGATGCGTTCCGCCGCCTGCTCAGTCAACAGAACCTCGGCACAAGGTTTGATCCTCGATTCTCCGTCAGCCTTGTACACGTGGAGGGGGAGCCCGTCGATGTCCTGAAACCGGCCAGGGCGAAGGTTCCAACCCGCCTCGGTGAAGGCCTGGCCAAGGAGACACACGAGGGCTAGCATGGGGTTGCCCCAGAGGTACGCGTCATGGCCGCTGTGCTCGTCGAGTTCGACGAAGGCAAATCGGCTCACCGGGTCGCTATCCTGTCCGTAGGGGAGGCGGAGCAGAAATCGAGGGAGAACGAGGCCCAGGGAGGTGGCCTCAGGAAGTGCCCGAAGTTCTTCCCACCTGTTCGCTTCTTCCAGGTTCGCGTCACTGTGCCAATCTCTGGGATGTGGCGTCTCTGCAAAAGTCTGGCAGCCCACCACGGTCGGCTTGGCTTCCGTCAGGAAAGGCGCGCCGGCCTGGCGAGCGATCTTCGCAATTCGGCCGAGCAGATCTGTATCTTCCTTCGTCCGGTCAAAGACGTAGTCTCCTCCCACTGCCGCCCAGGGGGCGGCTCCAAGCGTTTCAACGGTTTGCTCTACCAGCAGCTGATAAAGCCCGCTCGACCGGAGATCCTCGGCTGCACACACGTCGGCCGCCAATTCAGGCTTCGATACATCCAGGATATAGAGTTGTAGGTCTCCGTCCGCCTCCAGCCTTTGGATCAGGAACCAGAGGCCTCGCCACGTCGCCTCGAGTGCTTGAAAATCAACGTGGTGCAGAATCGCGCGCATGAGTTGGCTGATGCCCATATCTACCTGGGCCACCAATTCGGCCTGCTTGGGATGCGTCCCAGGGACCAGGTGGGGTGCGACAAGGTCCTGAAGGAAGGCCTGCCACTCCTCGGCGCCACCCACTCGCTCAGCCTGTTGCAGGTGGCTTTGAGTCTCGTCCAACATCTTGTCCAGCAAGGAGCCGGAGCCGGTGGTCACAGGGCTGACTGGTGCAGGACGAGCCACCGACGGTTCTTCGCTGGGGGCGGCGGTATCGGATTGAGGTTTCAGTCCAAACAAAGACCGTACTTCCGCAGCGGCAGCCTCAAACGTGTCAGGAGCGTTGAGCTTGCGTCGTAACCCTAGTAAGGCCTGAAAAAGAGCGAGCCGCTCAACCACACTGTCGGGATGAAAGTCCTCCAGTTCAGCGAAGCGAATCGAGAGGTGAGGTCCGCTTTCCCTTGTCAGGGATGTGTGGAGTTCCACGCCAAGGCGTCTCAGGACCTCGTCAAAGTTGTCACGATCCACACGGAGAGGCTTGCGTTCCGCGAGGGGTAGAACCTTCGCGCTCACCTGGCGGTTGCCCTTGCCGCTAAAATCTCCCAGGATTAGGATGCGAAAGGGAACATCCGGCTCTGGCTTTCCGGAGGGGGCTTGCAGATCTGCAGTGAGATGAACATCTAGGCGGCCAAAAGAGGTTGGCGTCGGCATGATCAAGGTCTCCGTTGGTTTGGTCGAATGGCAACCATACTGGGTCCATGAAGTCCTCACTCTGTGAGCTACTTCATAGCGCCTTGAGTTTGCGAAGTATACGCTAGGGTACAGGTTTGGTCGAGGACAAGGATTATGGCCTCTAAGTGGTTGGAGAATATAAATAAAGTTCTGATTTTTCCCCTACTTGACTTTATCGACTCAGAAGCATACACAGAGGCGGGTAAGGTCGAACAAAGGCTGGGTGGGCCTCGCTTTGAGGTTCGTCTGCATTTGTTGTAGAGAAACGCGAGGCAAAACCTACGTAAGATCAGCTAACTTTCATTCTTGGTGAATGTCTTATGGCACGGGTGCCGAGCGACCTGCATCTTGCTCCCTCTGTGCTGGACCGCCTGTTGGATGATGATCCGCGCGGTGGGGCGATTGAATTGTATTCCGATGACTTGCGGAACCCTGTCGCACTCGCGGTGAAATTCCGGGAGGGGGGTGACCCCCTCTCACGACACATCTTCGAGCAATTTAGTGAAGAGACCCAGCAGGAATTGGCTAACTACGATGAGTCCACCCCGATGCCGGATACGCTTCAACAAAGCATCGTGGTCGGGCTCAACTTATTGATGAAGAGAGCCCCCCTATATGAGAGCCGGCGCTTCAAGCACATCAAGCTGTCCAAAGACACTCTGCGGGTGATTGATCAGATTCCCCCCGGGACCGTCTCCCTCTCCTTGAATCGCACACTCCTGGAAGAGGCCTACCCAGAGGAACTATGGAAACGGCGCAGTGAGATGCCCACCTATACCCTCACGCAACTCAAGAACGATGTCTCGCGTGATCTGGCAAATCTGCTCAATACGCGACAGGAGTTGGAAGACGAGCTGCCGCTGGAATTCAAGGAAGTCCGCACGTCACTCCTTGCCTATGGGCTGCCGGATTTTACGGCTTTCAGCCTCACGAATACCGCAGACCGGAAACGAATCCGGCGAGGCGTGGAACAGGCCATCGCGGCGTTTGAACCTCGACTGAAGTCGGTGCGGGTCACCTTAGATCCTCCGCAAAAGTTCGATCAGGTCCTTCGCTTTCGAATCGAGGCACTGATGCGTGTCGATCCAGCACCGGAGCCAGTGACCTTTGATGCCGTGCTCCAAATGACGACACAGGAGTATTCGGTTCGCGGGTAGACTCGATGCAAGAATCCCTTCTTCACTACTATGAGCGTGAGCTGACCTACCTCCGGCAACTGGGGCAAGAGTTTGCCCAGGCCTATCCCAAGATTGCCAGCCGCCTGCAGCTGGAAGCGGGGAAATGCGAAGATCCTCACGTCGAACGTCTGATCCAAGCGTTCGCCCTTCTCGCTGCGCGGATCCATCACAAAATTGACGACGAATTCCCCGAGATGACGGATGCCCTTTTGGGTCTCTTGTACCCTCATTACCTCGCTCCCATCCCCTCTATGTCGATTGTACAGTTTGTACTCGATCCCGAGCAGGGCAAACTGACCACGGGATTCCTCCTGGACCGAGGCACGCGGCTGTACTCACGACCCGTGAGTGGCACGCAATGTCGGTTCCGCACCTGTTATCCCATAACGCTGTGGCCCATTGAGGTCAAGTCGGCGCAATTCGAAGAGCCTGATCACACGGCTCCCGGGGGCAAGGACGCGGCCATGATCCGGCTTGAATTGCAGTGTCAGGGTGGTACCAAGTTCCAAGAATTGGAACTGGATCGGCTCCGCTTCTACCTGCATGGCGAGAGTCAACTCGTCCAGGCCCTGTATGAACTCTTGTTAAACAATGTCCGCGAGGTCCGGATTCGTGCCGCCGAGGGGAAGGCCGGTCGGAAGTCCGTGGTACTCCCTACGGGATGTCTCCAGCCCGTAGGCTTTGGTGACGATGAAGGCCTTTTGCCTTATTCCACGCGATCATTTCTGGGGTACCGACTCCTGCAAGAGTATTTTACGTTCCCACAAAAATTCCTTTTTCTTGACCTCCAGGGGCTCCGACAGGCGGCAGAAGCCGGCATTCAGGAGAAGTTTGAAGTCCTGATCGCGCTGGATCGTGCACCGACTCCTGAACAGTCGGGTATCAGTGCAAGTACCTTTCGGTTGGGCTGTGCTCCCATCGCCAACCTCTTTGAGCAGCTCGCCGAACCTGTCCGGCTGGACCACACGCAACGGGAATATATGGTCATTCCTGATATTCGACGTGCCCAGGCCTATGAGGTGTACTCGATTGATGCGGTGACATGGTCCGCCCCTCATATGACTGGCGTCCGAGAAGTCGAGCCGTTTTATTCGCTGAAGCATACGGCCCGCGATGACGCTCGAGAAGCGTTCTGGTTTATCAGTCGCCGCCCTTCGGCCAGAAAGGGGGATAGCGGCACGGATGTCTGGCTTTCCTTGGTGGATCTGAACTTTGATCCAGCTCTCCCGGCAGCGGAGACGCTCAGCGTCCAAATCACCGCCACAAACCGGGATCTTCCCGGAAAGCTTCCCTTTGATGAGGAGCGGGGTGATTTTGAGCTGGAAGGCGCCGCGCCTGTGGCACGGATTCGAGCGCTCGTGAAGCCGACCCCCACCGTCCGTCTGCCATTGACCGGTGAACATCAATGGCGGCTCGTCTCCCATTTGTCGCTCAATTATTTGTCGTTGGTGGACGGCGGTGTGGACGCACTCCAAGAAATTCTCAAACTCTATGACTTCTCCGGATCTTCGGTCGTCAGACAACACATTGAGGGAATCACCAACGTGAGGAGCCGGTCCGTGGTGAGACGACCCTCGTCGTTGTCATGGAGCGGGTTATGTCGCGGCGTAGAAGTCGATCTCGAATTTGATGAGAAGAAGTATGTGGGAAGCGGAGTCTTCTTGTTCGCCTCTGTGTTAGAACGGTTTTTTGCCTTGTATAGCTCAATCAATTCGTTTACGCAGCTCGTTGCTACGTCTCAGCAACGTGAGGAACCGATTAAGCGATGGCCACCCAGGGTCGGAGAGCAGATCCTTCTGTAGCCGAGCTCCTGCTCGACAAAACTACGGATGGAAAAGGTGAGAACATAAAAGGGACCTGCTGCCGGTTTGACTTCTTTCAGGCGGTTCGGGTGCTATCCCAGCTCAATCCAACTCGGCGGCTCGTCGGTCGAGATGGCCCTCCTGGCGACGAAGTCGTGCGCTTTCGATCACATCTGTCCCTGAGTTTTCCCCCCAGCGCCATCCAGGAGATTGTCGAGGAGAAGCCGGGTCAGAGGCCCGCCACGATGACCGTCAACTTCATGGGGTTGACGGGGCCCTCGGGAGTGTTGCCCTACCACTACACGGAACTCCTGATGGAACGGATGCGCGAGAAGGATACGACGTTTCGGGAATTCCTGGATCTGTTTAACCATCGGTTGATCTCCCTGTTTTATCGTGTCTGGGAGAAACATCACGTCGAGGCCGGTCTCGAACAGGCGTTGGAAAGAGGGAAGGAAGAGGACAAGGTTTCCCGATACCTGTTTGCGCTCATGGGGCTCGCGACGAAAGGACTGCGACACAGGGTCGTGAAGGAGGACCGATCGCTCTTGTGCTATGCGGGACTCGTCGGGCAACGGCCGCGCTCGGCCTCGGCGCTTCAGCAGTGGCTAACCGATTATTTTGAGGTGCCCGTGGGCGTGGAGCAGTTGGTGGGAGCGTGGTTTCATTTGGAAGAGGATGACCTCACGCGACTCGGGCCAGGAGAAAAGAATAACGTCCTTGGCAGGACGGCGATAGCTGGGACCTCGGTCTGGGATCAGCAAGCTCGGTTTCGCCTTCGTATGGGCCCGCTGAACTTCCGCGAGTTTTCCCGAATTCTGCCCTCGGGTCGAGCCTATCCCTCTCTGGTCCGGCTGACTCGGTTTTTCGTGGGGCCGACCCTAGACTTTGACGTGCGGCCAATTTTGAAGCGGACAGAAGTCCCTGAGTGTCGGCTTGCACAGCGAGGTGAGTACGCGCCGTACCTTGGCTGGACGACGTGGTTGAAAACCAAGGAATTCGCAACTGATACCGAGGATGTGAGCTTTACCGGCCAACTGCCGATCGAGTCAACAGTCGCGGCATAGGCTGCGGCCAGCAGGGGGGACATCATGAACGTCAATTTAAAGGCCCTCATTGGAAAGATGGACGACACGTGCCGCCGGGCATTGGAGGGAGCGGCGGGGCTGTGCCTCACGCGGACGCACTATGATGTAGAGTTGGAGCACGTTTTTATCAAACTGCTTGAAGTGCCAGACAGCGACCTTCAACGACTCATCCGGCATTATGATGTGGACCAGGCCCGCCTGCTGAAAGACCTCACGCGGGCGCTGGATCGCCTGAAAACCGGGAATGCCCGCACTCCCGCACTGTCCCCCAGGATACCCCGCCTTATCAATGAGGCCTGGATCTTAGCCTCCGTCGAGTATGGGGCGAGTCGGGTGCGCTCCGGACATCTCTTGCTCGCGGTGGTCGGGACCGAAGACCTGGCCAGACTGTTACGAGACAGTTTTTCAGAGCTTCAGAAGATTTCTGCGGATGATCTGCACAAGAACCTGCCGGACTTGGTGTCGGGCACTGCGGAAGACAGAGAGCAGGTGCCGGCAGGAGGGTATGAGGCGCCCCAGACGGGTATGCCCGTGTCGACCAAGACGCCCGCCCTCGACCAGTTCACCATTGACGTCACGGGCCGCGCGAAACAAGGCCAAATCGATCCCGTCCTTGGGCGCGATGTGGAAATTCGACAACTGATCGATATTTTGACCCGCCGTCGCCAGAATAATCCCATTCTGACGGGCGAGGCAGGGGTGGGGAAGACGGCGGTCGTGGAAGGCCTGGCACTCCGAATTGCACAGGGTGATGTGCCACCGCCATTGAAAAATGTTTCTCTACGGGGACTTGATCTGGCCTTGCTCCAGGCGGGCGCGGGCGTGAAGGGAGAATTTGAAAATAGGCTGAAGTCGGTGATCAACGAAGTCAAATCGTCGCCCCAGCCGATCATTGTCTTTATCGATGAGGCGCACACCCTGATTGGCGCGGGTGGGGCCGCGGGGCAGGGCGATGCCGCCAACCTGCTCAAGCCGGCACTGGCGCGGGGCACGCTGCGGACCATCGCGGCCACCACCTGGGCCGAATACAAGAAGTACATCGAGAAGGATCCGGCCCTGACGAGGCG
>JBFJQA010000173.1:0-6730 GCA_041616875.1 Nitrospiraceae bacterium | reverse complement strand
CTATTGACCTTGTGCCTGACGCAGGCAAACCTATTGCCGGTCGCGATTACTATGAAACAGTCATGAAACCCATTTTGGATTCGGACAAGCAGATCATCTATATCGGAGAAGTGGACAGCGCTCAGAAAAAGCTGTGGTACCAGCACGCGCGGGCGACACTCTTTCCCATTCAATGGGATGAACCGTTTGGGCTTGTGCTGATTGAATCCATGGCCTGCGGCACTCCCGTGGTAGCCTTTCGCAAAGGCGCGGTGCCCGAAATTGTCCTGCATGGAACAACGGGCTTCGTCGTGGATTCGATCGATGACATGACTGCGGCGGTAAGAAGGATCCACGTGATCAAGCGCATGGACTGCCGCACACACGCGAGAGATCATTTTTCCATCGCCAGCATGGCCGGACACTATTCGGAGCTATATCAGCGCATTGTGGACGAAAGGACGTTATGCCAAAGGACATCCCAGTAAGTAACGGATCGTTCCTTTTGAATTTTGATTCGGATTATCAGATTCGGGACGTGTATTTCCCTTTTATCGGGCAGGAAAACCATGCAAGCGGGCATCCCTTCCGCTTTGGTGTATGGGTGGATGGCCACTATTCGTGGATGGGACCGGAATGGAAAACAACTTTACGATATCAGAATGAGAGTCTTGTGACGGATGTCACGCTGATGAATGAGGCCTTGGGCTTGGAGCTCAGATGCGCGGATGTGGTCGATTTTCAATTGAACATCTACATCAGACACCTGGAGGTGCGCAACCTGAAAGGCACTCCCCGTCAAGCCCGGCTCTTTTTCAGTCATGACTTTTATCTGTACGGGAATGACATCGGAGGCACGGCGTATTTCGATCCTCGGAGCTGTTCCATCATCCATTACAAAATGCACCGGTATTTTCTGATCAGTTGCTGGGCACATGACCAATGGGGTGTGAAACACTTTGCCTGCGGAAAGAAACACGCTTCGGGAGGTTTGGAGACCGTTCAAGAGACGGGGAACGGAGAACTGAGCGGGGAGGCCTCCGCATGGGGCTCGCCTCATTCCAGCATTGGAATTTGGCTGGAATTACCCGCCAAGGGGACCACACACGCGTATTATTGGATCGCGGCGGGCATGACCTATCCCGAAGTCGCAAAGCTCAATTTGGAAGTCCACAAGACGACGCCCGAGGAACTCCTCAGGCGCTCGTTTAAATATTGGAAAACGTGGATACACAAAGATTCGCTGCAACTCCCGGGCCTTCCCAAATCCGTGGCCAACGTATTTAACCGAAGCCTGCTGATATTAAGGACACAAATTGACAACCACGGAGCCATTATTGCCGCCAATGATTCTGATATTGTGCGGTTTGGAAAAGATACGTATTCGTATATGTGGGGACGGGATGGCGCTTTTGTTGCCGCTGCCTTAGCCAAGGCCGGGTACTCGCATGTATGCATGAAATATTTTGACTTCTGCGCCCGCGTATTGTCCGACGAAGGCTATTTATTCCAACATTATAATCCGGATGGATCTCTTGCCAGTAATTGGCATGCCTGGTTAGTGGCTGGCCAAGAGGTCCTTCCCATCCAGGAAGATTCAACCGCGTTGACGCTTTGGGCGCTGTGGATGCACTACCAAAGTTTGAATGACGTAGAATTTGTCAGGCCTCTCTATACGACGCTCATTAAAAAAGCCGCCGACTTTTTAGTCAGGTACCGGGACCCTCAAACGCTGTTGCCCTTACCTTCCTATGATCTTTGGGAGGAGCGTTACGCACTCCACGCCTATACGGTGGCATCTGTGATCGCCGGGCTGAGAGCCGCTGCGAAGTTTGCGACACTCTTTCAGGACTCCTCCCTGGCTGAGAAGTATGACTCGGCGGCGGATGAAATGACGGGTGGGATTAGTCAACACCTGTACCATGACGGCCTCAAGCGATTTGCCCGTTCGGGTTCCAGGATAGGCAGGGGGTATCAACTTGATGAAGTCATTGATATCAGCCTGCTAAGCTTGGCAACGTTTGGCATTCTGGATCCCAAAGATCCGCGAATGGTTGAAACAGCCAAAGCTGTACGCGAGCACCTGTGGCTTAAAACTTCCGTGGAAGGTTGCGCCAGATACCAGGGTGATGTCTACCAGCGTGCGGAGGACAGCCCGCAAGACATTCCCGGAAATCCATGGTTTATTGCAACACTGTGGCTGGCAGAATACTTTATCGATCAAGCAGAGAATCAGCAGCAGCTTCAGGCGACGCTTCCTTATCTTGAATGGTGCGGCAACAATGCGCTTCCTTCCGGCGTACTTGCCGAGCAGGTCCATCCTGTCAGCGGTGCACCGCTTTGTGTTTCGCCCCTCACGTGGAGTCATTCCGCCTTTGTGTGGACCGTTCTGCGATACACAGAAAAGGACAAGGCGCTTAGAACATAATGGCTATCAAATAAGGACGTTGGTGCAAGTAGCTGAACCCAGGACACCATTGTCCATCGCACGCGGTGCTTTTGGGGTCAGGGTGACCCGACTCTTTCTCGATCCCTGGAACATTCTCGGCAGCGTGTGCCCGCGATCATGTGACTCATTTGTCAATTCGAGTTTCCCCCCAAAGCCTTACCTCAAGACGAGCGAGGTCAGGCTTGCGCAACACGGCTTGCCTCCCTTATCGGGCTTAATCCAAACCCTCACGTGAGTGGCCTTCGCCTCCGATAAGGCCCATGCTTCCCGTTCAAAGGTGGCGCCGCCAGAACTAAAGTTAAACTCTTGACGGCAAACCTCTCGATAGGTTTTTCCGCCGTCATTCGACACCGAGAGCTGCAGCTCTTGAGTCCGGCTCATTTCACGTTCCTCGACTTCAAGACTGACGTGACCAATGGCTTGCGGCGTGTCGAATGCCATAATGACTGTTTGTTCACCGGCCTTCTCCGCGACCCACCGTGTTCCGCCCGGGCCTCGTTGAGCATCGAACGCGTAATCGATGGGATGATCAGCTTCCTCGGAGGTCACAAAGACAGTCGCGATAGAAGCGACCGGAATCTCTCGCTCGTCAGGGGCTGCCTGAGGATGAAGAATATGTTTTCGCACGGTACCTTCCTTTCCACACTATGTCCGGATAAGCCTGCATTGCTCGTTTCTGATAGTTCCAGTGCTGTCGGCTATTGCAAACAACATGTGCTTTTGACTCTCCCAAAGGATACGCCGACAGCCCGGCAAAATCGAGCCTTCCCTTGGGCGAGGGGGGTCGGGGATGTTGAGCCTGCAGGGGTCAGGGCCGGACTATGGAAGCACGTCAAGCCATGCCCCCAGATGACCGTGGTGGGAGCTCGGGATTTCAAGGCACTGAGAGGCCGGTGCCCTTGTGGGAAAACGGCGGGAATAGGGGGAGAATTTTGGGCAAAATAGCCCAAGAATGAGGGACACAAACCCAACCGTAATTCCCCCTGGCCCGGCACCCTCCCACCAGTCCTTCGGACATGGAGAAATGGTGAGCCGCCTGGGACTTGAACCCCGCACCCTCGACTTAAAAGAGTACTAGTACAAAATACGTATATGCTTGGTTTTTTGTGTCGGGTTCCCCGCTTCAATAAAAATTAAACATTTACGTACGGTGTACTAGTTCTACTGAGTACGAGATTCTTACCCCGTGCAGGATAGGATGACACAAAAATGGACACAAAAGTTGGAGTTTTGCGACCGTGAGGGTGCCCCCAAGCCTGCCGTCAAAGGAATGCACCGACCGCGTGCTTTCTGGCTTTGAGCGAGGCGTTCTCGGCTTCGAGTTCCGCGATGCGCCGCTTGAGCGGTTCGAGCACGTCCTTGAACTCCTCGACCGTGTAGCGTTCCTGGATGTGCTGCCGACAGTTGACGTCCCAAGCTTCGACGTGAAAGATCAGGACCCGCTCGGGCTTCGCCTTGTATACGGGATCGACAACTTTCGCCAGCAGCTCGGGATCATCGTCGACGAACTTTGCTCGACCCCAGATCTTGATCCTGGCCCGGCTGGGGTAATCCATCAGGAAGATGAAGGCCTTGTCGTTCTCGCTCAAATTTCCCACGGAGATGTACTGGCGGTTGCCCGAATAATCCGCGAAGGCCAGGGTGTTGCAGTCCAAGAGCTTCACGAATCCCTTGGGGCCCCCGCGGTGCTGAATGTACGGACGGCCGTCTGCGCTGGCGGTTCCGAGATACAAGGAATCCCGCTGGGCGACGAAGTCCGCAAGCATCTGATCAATCTCCGCCCTCCAGCCGCCGTGTTGCTCCGTCTTTTCATATGCCCGTCTCGAGCCCCGTTGGCGCTGGGCCTTCTTCACCGCCGGGCTGAAGGCGATGTCGCTGATCGGTTTTTGGTCCATATAGTAACCCTCCTCGCCTCTTCTTAGTCGTGTGACAATACGCCACGATCATTAATGTGGAGGTCGATGTGACCGCTTCTTTAGGAGCAGCGCGGCAGGCTTGGAGACTCCACAACACCCTCAAGCCTGCTCGCGCATTCCCCCGTTCACGCCGTTCGAGTTACAGTCCTGGGGACGGCCAACGCCGTAGTGAGCATGATCAAAGCCAGTCCCAGGTGTAGCCAACGGTCAGCCTCATTGAGGCGCACAATGCCCAAGAGCGTGTCTCCACTGGTGAGAAAGCCGAGCAGCGCCACAGCGAAATACGCGCCTGTAACCACCTGAAGAGTCAACCGCTCCTGACCCGTCAAGAACAGCCCGCCAAAGAGGAAGGCCGCTCCGGTCAAAAGATGCACGAGATTGTGCATCGTGTTCACTGCAAAAATCCCATCAGGCGCCACGAGAGGGTTTGGCACAAAGCCGAGGAGGCCCGCGAGAACGAAGGCCAACCCAAACGCGACGCATGCCTGTTTGCTGGTAATCATCGTAGTGTCTCCTTGCTGCTTCATAGTTCGTGTTTTAGAGAGGAAGGCTCGCCACCCCGTGGGCGGCGAGCCTTCCTGTTATCCTTCACAGGTCGGACGGTGCCTGGTCCTTGATCTTCAGCCAGTTGGCATCCGCTGTTTCGATGTGCCCGGGCACATCCTTCTGCCACTTGCGCTGGATGTCGCGATCCAGATTCACATACAGCTTCCCGCCTACGATTCTCCAGACTTCCGGATCGGCGACGAACTTCTTGCCGACCGCGACGCCGTAAGCGCAATAGCCGCCGTACGCCGGGACATACTTCTCGGGATTGGCCTCGAACGTCTCGAGGTGATCCGCGTTGGCAAAAGCATAGGTGACGCCGTTGAACTCCGTGACGTGATACCCGCTGCCCCTCACGGGCTTCCCGTCCGTGAAATAGGCCACGGGATCATAGCCGCCGAGTCCCGGCGTGCTGTGGGTGTAGTCCATGGCCAGGACCGCGGTTGACAGCAGAGCGACGGACATGACCGCCGCCGCCAGAATGGATCTTTTCTTCGACTGCATCGCTTTTTCCTCCTTGCTGGTTGCAGTTGTGTGTGATGGCAACGCGCAGAACGTCGCCGGTTGTTGTCGCCAGGTGAGGAGCGAGTCTGCGTCCCTTCCACCGCCCGGCAGGGCCGGCATCGCTTTCGGAAAAATATACCGAACGTTCGGTACACTACAAACCCAAAAAAAATGCCCGCTCCTTCCTCCAGTCGGCTCATTTTGAAGAACCTTACAGGGGACCTGCAAGGCGTCCCCCCGCCGCGCCTTTCCCCGCTCACATCATACCCGGCCGTACTTCTCGCCAAGGATGGTCTCCGGGAGCTGCCGTAACGTGCGCTCGAAAGGGCCCGTATCGCCCGTGGCCCGGGCCATCACCAGGGAGCCCTGAATGCGCACAATGGCATCCTCGGCCCGCTGCTGTGCCTTCTTCGCGGGAAGACCGGCCTCACGGGCCACGGCGGCCAGCGACTTCGCCCAGACGGTCATGCCCTCTTTGACGTGCTTTCTGATTGCGTTGTCCTCCGCCGAGAAGGACAACGAGTCGAGCAGGCACGACTGGCGGCCACCGGAGTAGAATTCATGAAGGCGATCTGCCATCAGGCGGATTCGCTGGCTGGGTGGACCCGATCCCGACAGGGGCGCCTTAATACCATGCGCCATCCAGCGACCCGCCCGTGCGAGGACCGCCATCGCCATCTCGTCCTTGCCACCCGGGAAGCGGTGGTACAGGCTCGCCCGTCCCAACCCCGTAGCCTTGGAGATCCGGCTCAGGCTGGCCCCCTCGAATCCATACAGCCGAAAGACTCTCGTCAACCGGTCGAGGAGCTTGTCATCATCAATCTTTTGGACAGCCATGCCGGGTCCGACCTCCTGACGGGCTGAATTATATACCGAACGTTCGGTACAGTCAAGAGTAAAAAAATACTTCTTTCGTCCTCCCTTTGAAGCCTCCTCGACCTCTGCAACCCCATGCCATGCCAAGCTCTTTGCCTGATTCTCCGTCCTTCTCGCTCCTTGACGAGCCGCCTCCCCCGCTCCCGTCGCTCCATTTCTATATCCGAGGAGGAGTGGTGAGCCGCCTGGGACTCGAACCCCGCACCCTCGACTCGAATCTTTGAATAGGGAGTGTGGCGGTTGCCGCTATTTTACGGAGGGTATGCCTAAGTCTTTGCAGATCTTTCGAGCGTGGTTATCATGCACTTCGGTGTGGCGTGGAACTGAAGACCGCTTGTTCTGATCGGAATTGTGCCACCATGAATGGCGCGCCCCCCTCACGGAGGAGCGTGCAGCCATGCCGCTGCAAGTGGCGGATCAACTCCTGCCGTTTCATACGGCAATATGTTCTTCCTCATAG
>JBFJQA010000172.1:0-6738 GCA_041616875.1 Nitrospiraceae bacterium | reverse complement strand
GTCCGCCGGTTCGCCCCACTCACCTCGAGAGCGATCCAGGACCGAGAAATCGACGCCCTTGCGGAACAGGACATTCCAAGGGTGAAAATCACCGTGCACTTGAGCCAACCGATTGGAGCGGTTTCGCAGTCGCCACCGCCAGCGGTTGCACGCTTCCTCGATTGAACGTAACAGGTCCGAGGTGATGAAGCGATACCGGGGGGGATAGCTGTCGGTCAATCCCATGATGCATTCACCATGTCCGATCAGTTCTCTCAGCCGACGGCGGTACAAGTGCTGATCTGGGTGTCTCACTCGATGAATCTGGGCAAGGTAGTGGGCGAGTGCCTGGACGCGTTTCCGATCCAGGGAGAGGAGCCGTCCCGTGCGAGCCAGCCGTTCGAAATCCAGGTGGTAACTGCTTCCTTCGACCCACTGTGTCAGCACAAAGAATTCTTTGGCTGGGGCGACCGAAAACAGCGATCCTTCCTGCGTGAAAGCCCCCACATCCAGGGCCGGGATGTGACGGGGTAGGCGGGCGTAGGAATCGAAATCCCACAGAATGGCTTGAGCGCGGTCAGCCATGTGTTCATGCCCGAAGGGGCCGGGGCTCATGGTTTCGAGGACAGCATGTCGCATAGCGCCGTCCACTCGAAAGGTCAGCCGGATCGGCGAACCGTAGCCGTAGCCCTTTACGGAGGCCCCTGAGCTTTCTTTGCCGATGGGCCCATAGGCTAACAATTCCGCGGTCGGCCCAAACCTGCGCGTGAGATAGTCATGAAGCTCGTGTCGGTGCAATGTTGGCACAACCCGTGAGGAAGCAAGCGGCATTCCTTTCTTAGGCGCGTGAGGGGGGATGGCTGAAGGGTGGGGAGGAATGGCAGACTTCCCTCTTAATTCTGTCGCCTTGGTTTGGTCGCCACGGCTTGCCCCATTCTTGTATATGGCGTGCCTGATAGCGAGAGCCCCGTGTCCTCTTAAAAATGCTGCATTTAGCTTCATTTCGAACAGGTGTGGTGGGGAATAATGCGCCAGTTTCGGCTTGCCGCGACCGGGAAGGTTCGTGAGTCTTCCCTGAGGTTTCCTCTGCCTGGGTGAAAAATCTTTTGTTGGCCCAAAGAAATCTTGGCATACCCCTTGCCCTGTTAATAATATGATGGATATGGTAATTCAGGTCGCCAGAGGAGGATGAATCACTATGAATCAGCGTGAATCAGAAGGGTGTCCAATTGTCTGAAAAATACAAAATTCCTGTGACCATGCTCACGCCGAGGGTTGATGCAAGCCGTCTGGGGTTTTCCGACACGAGTGTCTTGACTCCTCTTGAGGAACCACTTGGCCAACAGCGGGCGGTGGAGGCGCTCGAGTTCGGTCTCACCATTACAAGCCCCGGATTCAATATCTTTGCAACAGGGCCAATGGGCACCGGGAAGTGGAGCATCGTCAAGCGGATGGTCCAGCGGATGGCTCGAGCCGGAGTGGCCCCTCCAGATTGGTGTTACGTGAACAATTTTCTCGATTCCTTCCGACCCCGCTGCCTCCCCTTCGCGGCTGGGCAGGGACGGGCGTTTAAGCATGGTATCGAGACCCTCATTCAAATCCTGCGGCGTGATATTCCAACAGAGTTTGAGAGCTCCAAATATCTGGACGCCAAGGCCCGGATCGTGAGTCAGGCAGATGGGAGGAAAAAAGTTCTCTTCAGGGAAGTCAATGAGTTCGCACGCGATCGCGCCTTTGGGTTCCAGGAGGAAGCCGTGGGGTTCAGCCTCGTTCCGTTACACGAGGGCCATCCGATGAAGGAAGAGGAGCTCGTGCGACTCCCTGCGGATAAGCAACGTGAGCTCGAGGAAAGAAAAACGCACGTCGAGGCCAAGATTCGTGAATTTCAATCCCAGATCCACGCTCTGGACCATGAAACCGAGCGTAACCTTAGAAACATGGATCGCCAGGTGGTGAAGAATCTCTTGGATCAACAATTGGAACCGTTGAGAAGGATCTATCAGGACCTGCCCGAGGTTCTCGGGTATCTCGATCAGGTCTATGCGGACATCGTCACCAACTATAAGGATTTTCTTCACAAGGAGACCCACGGGGTTCCGCTCCTGGGATTGATTACTCCAGGTCGTACAGCAGATCTCTCCCGCTATGAGGTCAACCTGATCGTGGAGAATAAACCCGACGGTGGGGCTCCGGTCGTAGATGAATCACACCCGACGTATGCGAATTTGATCGGCAAGATTGAGCGCAAAGTCCATCTTGGCGTGGTCTTCACAGATTTCACTGAAATTAAAGTGGGGGCTTGCATCCAGGCCAACGGTGGGTATTTGATCTTGAACGCGCTCGACCTCCTGCGACAGCCGTTTGCTTATGATGCCCTCAAGCGCGTTATCAGGACCCGTGAGGTCAAGATTGAGGATCCTGGAGAATATTTCGGCTTCTCGACAACCGGCATGAAACCGCAGCCTGTCCCGGTGAACCTCAAGGTCATCCTGCTTGGCCCGCCTATTTTGTATCATCTCCTTCAGGCCTATGAAGAAGACTTTTCGAAAATGTTCAAAGTGAAAGCGGACTTCGATGTCGATTTGGTGAGGAGTGACCAAGAGGACCTGCGATATGCCCAGTATATAGCTCGGCTTTGTCGAGAAGAGGCGCTGCCTCACTTCGATGCGGAAGCGGTGTCAGAGATCATTCAGCAGGGACTCCGGATGGCGGATCGGCACGACCGGCTTTCCTTGCGGTTGAGCTTGCTCAGCGATTTGATCCGTGAAGCCTCGTTCTGGGCTCAACAAAGGAAGCACAGCTTGGTCACCCGTGACGATGTGGATAAGGCCATCAAGAAGAAGCGATTTCGCGCTGATCTTCCCGAACAATGGATCCAGGATGAAATCAGGGAAGGGACGTTGATCGTCGATGTGGAAGGTGAAGTGGTCGGACAGGTGAACGGATTGTCGGTCCATCTTCTTGGAGACTCGACCTTCGGACGTCCCTGTCGAATCACGGCCAGGACCTTTGTTGGGACCAAAGGTGTGATTGATATCCAGAGAGAAGCCGAGTTAGCCGGGCATATTCATAGCAAGGGCGTGATGACCTTGTCTGGGTATTTAGCGGGGAAATTCGCCGGCGCTCACCCCTTTGCGCTGAGCGCCACCTTGACCTTCGAGCAAACCTATTCGGAGGTCGAAGGAGATAGTGCTGCGGTAGGGGAGTTGGCGGCCATCCTTTCCAGTTTGGCGGAGGTGCCGGTTCGGCAATGTCTGGCTGTGACGGGCTCGGTGAATCAGCTTGGCGAGATCCAGCCCATTGGGGGGGTCAATGAAAAAGTCGAGGGGTTCTTCGAGACCTGTAAGAAGCGCGGGTTAACCGGGAAGCAAGGTGTGATTATCCCGGTACGAAACACGAAACACTTAGCGCTACGCCGTGAAGTCGTGGAAGCCGTTGAGGCGGGCCAGTTCTCCGTGTATGGGGTCAACTCGGTCGAGGAGGCCATGGAGCTATTGACCGGCACGCAAGCCGGAGAACGGGATGCAGAAGGCCGGTATCCGGAGGGCACCTTGTATGCCCGGGTCACACAGCGATTAGGAGAAATGGCAGAGATCGTGGGCACTTGGGGTGAGACAAAGCATAAGGACACCGCGGACGAGGCGTAAACGCGTTGCTCCGCTGCATCGCTTCGCCCGGCTGACAAGGTGAGAAGGTCACAAGCTGGCAAGCTAAGAGCCAGGCACAGAGACTTCAAGGATATTTCCAATCTTGTCAGCCTTTTAGCCTGTCAGCATGAGTCTGAAAGATCACGAGAGCGGTGAAGCGACCTGCCCCCCTTGCGGCCTCAAGAAGATGCAGCAGCTGTTCACCGGCTTCATCGCGAAAACTGACAGCAAAAGCTGAGCGATGGGCCTGACCACACTGGTTGAAGTACGAGAAAACTGAGGACGCAAAGAGAAGAAACATGGCCATCACCCTGAGCTCGGAGAAAGTCCAGAAGCCAGAGGACGTGAATGTCATTCTGGGGCAGGCACACTTTATCAAGACCGTGGAAGATCTTCATGAGGCCCTCGTGGGAGCGGTTCCGAACATTGCGTTTGGTCTCGCCTTTTGTGAAGCTTCTGGCCCGTGCTTGGTCAGGTGGAGCGGAACCGATCAGGAATTGACGGGATTGGCCAAGACCACGGCCCAACGACTCGCGGCGGGACATAGCTTCATCATTTTTCTACGGAACTGCTATCCCATCAATGTCTTGGGGGCCGTTCGTCAAGTGCCCGAAGTGTGCGGGATCTATTGCGCGACCGCGAATCCTGTCGAAGTCATCCTGGCGGAAACGGAGCAGGGGCGCGGAATTCTTGGGGTGATTGATGGGGAACGCCCTCGCGGTATGGAAGAAGAAGCGTCTATTCAGGAACGAAAAGCGCTACTGCGGCGATTCGGATACAAATTGTAACGCGGTTGACCCCTCCGTGATACCGTCTTTGCCGGCCCTCGACGCTTCGGCGTACGTTCCTATACCCGCTGCTCCTTTGTAGGTTGTCTTATGATAACAATCCAACCAGGCGATGCGCTGTTAGTGTCAGACATCCAGAATGATTTCCTGCCCGGTGGAGCGCTTGGCGTTCCCGGCGGAGATGAAGTCCTCCCTGTCCTCCTCCGTTACATGGGCCTGTTCGAATCCAAAAAATATCCGGTCTTTGTCACACGGGACTGGCATCCGCCGAATCATTGTTCGTTTCGCGAGCACGGGGGAATCTGGCCTGTTCACTGCGTCGCGGGGACACATGGCGCCGAGCATCCTCCGAATTTTCCAGTTTCGGCGTCAGCTCTCCCGATTCATAAAGCCACCACACCGGAGGCCGAGGCCTACTCAGCCTTCGAAGGGACATCGTTGGAGACGCAATTAAGAAACGCTGGTATCCGCCGCCTCTTCGTTGGAGGGCTGGCCACTGATTATTGCGTGCTGAATACCGTGAAAGATGGGCTTGCGGCTGGTTTCAACGTGTGTGTTCTGCTGGATGGCATCCGGGCCGTGAATCTGCGTCCTGATGATGGGGAAAAAGCCGTCGAGGAGATGGTGCACAAGGGTGCCGTGACGGTCCGATTGGAGGATCTGGTCGGGTGACTATGCAACCTGGCGTCCTGCTGACAGACCTCTATCAGCTGACCATGCTGCAAAGCTATGTCGAGCAGCGCATGGAAGACACCGCGGTATTTGAGTTTTTTGTCCGGAAACTGCCCCCAAGCCGAGCGTTTTTCATGGCGGCCGGGCTTGAACAACTGGTGCAATACCTGGAGGATCTCCATTTTTCTGAAGAGGACCTCAACTGGGTACGGGAGAGCGGCCGATTCAGGCCAGAATTTGTCGACTATTTAGCCACGCTCCGATTCACTGGTGACTTGGACGCGATGCCGGAGGGAACAGTGTTTTTTCCGGACGAACCGATCGCGCGGGTGATCGCTCCACTTCCTCAGGCGCAACTCGTCGAAACACGGCTGATCAATCTCCTGAACTTCCAAACGATGATCGCCTCCAAAGCATGCCGATCAATGCTGGCGGCCCAGGGAAGGCCATTGATTGATTTCGGCCTGCGCCGTGCTCATGGGGCCGAGGCTGGCCTGTTGGCCGCGCGCGCGAGCTACGTGGCCGGGTTTGGAGGGACCGCGACGGTCCTGGCTGGAGCTCAGTTCGGTATCCCGGTGTATGGCACTATGGCCCACTCCTTTATTCAGGCCCAAGAGGATGAACGGCAGGCGTTTGAGCACTTCGCCGAAGTTCAGCCCGACAACGTCGTCCTCCTTCTCGACACCTATGATACGGAAGCGGCTGCTGCGAAGGTTGTGACTCTTGCTCCTCGTTTGAAGGCGAAAGGGATTTCCGTGAAGGGCATTCGCCTCGACAGTGGGGATTTGGCGGAACATGCGAGAAAAGTCAGGCGGATCCTAGATGACGGGGGATTACCCTCTGTCCAGATTCTCGTCAGCGGCAATCTCGATGAGCAGGCCATCCATCACTTGGTCAAAGCCGGAGCTCCGATCGATAGCTTTGCTGTGGGGACTCACTTAACCACCTCCGCCGATGCCCCCTACCTGGACTGCGCCTACAAGCTTCAGGAATATGCGGGGCGCCCCTCGCGTAAGCGTTCCGAGGGCAAGGCGACATGGCCGGGTCGGAAACAGGTCTACCGGCAGTACGACGGAGAGGGACGGATCGCATCTGATACCGTCACCCTTCTCGATGATCCACTCCCCGGGCAGCCACTCTTACAGCCAACGATGCGGGCCGGGCGTCGCCTGGCCCCACCTGACCCATTGTCCACCTTGCGTGAGAGAGCTGCTGCTGAATTGGCCCGGTTGCCAAAACCACTGCAGGAGTTGGAGGGACCCTACCCTGTGTCGGTCACCATCTCAGAATCTCTACGCGAACTGGCCCGGTCGGTCGACCGGCGCACCGAGGGCTAGGTACAAACTGGCAGCCCGTCACCGCTCTCGTTCAAGTTTTGAAAACTCTTCAAGCAGGCGCCGCTGCTGTGGGGTCAGTTTGGTCGGGGTACGGGCTTCCACCACTACATAGAGATTGCCCTTCCCCCTTCCCCCAAGGTGAGGCATCCCTTTACCAGAGACCCGGAGCGCCGTCCCGCTCTGAATGCCGGAGGGAACCGTGACCTGAATGTGTTCCCCCCCTAAACATGAGAGAGGTATCTTTGTCCCGAGGGCGGGATCTGCAAAGGAGATGGACCTGACGGTATAGAGATCGTTCCCATGCCGTTCAAAAGT
>JBFJQA010000171.1:0-6776 GCA_041616875.1 Nitrospiraceae bacterium | reverse complement strand
GGGACCTTTGATGGCGGGGTCTTTCGAAGTGTCGATAAAGGGCGAACCTGGCGTCCAATCAGTCGGGCTTTGCCGAATGATTCCATTCGCGGCATTGTGGTGAACGATGCTGGCCTGTTTGTTGGGACAGGCCGTGGAATCTTCAAGAGTCTGAACCATGGGCAGCAATGGATGCCGATCAATAAGGGCTTAACGGAGAAGTCGATCCAGGTTCTATTCGGGTCGGCGTCGGGCGACCTGTACGCCGGCACGAATGCAGGTGCATTCAGAAGCGATGACCAAGGGGACACATGGGTCCCCATTAGCCAGGGCATGGAGGGGAAGAGTGCCTCACCGTTTGGAAGATTCAAAAGAAGGGAATGAGCGGGCATGAATGAGGTGACTACACATATACGTGCCACAATCAGTGTGACGACGAAGGGTGAAGCTCTTGGGGAGATGGTCTTGCAGTTTTTCCCAGAGATCGCCCCTGGTCACGTGTCCAACTTTATCAAGCTGGCGAAGGAGAAATTTTACGACGGTACCACTTTTCATCGTGTGATCCCGGGGTTCATGATCCAAGGGGGAGATCCGAATAGTAAGACGCTGGATCGAGCGTCACATGGGATGGGGGGGCCAGGCTACACGATCAAGGCGGAGTTCAACAGCAGACCGCATACGCGCGGGACAGTCTCCATGGCCCGTTCGAACGATCCGGACAGCGCGGGGTCACAGTTCTTTATCTGTGTGGCTGACTCCAATTTTCTTGATTGGAAATATACGGTCTTTGGGGAAGTCATCAGTGGACTGGAGGTGGCGGATAAGATCGTCAGTGTCAAGAAAGACGGCCGGGACAATCCGCTCGAGCGGGTTGAATTGACCGTCACTCTCACGGAGTCGTGATGAGGCAGCCTGAGGCGCTGGGTGCGCCGTAATGGGTTGGACGTGAATCGTGATGCGTCGTCTGCAGAAATACGCACAACCCATTCCTCATCACCCATCACCCATTACGCCCATCGTCTGCCCCTCATTAGGGACTCTGCTTTTGGGGGTGGTTCTCGCTGGTTGTGCCGCACCCCTCGTGCCAGCCAGAGTGGTGTATGAAGATCCCGTCCATTTCGTGCGCTTAGAGCCGGATCCGTCTGCCCATCTGGAGCGGCCCGACACGTTACACAATCATCCCATCTCAATTAGGGCTGAGCAGATGGCTCATGTGCTGAACGGGTTCAGAATACGAGGTCACCGAATCTGGGTGCATGCCAAGATTGCCGGGTATGCGGAATGGGAACCAGTTTTCAGAGAGGAAACCGTCGCTCTCCTCGCCTCCAGGCTGACTGAAGCCTTGGCCCTCGCAGAACCGAACGAGCGTGTGATGTACTACCTGAGCCGACCCCTGACGTCCATTAAACGGGAGATCACGACAGGAGGCCTGTACGTGAAAGGCACCAAGCTGCATTTCATATTGAGCAACCATGAAAACGTGTATGGAGTTCCCGCTTACGGGATGGTGTATGATCGCCGCTATCCCACAAGGCCGACGACCCCAAAATGGTTCGACCTGTCCTTTGATCCAGAAGGGGCCATTGAGGATCAGGGTGCTGGCCTTCTGGATTATATCCTCGGGCGGGAGAAGGATGAGATTGTCATCGACCTGGACAGCTTGGGTCTCGATCTCCCCGTGGTGTAGGCAGCACCTGCGCTGGTTCCCAATTCTGGGCTGGTTCAGATAGTTCGGTAACCCTGCCAGAATACCGTTCCGCATATCGATTGCTCCATATTTTTCTGCGGGGGCCCCTGTGTGCGCCACGTCGAGTGCTCTCAGGCTGGGCCCAAGATCTTCCCCCTCTACCGTTGACTCGAGAATTGCGCGACAGGCCTCCCCACTCGCGACATCGGCGCGGTGGAGTCTAGGTCAAGTAATAGGAAAGCAGAATGAGGCAGAGCAATCCGACTGCCCATTGAACCATGGACCCCGTCGGCCAGGTCTTTGCAAAGCGAACGAACAGCTCTTGTCCGTGGCTGAACGGGCCGGACATGGCATGGATCCAACGTGTGAACGTGCTCGTGATGTGGTCAGCTGCTGTTTGGGATGCGGTCTGAGCCCACGCGGCCATGTTCGGCCCAAGTTTCCGGTACACCCACTCCGCATCAAGGTTGACGGAGGGAAGCTCCGGCGGGTAGAGCCCCGACAATTTCAGCCAGCAGAATGCCAGCGCGGAAAAGAACAAGAGTTGAACCTGTGCAATCACATGCGTGAGGTCATAGGGGTGATAGGATACTGGCATGGGCAACAGGCCGTAGAGCCACCAGGGGTAGGTCCCGATGCCGATGCAAAGCCCCGCTGCCAGGCCCATCGCTAACAGCATGTTGGGCGGCGGATCGTGTACGCGAATGCCAGAGTCGTGAGCAAAGAACGCGAAGAAGGGGATTTTAATGCCGGCGTGGTGGAACACACCCGCCGACGCGAACAAAAGGAAAATCCAGGTCCACTCATATCCCTGTTCGAGCGCGGCGGTCATTACCATGGACTTGCTGACAAAGCCGCTGAACAGCGGAAAGGCCGAAATGGAAAGGGCGCCGACAATGCAGAGCCCGGTGGTGATGGGCATCGTTTTGTAGAGCCCGCCGAGTTCCGATCCGTTGATGCGTCCGGTCATATGGAGGACGGCACCCATGGACATGAACAGGAGGCCTTTGAAAATCACGTCATTGAAGGCATGGGAAACGGCCCCGTTCAAGGCCAACTCCGTACCCAGCCCAATGCCGCAGACCATGAAGCCAAGCTGGTTGATCATGCTGTACGCGAGCACTCTGCGGAGATCATTTTCGATCACCGCATAGAAAATGGGAAAACAGGTCATCAGCGTGCCAATGTAGATCAAAACTTCTGTCCCCGGAAAACACCGAGCCAGGCTGTAAATGGCCACCTTGGTGGTGAAGGCGCTGAGAAAGACCGTTCCGGTCGGCGTGGCTTCTGGGTATCCATCCGTCAGCCAGTTGTGCAAGAACGGAAACGCGGCCTTGATCCCGAAGGCCAGGAAGATGAGCCATGCCCCAGGATCCCCTAGACGGAGTGTCATCAATGCTAGTGACCCTGTCGTCTGAAAATGAATCAGTGTGCCGGCCAACAGCAAGACACCCGAGAGAACCTGAATGACGAGATACCGGAAACCAGTCCCGAAGGAATGGGCGGACCGCCGCGCCCAAATGAGAAAAACGGAGCTGACCGCGAGCAGTTCCCAGAAGATGAACAGCGTGAGGAAGTCGCCGGCAAACACCGCTCCGAGGGCGCTGCCTGCGTACAGGAGGCTTGCGACATGTTGGCCAGTGTCACGCACGTGCAGGGAAAAGAGGAACGCGATGAACGCTGCAAGGTGGAATAGAATGCCGAACAGGCGGGCCAACCTATCCATGTGCAGGACTTGCAGCTCGTAGCCCAGAACCGAAACGGACCAGAATGCCCCCTCAGGGATCTCCCACACGTGCAGACCGCCAAGGAGAGGCACCCCCAATAGGAGAGCTGTCCTGGCGTGACCGCGCACCAGTGGGACGAGCAGGGCTGCCGCAAAGAATGGCAGAAAAGGCGGGAGGCTATTCGTCATAATAGTTTTCCCGACGCATGACGGCCTTACGCATTTCCTTGGCCACCAGCACAAGGACGACGCAAGCGACGAAGCCAAACAGCGCGAAGAAGCCCCACAGGTGCTCCCACGGGTGAGTCGTGTGCCGGTCATAGAAGAGATCGCACAAGAGAACGACGCCGCAGAGGGCAAAAAAGATACGAAGCAGTCGTTTCACATTCTGAGGGTTATCGAATAGTCCAGGCCGTTGCATCTTCGCGGTGCCTCCTTTCACTATCGCCCTGTTGGGAGGATGGGGCCCAGTAGTGTAAAAATCGTGTCAGGCTGGAGGAATAAGGCCAGGCAGCCCCCTGCCGAGAGGACCAAGGCAATCAGGCAAGGCAGGGGGGCCTCAGTGGTGTGGGAGAAGGACTCGCCATGGGGAGAGTGGCTGAAAAATGCCCTGATTGGAATTGGCATCAGGTAGGCGACATTGAGGAGGGTGCTAAGCATCAGCACGGCGAGAAGTTGGTATTGTGCTGCTTCGACTGTTCCCAGCGCAAGAAACCACTTACTCCATGAGCCTCCCGTCGGCGGAAGTCCAATGACCGAAAGGCTGCCGATGAAAAAGGCCGCCATCGTGATTGGCATCCGTCGCCCGATCCCGTCGAGTTGACTGATTTCTGTCTTATGCGCCGCGACCAGGATGGCACCAGCGCAAAAGAACAAGGTGATTTTGCCGAAGGCGTGCATCGCGATGTGCATCCCCGCGCCGAGTAGACTCCAGGTGTTAGCGAGTAGACCTCCCAGAACCACATAGGACAGCTGGCTGATCGTTGAGTAGGCGAGTCGTGCCTTCAAATTGTCTTGTGTGAGCGCGATCGCCGAGGCGATGAGAATCGTGGCTGCGGCAAGGGCCATGAGCCAGTCCCGCGCCTCCAGCGTCACAAGAAGGTCAAGGCCAAACAGATAGACTGAGATTTTCAGAATGGTGAAGACGCCCGCTTTGACCACCGCCACGGCGTGAAGAAGGGCGCTGACGGGAGTTGGAGCCACCATGGCTGCCGGCAGCCATCGATGGAACGGCATCAAGGCTGCTTTGCCTACCCCCAGGACATAGAGGACGAACAGCACGCTCAAGATCCTGGGGGAAGCTTTGTCTGCGAGGATACCTCCAGGCGCGAATGACAAGGTCCCCGCGATATCCCAGGTCCAGATCATGGCCAGCAGCTGTAGCCCAATCGAGGTCGACAGAAGAAAGCCCAGATACAGTCTTCCCGCCCGCTTCGCTTCTAAGGTGCCGGCATGAGTGACGAGTGGGTAGGTGCAGAGGGTCAGTAGCTCATAGAAGATGAAGAGTGTGAACATATTGCCGGCGAAGGCAACTCCCATCGCGCTGGATAATGACAGGGCAAAGAAGACGTAAAATCGAGTTTGGTGAGATTCGCCGTGGCCACGCATGTAGCCAATGGAATAAATGGAGGTGACGATCCACAGAAAGCTGGCGACCAAGGAAAAGAGCAGGCCTAACGGTTCGAGAGTCAATGCCAGGGGCAAGCCGGGTAAGGGCTCCGCCAGAACCGTACTTGGCCGGTCGCCCGCCATCACGGACGACACCTGTGAGGCAACGAGGAGAAAGAGGGCTCCGGCCGTGGCCAACGTGGTGCACTCCCGCCAATTGGGATGTCGGTCGAGGAGTCCGATCAGGAGGGCTCCCCCAACCGGCGCAGCAATGGTGAGGACTAAAGCAAGCCCACCGGTCATGCGCCACCTCCCAGCAAGAGCTGTGCGGCCCGCTTCGCGAGCCCCACGGTCAGTCGGGTGTCGAGGCCAAAGAAAATCGTAGCGCCGATGAGGAGGTAGGTGGGAATGAGCATGGACAAAGGAGCCTCAGTCACCTGGCTGTACTCCGCCGGGCGGGGTTGGAGATACGCCACCTCGATCACTCGCCATACATAGATCGCAGCGAGCAAGGAGCCGAGTAGCACCACCGCCGCCTGAAGCCACGATCCTTGCTGGATCGCAGCGAGAACCAGATACCACTTGCTGACGAAGCCTGCAGTCATGGGAATGCCGATCAGCCCGAGGCCGCCTGTCACGAAGGCCGCCATGGTCCAGGGCATCTGGGTGGCAATGCCCTGCAAATTAGAAATATGCATCGAACCGATCCGATACGCGAGACAGCCCATGGCCAGGAACAGCCCGCCTTTGATAACCGCGTGGTTGAATAAATGGACGACGCCTGCTGTCAGACCCGTCACGGAGACAAAACTTATTCCCAACAGCATATAGCCGATTTGGGCAATACTGGAGTAAGCGAGGAGGCGCTTCACATTATTCTGGAAAATTGCGATCGTCGAGGCGACAAGGATACCGGCTAGCCCCAGCACCATCAGAATGTCAGCGAGCGGTAGGGTCTGAAAGAGGAAAGCCCCCCCGAAGATAGTGAAGAAGAAGCGAATGAGGACATAAATCGCAACCTTGGTGGCAGTCGCGGCCAAGAAAGCGGTGACTGCCGAGGGTGCGTAGGTGTAGGCATTCGGGAGCCACAAATGAAGGGGGAACATTGCCAGTTTGAGTCCGATCCCCACGGTCAGGAACGCAAAGGCCGCGAGGCCGGTTCGAGTCGTGGCGATGGCAGGAACTCGTTGCGTTAAGTCAGCCATGTTCAGAGTCCCCGTCATCATGTAGAGTAATCCCACGCCGATGACAAAGAATGTGGCACCGATCGTTCCCATGATGAGATACTGAAAAGCTGCGGTGAGGGCCCGTCGATCTCGACCCATACTGATGAGGACGTAAGAAGAGAGCGACGATATCTCTAAAAAGACGAACAAATTAAAGGCATCCCCGGTCACCACGATGCCGAGTAATCCGGTGAGACAGAGAAGATAGGAGGAATAGAAGAGATGCACCCGGTCCTTGGGGATTTCCTGCTCCACGCTGGACCGAGCGAACAGGGCGACAATGGCCCCAATCCCAGCGACAATGAGCAAGACAAAGGCGCTGATCGGGTCAACTCGGTATTCGATTCCCCAGGGGGCGGCCCAATTTCCAATTTCGTAAGAAATGAACCCCTGGCGTAGGGTTTCAGTCAAAAGAAGCCAGGCTATGGCCAGTGTGGCGAGGCTCGTGATGGCGGTCAATCCCCACACCAAACCAGGGCGTCGAAGGATGATGCAGGTCGGCGCGGCGAGAAGGGGAATGATGACCTGTAACACAGGAAGGTGAGCCAGC
>JBFJQA010000170.1:0-6867 GCA_041616875.1 Nitrospiraceae bacterium | reverse complement strand
TATGCAGCTGGGCAGGCATTCTCCCGCCACTGAAAATACAGGGTTTCCTAAAGGGCACCTAATTTGCTATAAACGGCCAGGCACACTATATCAGAACCCCAGCGACCACGAAGAACAGTGGAGACCGGTTGGAGAGGCCAGCGTGTGCAGGGCCGACTACAGTGTTCGGGCAAGCAAGAAATCAGTGGGAACGTTGATACCGACTTCTTCTCGAGGAATGGAGGCCTTCAGATGCGTCATTCAGCGCTAAGCACCAAATTCGTTTCTGTTCTCGCCCTTTTTGCTTTTTTGAGTGTCATGATGGCCCCCATCACCCTCGCTCAGGAATCCGAGCCCTATCAGGAGGAGGGGAGTACTGCGTCTGAGGCTGGCCTCGGAGTGAGCAGCTTTCTGCTGACCATCCCATACGGGGTGACAAAAGTGGCCTTTGCTCTGGCAGGTGGCATCGTGGGAGGCTTGGCTTATCTTTTCTCAGGGTTAGACGACCAACCAGCCAAGAAGATTTGGACGACAAGTATGTACGGCACCTACATCATCACGCCTGATCATCTCAAGGGGAACAAGGCGGTTCGGTTCCTAGGGGTGCCAGAGGAGGAAGCCCAGCAATTTTAAGAGAGGCCTCTCGGTTGATATCGTTTCATGAGCCGGATGAAACCTATTATCGGAGTGACCCCAGATTTCAATGCCGGCGACAGAAAAGACATGGGTGGCCGGGAGGCCACCTATTTCTTACGCGCCCGCTATCTCCGAGCAGTTGAAGATCTCGGGGGTATTCCCGTGATTCTTCCCCTCACCGCACACACCCCCGCCCGTCGCCAACTGTTACGCGGCATCGATGGGCTTCTGCTGACCGGTAGCGGGTCGGATCTTTCGCCCTCTCTGTACGGCGAACGACAACGCTATCGCTTTACCAAAATGAGCCAGCAGCGGGCTTGTTTCGAGATCGAGATGGCCAGGCTAGCCTCAGAGGAAAAGGTTCCAGCGCTTGGCATTTGCGGGGGAATGCAATCCTTGAACGTCGCCCTGGGAGGGAACCTCTTTCAGGACATAGCTTCTCAGCTCCCTTCGGCCCTTCAGCATCGGCAGACCACGCGGGCCACGCGGATGTGGCACTCCATTGACGTCGCGCCGCACAGCCTGCTTCGACGGATTCTGAGGCAACCCCACGTTCAGGTGAACAGTTCCCATCATCAATCGGTCAAAGAAGTCGCACCGTCTCTCACGGTAAGCGCTCTCGCCCCGGACGGGATTATTGAAGCGGTGGAGTCGGGTCACCACCCTTTTCTCCTGGGTGTCCAGTGGCATCCGGAATTTCTCTACGAGCACGACGACATGTCTCGCCGCCTTTTCAAGGCCTTCCTGAGGGCTTCCCGCCCCAGGCGATAAGTGGCACACCCTGTTCGACCCTACACTCCGTCCTGAGGGTGCTGTGTGTCCATTGGAGACGGAGGGGGGTGACGGACCCGTGGAGGGGAATCGACGTCCTAATTCGTCTCTCCACTCGAGGACTGAGGCTCTGAAGGGACAGCCCCAGCAGCAGTTTGGTCTGCGCGGGTGCGTTCTCCTGCCGTTTGGGGAGCAGGCGAAGACAGGCCTCGCTGAGAGGAAGAGTCGGGCCCTGCGACGGGTGGGGCCTCCGCTCCCGATTGGGCCGTCCCAGGAGACCCACCCGGATCAGTCCCGCTGGCTGGAGCCTCTGCAGGTGGCTTTGGTGTCGGCACATGTGGTGTGCCCGCAGTTCCCGCAGGTTGGCCTGCAGCCGCCGGCTTGGCCTCCCCGGCCGGTTTTGGAGGCGCAGCAGGTTTCGGCGGGGCGGGCCTCTCCGGCTTAATGCCGCCCTCCCAGGAGGGCCCCGTATACATCTCTGTTGTCAGGCCGCGGGCCTTCCATTTTTCTTCAAAATCGGCGGCAGCCTTGTTGGGCGTTTCCCCCTCCCCTACCACTTCGTTCCAGGGATAGACCTTGGGGGATATTTCACAGCGATCAGCGTTGCGAAGGAGATAGAGGGCAATGGGGTTTCCTCGGTAGGGTCCGAGAAAAATGTGGATGTTACCAACGTATTCGAACAAGGTTGCCATTCGGTAGCCACATCACCGGAATGAGGGGGGATGATGCCACATCCGTGGAATCGCTGCAAGAGCGGTACGGGGGACGGGGGTGGACAGTAGCAAGGCCTCACGACTGCGCCTTCCCTGTCGCTGACCGTCTTGACACCTACGGCCGGGCATGATGGGAAGCCAGATCTTGATTACAAGACCGTATACTTATACCTCGTACGGAGACCCGTTCAGACTTCTTCCCAACACCGAAGTGGCGGGCGGCAGAAACAAGTGGAACAACCGATGCGGAAGGGAACATCATCCCTGGTCCATGGGTGTCTCGGCCGGGATGGCATAAAACAGGCAATCGCTTCGGGCTATGGCAGGATCGGTGGTAATCATGAAGAACCTCGTACGCTGAACCACCTCGAGCGTACCGTCCCGAGCTGCAAAGATGTCATGAATTCGATTTCGTCCTTGAGCGTCATGCGCAATGAGCGCGCTTAGGCCTCGCGCGCCAAGCCAGCCGAGGACCTGGCCCGCTTGGACCTCTCCAAAATTATACCGATCTACCCCAGGTTGAAACGTAATATCGACATCGGGATCCGGTGCGGCTCGGTAGGCCACCCGAGCTCCGTCGCCGAGCTCAACCCGAATCGGATGTTTCAGCACGGCCATACCTGGCTCATAGTCATCTGAACCCACCACCCTGTCGGCCGTGGCATAGCGAAAGAATCCTTCCGTGGCCACAGTAGTAGATTGCGAATCCCGTGCCCCTCCACACTCGATCGTGAGCGTAGGGAAAGTCTCTTCTGTCGCCTCCATAAGCGTACCCAGTCGGAGATCCGTCAGGATGAAATGTCGAGAAAACAACCTGGCCAAAGACTCGTGAGCGGGGCTACGGCGCGTTGACACGGCGTAGCAGGGACTTGTTCCTGAGGTATTGTGAAGGTCAAGCAAGGCCTCGGGTTTTGCCCGGCGTAACCGAGAAAGAGCTTCGGCAGCAATGTCCCCTTCAGGCCCTTCGAAGGGTTCACGAAAGCACCGGTTGAGGTCCTTACGGCCTGGAAGAAATCGGGTAGCAAAATAGGGTCGGGCCAGCGCCGCCTCCACAGCACCGATAAAGCAAACGAGATTCACCGCCGGCCGCTTGCGTGACTGGATCCATTCAAACACCGCGCGGACCCCAGAGGGTTCATTCCCGTGCAGGAGGGTGCTCAGTGCACGCGTCCGTGAGCCATCTTCTCCTGGAAAATACAGCCACGCCGGTCCACCAAGATACTCGAGAAACTCCTCGACTGTCTTGCCAACCTCGCTGGGGCTCGGCGCCTCAAAGGTCAGTAGAGAATTTCGACCTCTGTTCACGATTCCATACTCCACTCAGCCACAGGTCGTCCCTGAAGCGATCGGCAAAGGTAGGCCTCCAACATGGTGGCCAGAGCCTCCTGCCTCGGAAGCCGGGTTTCTAGCTGATCGAGCATGGATCTCTGCCATCGAGCCCCCGTCATCCCCATCGTAATACGGGCTCGGATGACATCAAGCATCCTTCGAATGTCCGTGTTTTCCACACCAAGGGACGCGAGCCCTTGTTCAGCCACCGGAAGAAGCTCCGAGGCGAGTTGACGTACGGGAACTTCTCGAGGGGAAGGATGAACCTTCGAGGGCCACAAGAGCAGAGCATCGACACCCTGCTGGGCCGCACGGTAGAAGTTGTAATGGCCATACTCGAACGGGAAGCAGGGAAGCAGTTCGTCGATCTCCGACCGAAGCCCGGCTGCCATCCCAATTAAGAACGCCCCGCTCGCAACCATATCACAGGGTGTCGGCCCTGCCGGAAGCGCCCGCATCTCGATCCGCAGATGACCACCCATTGCCGGATCATATACTGGCCGATTCCATCGCCATACCGTGCCCTGGTGCAAGCGCAACTCGGCGAGATCTGGCAGTTCACCCTCGCGTAGGCGAATCAGCGGTCGTTCATTTCCTGTGATCGGGATCAACGAGGGAAAGAGGCCAACTGCCTCAGCAAAGAGTTCATAGGCACCATGCCGAACCCACCCATGGCCGAAAGAAACCCGAGCAGGTCTCCGCCAACCGGCCTGCTCAGGAGTCCGATGGTCTATCGACTGCTTGAACAGGGCTACACGAGTCTCATCCCAAAGCCGATGGCCAAGAAAGATAGGAGAGTTTGCCCCCATCGCCAAGGCAATGGGCGTTGCCAACTGCACGGCGTTATAGGTAGCCGCAAAATCATCAGGCGCAACCCGAAGGTGGACCTGGAAAGAGGTGTTGGCTCCCTCAAGAACCACATCGTCGCAGGTCACGGTGAGAGGCTCAGGCCCATCAATCCGAATTTCAAACGGATCCTGTCTCATCCGACGAATGCCGGAAGACAGCGCCCGATATCGAGGTAGATCCGACAGGACCGAGGGGTGGAGATCTTCAAGGCGCAACGTGGGAAGAATGCCGATCGGAACCACTCGCCCTTTTTGAGAGGCCGCGAGCGTATTCAGACCGACAATCGCCCTGCCGAGCTCGGCCACCAGGGCAGAGAACGGCTGCCCTGCCGACAACACTGGAGTCAAGTTGTATTCGAGGTTGAAACGATCGAGCTCAAGCTGCAGATGGGAATCAAGGCTCTTCTTGAGCAACGCACGGTTGATAGGAAGAGCACGTCCGCTCCGGTCAATGATGAACAACTCGAGTTCAGCCCCAAGCGTCGTTTCCCCCTCACCAAACCCCGGCCGGGACAGGAGCTCCCTAAGAACCCCGAGGTTCTCCTGCAAGCGTTCGGCAAACCGCGCGTAGTCCGTGTCGTCGAAATGATCCCGATCTATCTGAAGGCCCATCCGTATCCACTCTCCCCCCGAGGACAAGACTCAGTGCCACAAGAATTCGATTAACGCAAGCGTGAACTCCAGGTCACCGTATTGTACACTCCTAGCCGGGAGCGCCAGCAAGCCCACAGGCAACTTGGCAAGAGATACGAGTGTCAGTGCGAAGGCTCAGCCTACGACCCGCCGACGAGCAGAATTTCCTGGCATCCTTGATCTTTGCTCCTCGAGGGATATACTTGGTGAGACAGGTTCATGTCCAGAAGACACGGTTCATTGAGCCAATGAGGCATACGAAAATGCTATTCCAGTCCCAATCAGGCATGTTGGTCGGGCTCGGCCTCTGGGTCACTGTTTTAGGAGCCTGCGCCTCGTCTGAAATGGAACGCCATTCTGGCCATGCGCGTTCCTTTCGTTCGGGAAACGTAGCGCCCCCCAGTCAGACCAAGCCCGTCACCGCCGAGGCAACGGGAAGTGGGGAAGGTGCCGAAGCACCAGCGGCCTGCTGTCCTGCCGTTCAAGGAATGCTCGACCAACGCGCGCTTGCCCGGACAGCGCTCCGCTTTGTGGGTGCCCCTCGAATCGAAGCCAATGGACAACGCTTCACCTTCGACTGTTCCGGCCTTGCCCGCGCTGTCTACTTCTCCCATGGCGTGGATCTCTTCGACGGGCAAGACACTCATGGCCGCGCCAACGGTGTCCGGCTCATACAGCGCTACGTGCACAATCACGGCCGTCTTCATGTCGGCCCATCTCCGCAGCCGGGGGACCTCGTCTTTTTTCACAACACCTGGGACGCCAATCAAGATAGACGGTTGAATGACCGTTGGACACACGTCGGCGTTGTGGAACAGGTCAGAGATGATGGGACCATAGTCTTCGTCAGTCGTGTCTCACGCGGGATAGAACGGTATCGAATGAACCTTCAGGCTCCCAACATCCATCGCTCAAGCAATGGTATGGTACTCAATGATTTCCTCCGTAGAAAACGGCGGCAGGATAATCGCGCAACACGTTATCTCACCGGCCAGCTGTTTGCCGGTTTTGGCACATTGACCCACTAACATGGTCTCCCAGCGCATGCCAGTTCCTGCTACGGATGACATTTCGCAAAGTGACGTGCGCTCTCTCCATCCATAAGCTACAAACCTCTCCGGCCCGGATCAGTCACAATGCATGTACCGATCTTGAATTGACATTATCGAACACATACCACGATACTAAGAGATGCTTCATCACTAACAGGAGCCCTGCCCACTGTTGGCGTATTGTCACTGTACGAGTAAGGAGGAGGGATGACAGACCCTAACCTGCCTCGAGATCCCTGTGCCACGCGGCCTATCGTCATCATGTCCCTGGTCATGCTGATGTGCGTGGTCGGGTACGGCTTGGCCATGGCCGACCAATTGCCAAGAGAAGCCACGCTGCCCCTCGCTCTAGCCAAGAAGGCCGCCGCCGCCGCGGTGAAACAATGTCGAGACGATGGATTTCGTGTCAGCGCGGCGGTGGTAGACCGTGCCGGGGTGTTGAAGGCGCTGCTACGCGGCGATGGAGCCGGCCCCCATACCACGGATAGCAGTTCACGAAAAGCGTATACGGCCGCTAGTCTTCGGAGGCCAACGAGTGAGCTTGCGGCACTCGTCGCAACGAGGCCTGAACTTCAAGCCTTGCGCGATATGAATGAAAACATTCTCATCCTTGGGGGAGGTTTGCCGATCGAACTGGAGGGTCAGATCGTGGGGGGTATCGGCGTCGGCGGCGCGCCTGGCGCACATCTCGACGATGCCTGCGCAGAGGCCGGGCTGAAAAGCATTGGAGCGGGCACCAAAGCCCCTGACATGAAGTAACGCCGTTGATGATATCGTCTTCACCACTGTCACGAGCGACAAGGTTTGGAAACGGGGAGCCCTCTCTCGGTATGATCTCTTCAGTGCATAGTGCGGAGGAAAGCCCTTCATTAACACTTCCGTGCATCCCCTCATGAGTCGCGACCC
>JBFJQA010000169.1:0-6880 GCA_041616875.1 Nitrospiraceae bacterium | reverse complement strand
CCTCCCGGTAAGTGGGGCTTGTGTGGGGCCGTGAGCAAACTTCACCGCAGAAGCGATAGGGCCGCCGCAGCCCACCGTGAAAGGAAAGCCGAAACTGACTGAAGCACCAGGGTCCGGAGGATCCTGGCTGAAGGAATTTCGGAAGGTTTCCGCCAGGTGGGCAAGGCGGCTAGCTTCGGAGGTGCGGGAGCGAACGGGTCTACACAGCCCCAGAGCCCTCATCCTTTGATATTCCCGATCGGACGCAACTCCGCCACCTTCTTGGTAATCCCAGCCCGATCCACGCTCTCCACGACTTCGCTGATATCTTTGTAGGCGAATCCGGCCTCTTCCGCCAACCCCGACATCGAAACGGCTTTGACAATGATGCCGTGATCCGCCATCTGTTTTCTCAGCTGCTCGCCCCTGACAGCCTTCTTGGCCTTCGTCCGGGACATCGTCCGCCCCGACCCGTGCATCGTCGAGCCGAAGGTGTCCCGCATGGCCTGATCGGTCCCGACGAGCAAATACGACCCTGTCTCCATCGAACCGCCGCAGATTACCGGCTGGCCCGTCTTCCGGTACCGCTCTGCCAATTCCGGACGACCCGGCCCGAATGCCCGCGTCGAGCCTTTCCGGTGGACCACCAGATCCCCTTCCGGGTACCGCTCCACCTTCGCGATGTTGTGACACACGTCGTACACAATGTCCATTCCCATCTCCTCGGCCGATTTGCCGAAGATCGACTCAAATGCCCCCCGGATCTGGTGCGTGATGACCTGGCGGTTCGCAAAGGCGCTGTTAGCCGCGCAGTTCATCGCCGCAAAATAATCCTGGCCCTCCGGCGAGCGGAATGGGGCGCAGGCGAGCTGCTGATCCTTCACAGTGATGCCATAGCGCCGCATCGCCTTCTCGAACACTCGCAGATAATCAGTCGCCACCTGGTGACCAAACCCGCGAGAGCCGCAGTGGACCATGACCACAATCTGATCACCTCCGGTTATGCCCAACGCACCAGCGATTTCCCGATCGAAGATGCGCTCGTCTGAGACGACTTGCACTTCCAGGTAGTGATTGCCGGACCCTAACGTTCCCAGCTGGTTCATGCCCCGCTCCACCGCATGGTCGCTCACCTTCGAGGGATCCGCGCCTCCAATACACCCCTGTTCTTCAATGGCCGCCAGGTCCTTCTTCCAGCCGTAGCCGTTCTCGATACACCAGCGGGCGCCCTTCCGCATCACCTCCTCAAACGCCGGGCGTTTGATACGCACGAATCCCTTGCAGCCGACACCCGCGGGAACCTTTCGGAACAGTTCTGTCATGAGTTGTTCTAAACGCGGCTGCACGTCGCGCCGAGTCAAACTCGTTCTGATCAGTCTCATCCCACAATTTACGTCATACCCGACTCCGCCAGGTGAAATGACACCCTCTTTCACGTCAAACGCAGCGACGCCGCCGATGGGAAATCCGTAGCCCCAGTGACCATCGGGCATGCAAAGCGCGTAGCGTTGAATGCCTGGTAGACAGGCCACATTGGTTACCTGGTCGAAGACGCCCGTGTCCATGGCCGCCACGATTGCTTCCGTCCCATATATCCGAGCCGGGACCAGCATCCCGTCCTTCTCGGTGACAGGGATTTCCCAGATCTCATCGGCGATGCGGTTCACGTTCATGTTGGTGTTGAAGGCCGTCATATTTTAAAATCTCGAGGCGTGAGGCAATGGGCTATGGGCACCAGGCTTTGGACCAAGTCGTGTCTCCGATCGTCTTGACCAATAGCCGCTCGCCCAGAGCCTCGTGCCTTCTTGGTTTATATGTCAAGGACTATGCGTGCTGTCCAGCAGTTGCCGTCTTGTTTGACCTCGTAAAGATGCTTGGTCACGGCCTTGATATCAGCCCTCAGCTCATGACGTGCTTGATCGATCGGCTCCCCGGAAACTGTGCCGTGAAGCTTCCACACATTTCTGTCTGAGTCATGCCGCACGTCAGTGGTCACCTCTGCAAAGACGACTCCTTTCGCATCCTTCAAGTACACGATTTCGGCCAACCAGTCAAAGAGGAGTGTCCCAAGTTCGGCATCTTCCTGCTCAACGGTGTGACTCCAGGAGGGTGACACCATGGACGGGTTCGCCATGGTCTCAATCACGGCCTGAGCGGCGGCCCGGAACAGCTCGGAGGGCGTCGCCCCGCTCGCCTCGAAGGCACAGTCAGCCAGGGCGATGTCTTCCAGGAAGTGAAAGTGAGCGGTCATGCGCGGCCGGTGCGGTGCCGCGCCGCAGCAAAAATCGCTCGGATTTGGGCCATGCCAGGGAGGGCATGGCCAACAGGATTTGGCACCTTGCCTTTCAGAAACATCTTGATGCCAAGGGGTAGAACCTGGAGGAGGCGCCTGGGACTGAACCCGATCACCTTGAGGGGCATGAGGGCTTCGTTCAATCGTCCTTCTTGTTGGATAATGTCGCTAAAACCGGTGATGTGGCGAGCCCCACCAGTTTTCGTTAGACCCTCCTCAAGTGACGCCCGGCGTAGGCGAATAATCGCTTCCATGGGCTTCACGTCCTTGGGGCAGACTTCGACGCAATAGTTACACCTTGTGCAGTCCCAGATCCCGTTGTCGTGCTGCAGTTCTCTGAGTCTAAGGCGTTTCGCCTGTTGGGATTCTCTGGGGTCAGACAGGAACCTGGCTGCCTTGGCGAGCGACGCTGGTCCAAGAAATCCTTTTGATACTTCGTGGGTCGTACAAGCAGCCACACAGGCTCCGCACATGATGCAGGCGTCGACGTTGTGAAATTGGTAGCTCTCGGGCAACAGTGTCAGTTGACCCTTGGGCGGAGAGGTTGTGGACGTTGCGCCACCTCCCACCCTACCGGTGTCCGACAGGAGCCAGGGCGTGATGTCCCGCACTTTTCCCCAGAAGGAAGACATGTCGACGACGAGATCCTTGATGAGGGGCAGATTCTTGAGCGGGGCAACCGTGACGCCTCCGCTGCGTTCCCATTCTTTGCGAACTGACGTACGACAGGCTAATTTCTCTGTCCCATTGATGTCCATCGCGCAGGAGCCACAGATGGCCGACTGGCACGAGTAACGAAGCGCGAGGCTCCCATCCTGCTCGTTCTTGACCCGAATCAATGCCTCCAGCACGGTCAGCCCACGGCTCACGTCAAGACGGTAGTCTTGATAATGTGGGGTGCTTTCCGTTTCAGGGTTGTAGCGCTGAATGGTGAAGGTGAGGCGCATGGGAACTAGCTGACAAGCTGCAAGCAAGCACGCTGGCAAGCAGGAAGCCCATTCTTTGTCAACGTGTTCACGTCAGATTGCTACTTGAAAACTTGTCAGCCTGTCATCTCTTATCTAGTCCAGCTCAAAATTCTTGGAGAAATCCGTAAGATTCCGACAGCCATCCCGAGTGACCAAGACCATGTCCTCAATTCGTACAGCACCGAGCCCGGGGTAATAGAGTCCTGGCTCCACGGTGACAACATGCCCTTCCTGCAAGATGGACCCGGTTTTGCTGATGCGCGGGGCTTCGTGAATATCGAGCCCGACACCATGTCCCGTGCCGTGAAAATACCCCTGCATCCGCCCGTTCACCAGGCCAGTATGGTACCCAGCTGCATCAAATCGGTCACAGATGCCTTGGTGAATCTTCGCCCCGTCAGCCCCATCATGAATTCTTGTAACGGCCTCCTCCTGCGCATCCTTGACGGTCTGGTAGAGCCGCTTCAGCTCTGGAGAGGCCGTGCCGCGCACAACGGTTCGCGACATGTCAGCGAAATAGCGGCTCCGGCTTGACCGTGGGAACACATCGAAGATAATGCTTCGGTTCGCCGGCAAGGGGCCAGATCCTTCATTGTGAGGGTCACAGGCTTGGTCCCCGCCCGCCACAATGGTGTGCTGAGCGACGCAATCCTGCTCCATGAGCCTGACGTTAATCAGTTTCTTGATCCGCTCGGAGGTCAGTGGTTCTCCGTCCAGCCACAGCACACCATTTCGGATCAAGGCGGTCCTCAAGGTATCATGCGCCGCGGCGACCGCCTCTTCCGTAGCGCGCTGCGCCGCCTCAATGTGTCGCACTTCTTCTTCTGTCTTCACGGCACGATGCTCGTAGAACGGCTCCTGCCCTGCCTCCAAGTGATAGCCCAGTTGCTGTAAGCGTTGCGCATGTTTCAGGGGAAAATTCCCGGGGACGAGCAGCTGGTTGATCCCATTGTCCTTGAGCACTCCGTCGACGACGTCAATCGCCTTGGGGTCGGGATGGCCGTGGTCGCGGAGACGTCGCTCGATCTCTGAATAGGAAAGGATACGGTCAACTGACGCCTCTGCACGCGCACGATCCACTTCTAAATCGCTCATGATGAGAAGGCGTTCACCCTTGATCTCTAGAAAAATAAAGGGATCCGGTGCGATGAAGCGCGTGGCGTAGTACAGGTTCGCATCAGATTCACTTGCAGCGATAATCAATGTGGCGGGGTCAACACCCATCAAGTACTCCCTGTTGAAGTCACGGAGTCGCGTTACGATTGGAGGCCGGGCACTGAGGTAACGTGTTACCTTTTATACCCAATGCTACCACCTTGGAGAGGCATCGATCAAGGCGAACTCGGTCGCGGAAGCTCGGGTACGCGGTCCAAATTCGGTTTTTCGTTGTTCTCCGGTGCGATCATTTCCTGTGGAATCTTGACGACATTGACCAAGATATCAACAGCCAATTTTGCAAGTCCTCCTAGTCCGCTGGCAAAGGAGCGCATGGGGAGGTATTCGACTTCCGGATCACGAATCGATCCTTTCACTTTAAACAGGGCGGTGGCAAGGCCTCCCCGCTCTCCCTTGATCAGCTGGCCAAAGAGTGGGATGCTTTTCAGTAGGGATGTATAGGGGCCGAAGGGACTGACGGCGATGATGTAGTCGAGTCGGTCCGTAGGAATATCATAGGTGCCAGCTGCGGTCATTTTGATGACCGGGCTGTCGAGCACAAGGTTCTCCGATGACAAACGTCCCCCTTTGACCGTCAGACTTGAGGTGATCTGGTCAAAGGGCAATCCGTCCTTTTCCAAGTCTACCTTCCCTTGCAGTAAGGCCGGAACGTGTAGCAGGCTCAAAATTTTCCAGATCGCACGGGAATCATCCTTGAAGATTCGTCCGTTCTCTATCCGAAAATCAGAATTGCCATTCAAGCTCGGGGAGACTCCCCGCGGATGTCTGCCGTCTCCCCGAAGGGTCCCCGTGAGAAAGAGGGGGCCAGTGAGTCGGGATTCCTGGTCGCTGATCAATGAGTAGACATCTTCAAAAGGGAGTCCGGTAACCCGGACGGCTGCTTCAGTGGATGCGGGTTTTCCCTTTGGCAGGCGGATCACGACTCTGCCATCGACGGTACCGGCAAATGATTTGGCAGTAATCCGGTCCAAGTCTAGGACCCCGTTGGTGATATTCACCCGACTCGAGAGGTTGGAAAAGGTCAGCAGTTTGTACGTGCCTCGCTCGATGCTGGCATGTGCCGTGACACGGCTGGAAGCCGCCACGTCTTCAAGAAAGTCACGAATGGGGGACCGTTCTTCTTTGGGGATCAAGAGATCAATATCAAAGTGGGACGACTCAGCCGTGATTGTGGCGAGCGGCTTTCGTTGCCAATTACGAATGACCCCTGTTATCGTGGCATCACTATCCAGGATTCGGAAACCAAAGTACTTCACCTCCGCAGCGTTACCGATCAACTTGACGCGAAGGTTAACGTCTCGGACCGAGCTGTCGATTCCCTTGATCAAGAACGCCCCGTTCGTCAGGGCAACCCACCCCATGAAATTCCAGGTCTTCCAATCTTTTCCTTTACCCCTGAGATCCAGGGAAACCTCTATGTCTCCGGCCTCCATGTTATCAGGCCTCATCCAGTCAGGGAGTCTGGTCACGGGAATCGGACCGACCCCTAAGGCCGCGTTGATGCGGAACCGTTTATCAAGGCGCATCGACCCACTTCCCGACAGCCGTAGGGAAGGGAGAACAAGATCCAAGCGATTTATGTACGGGATCGTTTGCTTTGACAGCGTGCCATCAAATTCAAGGGATGCCTGCCGACCCCTCGGTTTGTGGATAGTCCTGGTTAGCGAAATGGCCGAATCACTGAGGTCCAAGTTTCCCTTAAACCGTGGCGCCTCTACAGGGCCAGTTAATCCAATCACGGCTGCGACTGAGCCCTGTGGCGCCGGTGTTGGGGGGGCATCAAACGGCAGGAGCGCGAAGAGGTTCCGTGCTTCCGCTCGGGTGGTAATGGTGAACTCCTGGAACGAGTGCGTGGCTCCACCGGTGATCCGACCTTGAAGATGAAACTGAGCCTGGCCCAGCCACCCGCGAAGCGAGTCGAACTGGGCACCATTGTCAGACACGGAAAGGCGCCCATTCAGGCCAACCACTGGTTCGGAGAGAAGGGAGCTTCGGAAACTGACGTCCTGAGGCGAGAATTCTGCACCGACATACCGAATTTCGTTGGGTTTGTTTAACGGTCCAGTGAGCCGAAAGGTGACCTGTGACGTGCCTTGGATGTCCCGCAGGCTTTTCCAGGCCTTCGCTAGCCTGAGAGATTTGAATGTCCGCGTGACGTCCATGTCTGCCCAGAGTTCCGCTGCGATCATTTGCCCGTTCAACTCCAATTCCATCCAGGGGCCTGCTTCCAGAAGCGAGATCATGGCTTTGCCTGCAGCCACCTGCATCGTTCCGTATTGCCCGCTCAACTCCATGACCCGAATCCGCCCCGGCTCAACAAGCACGGTCCCAGACACATTCTCTGCCACGGTGCCTTGCTGATCGATCATGGCGTGACCGTTCTGTACGCGCAGTTCCCCGGTGAACGAAAGGCGCGGTTCCGGCATGGCCATTCCTGTAAGGGTCGCGGTGACCGCCTCAACGG
>JBFJQA010000168.1:0-6936 GCA_041616875.1 Nitrospiraceae bacterium | reverse complement strand
TGTTGGCTCCCTCGCCCCGGCTGAAGACCTCTTGCAGATCACGAAGAAAAAGGACAAGAAGGCTAAGAAGGCTAAGAAGGCCAAGAGGGGCCGAAAGAATGATGATGACGATATGGACAAAAAGAAGAAGGGGAAAAGAGACGACGACGATGAGGACGATGACGTGAACAAGGAGAAGAAAGATAAGAAATATAAGGTAGAGAAAAAGAAGAAGGACAAGGAGGCTAAGAAGGACGAGGAAGAAGACGAAGATAAGGATAAGGAGAAAGAGAAGAAGGTTAAGAAAGACAAGGATGAGGAAGATGACGGTAGGGATACCGACAATGAGGATGAACCGGAGGCTCGGAAGCGTGGCCTCGACCGTGCCGACGAGGCGGCTGGCGAGCACGGCCGACACGGCCGTGAGAAGGCGCGAGAGAAGCAGGGGCGAAGGTAGGCAAGTCGGACAAATCTGACGTGATCACGGTCGCGGCGAGCACCGAGGATGGGCCTCTTGTATGCCCGTCCTCGTCTCGGGCCGTAGACCGGGGTCGGGTTATTCGAGGGCCAAAACCCCAGAGGATGTGTGAGGCAGTTCTAGTGAAGGTGTTGCCGTGTTGGGTTCAGACTCACGGGTGGCCCGGGACCAGGGCGTGTCCCCACGCCTTTTCTGCTGTCACACCTTGACTTTGCTGATGACACACTCTGCGTAACGGAAGGCTTGCAGACTTTTGAGAATTGGATTGAAGTGGACCGGGTTCTTTTGTCGATATTTAACGTGTTCACCCCGCCGTTCGGATTAACTCTGATACAACGTAGCCCGGGAGGCTTGCCAAGGTAAGGCGCAATCATTACATTTCCACGGCCTCTTTGGTCTTTGACAAGACACACAAATCGCTGAGGCCTGGCAGCAGCCGACAGATAGTAACGGCAATTACACCTCACCCTCAAGAGAATTTCATGATCGTCAGACGAATGGCCGGAATCGGTATTCCGTCCCGTTCTCCCTTATGTGTGTCTCCCTTTTCTCCATCGTCGATCCACTGGATAAGGCGGCGAAGCAAGCCGAGAAGGACAAGAGGAAGCAGGAGCGGGAGGCCCAAAAGAAACAGCACGAAGGGGAACGGGAAGCTCGCAAGGACAAGGAGGAGATGCAGCGAGAGGGCAAGAACAAGAACGAATTGTTCTCGACCATTCCGCGAGTTCTAGCTAGACTGACTTCCTGTAGACCATAGGCGGGGTTTCTTACTCCCGGTACGAAACCTGAATCTCTTATTGTTACCTTACTGGAGGATTCATATGCATCGAGTCTCGCGAAACAGTGTGTTGGTCCTGTGCGCAATGGCCTTTCTCGCCGGTTGCGCGGACGACCCATATCAAAAAACGAAGATTGGTGCGGCCATTGGAGCCCTCGTTGGCGCAGGCACCGGGGCTGCCATCGACAGCGAGAACCGTGGACGCGGCGCCGCAATCGGCGCGGCCGTCGGGGTCCTGGCTGGTGGCGGGGTCGGGCTCTATATGGACAAGCAGAAGAAGGCGATTGAAGAACAGTTGTCAAAGGAGCTCGCCAACCACGAAGTGGAGTTAAAGAAGCTTCCGGACGACTCGATTAAAGTCGACCTCAAGAGCGAAGCCTCTTTTCCCACCGGGAGTTCTGAGATCAAGCCTTCGTTCAGCACTGCACTTGCCAAGCTGGGCGGCGTCGTCAAGGAATACGACAGCACGATGGTACATATCATCGGCCATACCGATTCGCAGGGGAGCGACAGCTTCAACCAGCAGCTCTCCGAACGCCGCGCGACTGCTGTGACCAGCGCCCTCACCGGCGCCGGCGTCGATGCCAGCCGCGTTCGTACGGAGGGTCGAGGCGAATCGCAGCCCGAAGCCAGCAACGCGACCGCCGAAGGCCGCAGCCAAAATCGCCGTGTAGAGATTTATCTCAAACCGGTTGTAGAAGGTAAAGAGCACGAAGCGCTGCAGACGCCGGAGTAGCCTTCAGGGAGGGAACGATCACGCGAGCGCTCCCTCCCTACGGACCAAGACAATGACGTCCGATGAAAGGCGCAACCTATCTGGAGAGTGGCATCAGGAATAAGTTTCGGGATGGCCGTCATCATCTTGACAGACTGTGCGGTGCCGGGAGTGAAGTGAGTCAATCCCAAAGACCCCAACGACGATGGGTCGGTCGCCAACAGTGCCTGTGATGCGTAACTTGGACGTGGCGTTCAAGGATCCCGGGCCGGTCAAAGCGGCACGGGAACCAGTAAAAACGGCGAATACGCCATGCGGGCGCTCAGCTACCAGGAAGACCTGAAGAAACGCATGGCGGGGACAGGGTACCAGGTCGTGAGGACTCAATTACGCAACGGCTGTTTTACGTACTGCTATCTCACAGCCTTCGTGATGGCCAGGCTTTTCACCATTCAACAAGAGCTTCCCTGTTAGCCTATAGCGCTATTTCTCTGGAATCCTGTAAGCGTGGTCGTTTGCGCATGACAGACTTGCCTCAATCGGATCTCGATAATTCCCCTATGTTGACTGACTGCCAGGCTATCCTGACCGTATTCCCATTTTCATTTGAGGGTATTAGGGGTTAGACAAGAACTAGCAGGTATCTGAGCTACTCAGGCGAGACCTTCTATTTTGAAGCAAAACAAGGTGCCCAACGACGGTTCGACCGCCTGCCCTCCACCACCCCGCGCTTGCGAGGTCGAGCGCCATAGGGTTGCTCTTGGCGCGAGAGGAAAACACCTTAATTGGCTCTGGCTTTTGTCACCGTTCAGTACCAGCCACCCCATCGCCTTTTCTCCCCGGCTACAGTAAGATTGCTCTCCTCATGACAGGTCCTCTGGCGTCCCATCTAGACCGTCCTTCACATGGAAGGAGTCCCCATGCGTTTCTTCATCTATCGCGTTCTGGTCACTGTTGTGGCCGTTGTGCTGCTTCCGCTCACGCCCATGATGGCTAACCAAGAGGCCGCAGACAGTAATAAGACCGACGACTCCGAGATCGTTCGCCTCTCTGCGGACGCGATTATTGACCATGATTACTTTGCAACGGGTTCAGTCGTGGAAATCTCGGGCACAGTCAATGGCGACGTCTATGCTGCGGGCGGTGAGGTGTTGATAGAGGGCACGATCAATGGGGATCTACTGGCAGTCGGGGGGACCGTCACCATCGCTGGCGCGGTGGTCCAGGACGTTCGCATAGCGGGGGGCGAAGTGACAATCGATGGGGAAGTGGGGCAAAACGTCACCGTTGCTGGCGGGACTATCGAACTGACGAATGCGGCCACCGTCCAGGGCAGCCTCGTGGTTGCAGGAGGCAGGGTAAGAATCTCCGCGCCGATTGGGCGAAACACAAGAATTGCGGGGGGGACAGTGACTATCTCGGATCGAATAGCCGGCGATCTTCGTGCGGCGGTAGGGACTCTACGACTCACGTCCACAGCCGCCGTGGCCGGCGATCTGACGTACTGGAGCGACCAGCGAGCCGCCATTGACCCGCACGCGCAGATCGGTGGCGAGGTGGTCAGGAAGAGCCTCCCGGATGATCTGCGACCGTCCCCCAAAGAGCTCCTCGGGGCTCTCGCTGGGATCAGGCTTGTCATGTGGTTGATGAGTTTGGTCTCGACCCTGGCCCTGGGCCTTCTGCTGCTGCGCTTCTACCCCAACGCGACCAGGAAAGCCGTTGACCGACTCAGATCCCAACCCATGGCGTCGCTTGGGCTGGGAGTGCTCACTTTCATCCTTATCCCACCCCTCGCTGTCCTGGCCGCCGTGACGGTAGTCGGTCTACCGCTCGCCCTGATCCTGGTGGCGTGGTACGTCATCGCGCTGTACCTTGGCCGCATTTTCGTCATTCAGGGGATTGGGCAGGTTCTCCTCCAGCGGTTTGGGAAGCAGACCGGGGACCGAGGTACATTCCTTATCGGACTCGCCGTCTATTTCGTGCTCGCGCTTATCCCTGTTGTTGGGGGACTCATCACTGCACTGACGCTCATGTTCGGGTTGGGCGCTACGCTCTCTATGAAAAAAGCAATTTATGATGCTGCGCGCGAGCAGTCGATGATTTGAACCATTCCGGCTGTCAAGGCTTATCTCCTCTCCTTCACTCGGCGATCCACAGCATCGAGTGCCGCCCAGAAAGTGGGCGGATACTCAGCCGGCGAAGCTCTCCTTCAGCCTTAACAAATGCGCGGCAACTGATCGCCGATCAGGGTGTCCACGACGCGCAAGCCGCCAAAGGCTGTCGCCATCAGGACCGCGCCCTTCGGATTGTCTTTCACTTCCCCAATGATTGCACTGTCTGACCCAGCTGGGTGGTGACGCATCGCGTCCAACACCAGGTCCGCTCGCTCGCGGGGGACTACGGCAATCAACTTCCCTTCGTTGGCCAAGTACAAGGGGTCGAGTCCCAGAATCTCACAGGCGCCTCGCACGCTTTCCTGGAGAGGGATCGTCGCCTCCATCAGGTGGATCGCGACCTCGGACGCAGAGGCAAACTCGTTGAGCACCGTGGCCACTCCGCCCCGCGTGGCATCCCTCAGGCAATGGATGTCCGGACAGGCATTCAACATGACTTGCACCAACTCGTGGAGCGGCTGCGTGTCGCTTTCCACTTCGGACTCCAGCGCCAGTTCATTGCGCGCCAGCAAGATTGCCACGCCATGATCGCCAATCGTCCCGTTTGTGATGACGACATCTCCCGGGCACGCGCGCGAGGCTGAAATCGCCTCGTCGCTTCGAATGATTCCAATGCCGGCCGTGTTCACAAAGAGTTTGTCGGCCGCGCCCCTCTCTACCACCTTCGTATCTCCCGTGACGATGGTCACCCCGGCCCGCGTGGCGGCTTCTTTCATGCGGCTCACCACTTGTCCCAAGGTGTCGATCGGGAGGCCCTCTTCGAGGATCATGCCGCAGGATAAGAACAGGGGCGTGGCTCCACTCATGGCGAGATCGTTGATCGTCCCATGCACCGCCAGTTCCCCGATGCTGCCACCCGGAAAGAACAAGGGATTGACGACATAGCTGTCAGTGGTGAAGGCCAGCCGTGTGCCCTGTCGCCGTAGGTCGTCTAACGGGACGACAGCCTGATCTTCCAGCGCTGCGAGCAGCGGATTGTTGAACGCCGTCACAAACAGCTGCTCGATGAGCTCCCGCATGGCCTTTCCCCCGCTCCCATGGGCCATGGTGATGTGCTTCTCGCGCATACGTTCAAGCCACGGGAGTGGAGGTGTCACCTGTGAGGCTGCCGTTGGATTCTGGCCGAGTGCTGTGCGATTCATCGCCTATCCTTCGTTTCGCTTCGGCGTCATGCTGAGACCTTGACTGGTTTCAGACTGTCTCGATCGATCCATCCATAGTTGTAATACGCGGCACAGGCGCCTTCGGTTGAGACCATCAGGGCCCCGAGAGGATTCTCGGGGGTGCAAGCGGTACCAAACACTTTGCATTGAGGCGGTTTGATGACTCCTTTTAAGACTTCGCCACATTGACAGGACGTCGGATCGGAAATTTTCACATTCGGCATCGAGAACTTTCGCTCAGCATCAAAGCCGGCAAACGTATGCCGCATCCGGACGCCGGAATAATCGATCGAGCCCAAGCCGCGCCACTCAAAAAACTGCCGCAACTCGAACACCGCGTGAATCGCTTCGAGCGCCCGCGCATTGCCCGCTTCCGGTACGACGCGACGATACTGATTCTCCACTTCACAGCGGCCCTCGGCCATTTGCTTCAGTACCATCCAGACAGTGTGCAGGATGTCTAATGGCTCGAAACCCGCAATGACGATCGGCTTGCGATAGTGGTCGGCGATGAACTGATAGGGCTGGGTGCCGATGACCATGCTGACATGACCAGGGCCGAGAAAGGCATCGACCTGGAGGTCTGGAGAATCGAGCACCGCCTTCATCGTGGGGATGATCGTAATATGGTTGCAAAACAATGAGAAATTAGAGATGCCTTCTCGCTTCGCCTGAAGAACCGTGAGGGCCGTGCTCGGCATCGTGGTCTCGAACCCCAGCGCCAAGAAAACGACCTCTTTGCCTGGATTGGCTTTCGCGATTTTCAGCGCATCCAGCGGCGAGTACACCATTCGGACATCCGCCCCTTCGGCTTTGACTTGAAGCAGACTCTTCTGCGAGCCGGTTACGCGCATGGCATCCCCAAAAGTCGTCATGATGACTTCCCGACGCTGTGCCAGGGCCAGGCAGTCATCGACGCGTCCGCGAGGGAGCACACAGACCGGACAACCGGGTCCGTGGATGAACTCCACTTCCTCTGGAAGCATGTTGCTGACGCCGTATCGGAAAATTGTGTGCGTATGTCCCCCGCACACCTCCATGATCCCGAGCGGCCGCTTCCGGCAAAGATCGATCCGACCGACCAAATCGCGAATGCCCCGAAGGAGCCATTGGGCTTTTTGCGGATCCCGAAACTCATCAACGAATTTCATGGGGCACCTCCCTGTTGCCCCCGTCCTCGGTCATTGGCCAGGAGGGTGTGCACCAGATCCCACAGGATATGATAGATGGCGACATGACATTCTTGGACCCGGTGGATGCTGTCTGTTTCCACCACGAGGCAGTGATCGATGGCTGCCGAGCGCGCCATGAGACCGCCATTTCCGCCTGACAAGGCGAGGGTCGTGAGGCCAAGTTCCTTTGCTTTCTCAAAGGCACGCAGGAGATTTGCCGAATTGCCGCTGGTGCTGACACCGATGAGCCCATCGCCTGTCCTTGCCTGGGCGATCACTTGGCGGACGAAGACGTGATCAAAGCCGACATCGTTCCCGACCGCGGTCAGCATTGCCACGTCGGCATCCAAGTTCACCGCCGGCAGGGCGGGCCGACCCGCGGTCACCGGATGAAGGAATTCGACAGCGATGTGGGCGGCGTCGCAACTTGAGCCACCGTTTCCCATCGCATACAACCGACCGTTCCGGCGATACACC
>JBFJQA010000167.1:0-7002 GCA_041616875.1 Nitrospiraceae bacterium | reverse complement strand
GGGTCCGCGGTACAACGATTTAACACAGGCGATCTCGCAGGGGTGGGCTGCTTCGTGGATTCCTGCCGGCTGTGCGAGAGCTGTAAAGCTGGGTTGGAGCAGTATTGTGAGAAGCATCTGGTCCTCACCTACAATGGGACCGAGCGAGACCAGAAGACGCCAACGTATGGGGGGTACTCGTCCCAGATCGTGGTGGACGAAAAGTACACCCTCAAGATATCGCCGAAGCTCCCGCTTCCCAATGTCGCGCCCCTCCTGTGTGCCGGGATCACTACCTATTCGCCGCTCAGGCGATACCACGTGGGGCGAGGACAGCGAGTGGCGGTCGTCGGCCTCGGCGGCTTGGGGCACATGGCGATCAAGCTCGCGGCCTCGATGGGCGCTGAGGTGACAGCCCTCAGCACATCGCAATCAAAGGAGGGGGATGCTCGTCGACTGGGCGCCCATGAATTTGTGCTGACCAAAGATCCAAAGAAGCTCGATGCGCTTGCCAATCGCTTTGACTTCCTCCTGGATGCCGTCTCCGCAGATCATGATCTCAATGCGTACCTCAACCTGTTACGCCGGGACGGGGTTCTGGCCCTCGTAGGCGCTCCAGCCAACCCTATAGAAGTCCAGGCCTTCTCCTTACTCTTAAAGCGACGGACTCTGGTCGGCTCGCTCATCGGCGGGCTCCGTGAGACGCAGGAGATGCTGGATTACTGCACGGAGAAGAACATTACCTCCGATGTGGAGGTGATCCCCATGCAGCAAGTCGAAGCGGCGTACGAGCGGACGCTCAAGGGAGACGTTCGCTACCGCTTCGTGATCGACCTGAAAACCCTGTGAGATGTTGTCTCTTCGCAGGGACCCACGGGGTAGGACGGCTATCCAATATAGGACAAAAGCCTGTAAGCGCTTGGCAAAATCTGATAAGGCTTGGAAAGGGCTAGTTTCTAAGTAGTGGACTCCATGAGAGGTCATTCGTGCTTGTAAGGTGAGGGCCGATCCCTCCGAATCGGTTCGAGTCCCAGCCGGCTCACCATATCCGCCAGCCTCCGCGCATCCCGAATATCTGCTCTTTCACGCAAGCCGTCCCGTTGCGGCATTGGGCCCGCGATCCTGTCAGTCGTCGGTCAATTCGAGTGTTGCCCCCAGCAGCGTTACCTCAAGGCGAGCGAGGTCAAGGTGGCGCGACAGGGCTTGCCTCCCTTATCAGGCTTAATCCACAACCTCACGTGCGTGACATTCGCCTCCGATAAGTCCCATCCTTCACGTTCAAAGGTGGTGCCACTTGGACTAAAGTTAAACTCTTGACGGCGGACCTCTCGATAGGTTTTCCCGCCGTCACCCGACACAGAGAGCTGCAGTTCTTGAGTCCGGCTCATTTCATGTTCCTCAACCTCAAGACTGACGTGACCAATGGATTGCGGCGTGTCGAATGCAATAATGACCGTTTGCTCACCGGCCTTCTCAGCGACCCACCGGGTTCCTCCCGGGCCTCGTTGAGCATCGAACGCATGATCGATGGGGTGATCAGCCTCTTCGGAGGTCACAAAGACAGTCCCAATCGACGCGACCGGAATCTCTCGCTCGTCAGGTAAGGCCTGAGACTGAAGAATATGTTTCCGCACGGTACCCTCCCTTCAACGCTATGTCCCCATAAGCTTGCAATTCTTGTGTTTGATATTTCCAGTGCTGTAGGTTACTGCAAAAACGTTTCTTATTAAACCCGGGCAACCATGCGCGAAATCCCGTGCAAAATCAACCGGCCGGGGCTGCCTTGGCCGGAGGCGTGTAAACCAGCACGAAGGAAGCCGTCGAGAGGTCCGGCGGGTGGGCTCAGCGGTGTTCCCCTTCCATGCCCGCAGCCATTATGGGAAAATGCCGTCCAGCGATGGGATGCAAAGCAGGGACCCGAGTTTGTAGATACCCGGTTGAGTTCAAGAAAGGATTTTGAAAGCAATCAATTCTCACGACTGACATAAGGAGACCCGCATATTCAATAGTTAGACGATACGTGCCTCAACGCCACCACCACTCAATCCACGGCAAGGAGAATCTGATGACCGTTACGAACAGGCAGTCCGGGACGAATGTGCACGAGGTTGCAGACGGCATCTATCGCATTAACACGCCGGTTGTGATCGAAGCTACAGGCGGATTCTCCTTCAACCAATACCTGATCGTGGATGATGAGCCCCTGCTCTTCCACACCGGCCCGCGAAAGATGTTTCCACTCATACGTGAGGCGGTGGCGAGCGTTCTCCCGGTCGATAGACTTCGCTACATTGCGTTTTCCCATGTGGAGGCCGACGAGTGCGGCTCGCTCAACGAATGGCTTGTCGCCGCTCCACAGGCTGTCCCATTGTGCGGCACTGTCGCTGCCATGGTATCGATCGGTGACCTTGCTGATCGGGCGCCCCGGGCGCTCGCCGATGGAGCGCTCCTCCCTCTGGGAAAGCACTCCGTGCGTTGGTTCGACACGCCGCATTTGCCGCACGCCTGGGAATGCGGCTTCCTAACAGAAGAACGAACCTCTACGTTGCTATGTGGCGACTTATTCACGCAGGGAGGCACCGATCTTCCGCCCATCACGGAGTCGGACATTCTTGGGCCGAGCGAGGCTTTCCGCCGCGGGATGGATTACTTTTCACACACCAAGAACGCAGGTGTGATGCTTGAGAGGCTAGCCTCGACAAACCCAACAACACTCGCGTGCATGCACGGTAGCGCATGGCATGGTGATGGGGCAAAACTGCTGCGTGCTCTTGCGGATGCGCTATCGGCATAATGCGCCGCTTGCTTGGCATGGAGATGTGGCCCAACCAGAGGTGTCAAACGGTTGTTTGTGAAACGGCCCGATTCAATAAAGAATGGCGAAGGAAAATAGTACGCTGTGGCGTGACCCTTTCGAGCGCTCATTTGTGCGAGTGATTACCCATTAGACCGGAGGTACTATACCGCTACTGCTGGTGAGCGACTACGGGGCATGGTTCTCAGGGTTTATGGCAATGGAATGTTTATGGTATTTTCCAAACCTTGACAATAGGATTGTTTTGGGTGTGAATTACGTCACTGACAAACTGCGAGGTTCTTGCTAGCCTGAATTTAAAAAAGCGACCAATGTTGTCGTTAGGTGAATGTGTCTGGAAATATGAAGAGTTAGCAAGTAATTGGTTCCACGGCTTTCATCTCAAGGCCCTCCTTTTCCGAACAGCAGTTCACGATAGAGGGGGAGGAACTAATCGTGAGGAATGCCACCAAGGTATTAACCCTCCAGATAGCCGGATTATTGCTTGCCGGTTGTGCCTCTTCCCCTTCACCACCACCGTCTCAAGAACCTGCACCTCCTCCCGCAAAGGAACCCGCACGAGTGTCCGATACCCAATTTCGATTCCGATTGCATCCAGATTACGCCATGGATTCAAAAAGGATTCAGGTCCTTACGATCTTGCCCCTTAGGATTGACGTGGTCCACATGACGGCAGGAGGAGGGGAAACACGGGATGACTGGGCTGCTATAGAACGAGAAAACTTGATGAAAGCCTTGAAAACAGAACTTCATCGCCAGTACGGCCTGACTGTCAAACATGTTGTCGAGGAGTTATTGCCCCCCGAGCAAAGGTCCAACCTTCGTGAAACGGAGGCGCTATTTTCTGCGGTGAACGCAGCGATCCTTCGACACACCTACGGGTCCGGCCAAGAGATATTTCCTGACAAGGTAAGCGCCTTCGAATACTCTCTTGGCCAAGAAGTGTCAGATCTGGATGGTGAGGCGGATGCGCTCCTGGTGGTTCAAGGCATTGACCAGTTTTCAAGCGGGGGACGTGAGGCGTTACAGGCCAGCATGGCGGTTCTTGGGTTATTAGGAGGTGTCGCGGCAGTGCCTCAACAGGATTTTGCTGCAGCCAGTATGGCGCTTGTTGATGCCAAGGATGGCAAAATCTTGGCTTACATATTCGTCTACTGTGGACACTGCGAGGATCTCAGAGATCCCGAACAAGCTACCACTTTGGTGAAGGACCTGCTTTGGAAGTTTCCCGTTCAGCCTCAGAAATAAATGCGAACTCCAAGCAAAGAGATCCTGGGAGCTGTTTTATTGTGGTGGGGCCTGAGTGGCTGCGCGTCAACCGACCTTGCACCTATTAGCAAGGGGGAGAGCTTTCAACTGGAAGAAGACGAAAAGCGCATGTGGAACCAGGTTAGGGAACAAGAACAAGAATGGGACCACAGTGGTCATCTCTACGACAATCCAGCTTTCTCAGCCTATGTCAATCAGGTGGCTCAACGCCTTGTTCCGGAGCAAGCTCGATGGAAGGGTTTGTTTGTGAAGGTGAGAGTCGTTCGAGATCCTCTCCTTAATGCGTTTGCCTATCCGAATGGGGGAATTTATGTTCATACCGGAATTCTCTCTAAAATGGAAAATGAGGCCCAGTTAGCTACCCTGTTGGGTCATGAGATGACCCATTTTATTAATCGACATACTCTCCAAGCGATACGAAGCACTCAGAATACCTCAGCTACCCTTGCCAGCCTTCAGGTGCTTTTTGCCCCCTTCGGTGTGTATGGGGATGTCGCGAGCCTCCTTGGGGTGATTGGAGCCACCGCGGCGGTGACAGGGTATTCGAGGGGGCTGGAGGCCGAGGCTGACAGAGTGGGGCTGTCGTTAATGGTACAGGCAGGATATGACCCGCGTGAGGCGCCTAAGCTTTTTGCACATATGAAGAAGGATCTTGAAGAGGAACAGATAGAGGAACCGTATTTCTTCGGAACCCATCCCCGGTTGGAGGATAGGATTGAAAGCTACACTGGTCTCATAGAGGATTCCTACCCCGACCAAGAGGGAGACAAAGGTGAAGAGAGGTTTGCCGAACAGATTGGCCCAGTCATGATAGAAAATGCCAAGCTTGATCTCGCTATGGGGCGATTCACCTCAGCCCAAAGGGGGCTTGAAAGACTACTGAGGAGAGACTCACGCCACGCGAATGGGCACTACCTTTTAGGGGAGATTTACCGGCAACGAGGCCAGGAAGGGGACCTGGACAGGGCACTGCAAGAGTATGCGCAGGCGGCATCGCATGCCCCCTCTTTCCCCGAACCTTATCGGGGATTGGGTGTGGTCTATTACAAGACCGGCCAGAAAACGAAAGCCAAAACTGAGCTGCAACGGTATCTTGAACTGGCTCCGGATGCGCACGATCGGAAATATATTGAACAGTACCTTGAAGCGCTTCAGTAAACTCAAATGATTAGGCCTGCGAAAAAGTCGTTTGCCTGGTTTGTACTGCTAACCTTGGTTGCCTGCGTCCCACAGCCCTGGGTCATGGTTGGAGGGAAATTTACCGATACTGAACAACAGTTCGAAGTAGAACTCCCGAGAGGATGGAGGAAGGCCAATAGGGTGGAGGACGCCCTGATCATCACCAAAGAGGGGGTTGTCCTTCAAATGATAGTCATCAAAAGGACGGCAATAGACGAATCCCTACTGTATACAAAGAAAAAGATTTCTCACACAATGTTGCCTCAAGAGGTAGCTGAGGTAGTTGTTGACAACATCCGTGCAAATCCCAATATAACAAAACAACATATTGCAGAAAATGCTCCAGATACCCTTGATGAAAACCTCGGCTATAGGCTTGTGTATGGCTACGAAAATCAAGGAGGACTACGGGTCAAAGGAGTAAAAAGTGGGTTTATCCTCAAGAAATGGCACTACACTATTACCTATGAAGCTCCCTCCAGGTATTACTTTTCAAAATACCAGTCCGTCTTTGAAGAAGTGAAAAAGTCGTTCAGGATAGCTGGAGAAATTTCCTAGCCTAACTCATGGCAAGTAACTTCCGATCGGAAATAAAGCAGCGGTCGACCGTCTGGACGGCGGAAGCGGTAGCAAAATGGTAGCAGGAGCGGAGAATCTTGAGCGTGACGCTTCAGGAGATGTTGATTTAATTGGTGGGCCGTGCAGGGATCGAACCTGCGGCCCGCTGATTAAGAGTCAGCTGCTCTACCAGCTGAGCTAACGGCCCACCGAGTTGAAGACGTAAGGCGTGAACGCATCGCTGCACGAGGTGGTGCGCCTGACAGGATTCGAACCTGTGGCCCCTAGCTCCGGAGGCTAGTGCTCTATCCAGCTGAGCTACAGGCGCATGCGTTTCCCGAAGCGCGCACCTTACCATAGGACTTTTGAACCTGTCTAGCCGAGGGTCTTGGGGTAGGGTTCGCGTGTTTCAGAAAGTGTGACGCGGTCGAGGAGGAACCCGTAGGGTAAGAGCACTTCTTCCCCCTGGACGGGGAGGGTGGTACGTAGGGAGTCCAAGGCTGTTTGCTCCTGAGCCGCCAGCTGGTCCTCTTCGTCACGGAGAGCTCGGGCGACACGCTTGATGGGGACGAAGGTTTGAACCTCGCAGGCGCCTTGGACTCGGCCACTCTGTTCAACCGGGATCCCCATCATCCGGCAGGTCATGGGGCGGAAGGAATAGACATCACAGGCTCCGGACGAATTGAGTGCAGGGCAGGGAAGCTCACCCAAGTGGTCCACGGCGGCATCGATCTCGGGCTGACCCCACTGATCAAGGAATGGAGAGGATTGCAAACGGGGGAAGCTCTCTTCGATTGTGGAGGCTTGGCCGCGCGCTCGCCTTTCAACGCGCTCTCGCACGATCGCGTCAAGAGAGGCCAGGCCACGTCTCAACTCGGTGACATCCAGCACAGTAATAGGAAAGGAGCCAATGCAGCAGTGCGAACATCCTTCCCGACACGGGATTGCTTCGAGTATCCCTGCCCGGGCTCGACGGAACCAGTGTTCCGCCTGAATCGGTAGGCGCTCTCGGGGCAAGGACCACATTTCCGATGTGCGTGCCTAGGCGTCCCCCATTTCGATGATGAGGTCTCCCTTAGGCGAAAAGAAACCCTGCCCATCTGCCTGAACAATCCCGTCGCAGTTTTCTTGATAAAACTGAAGGATCCATCCATTGAAATCGTACCCGTCCTCGGTGATGTCGGACTTGATGTACCCCGTCG
>JBFJQA010000166.1:0-7020 GCA_041616875.1 Nitrospiraceae bacterium | reverse complement strand
TCTGCCCCGTAATGTTCTCCGCCAAGGCGGCGTCGACGGCATTGCCAAGCGGTTCTTGGACGCAGGCGATTTCGGGTGGAATGTCCGGCGCAGTTTTCCACAAGATGCGTTCCGGTAATGCCACCGCGTCGGCATAGGACCCATCCAGGTCGATGCCAAGGATACGATAGCTCTTGCACACGTGTGCCTGACCGGTCCGGCATTGGAAGCACGCTCCGCACGTCACGTGCGATTCCGCTGCCACAAAGTCTCCAACTTCTAGCGTTGAGACACCTTGACCTACCTCCACAACCTCTCCGCACATTTCATGCCCGATGATACGCGGTAACTGGAGGCGGCACCTCGCCCACTCGTCCCAGTTGTAAATGTGCGCGTCCGTGCCGCACAGCGAGGTCGCTCGGACCCGGACAATGACCTCCGAGGGGCCCGGTGTGGGCGTAGGTCGCTCTATTAAGGTCAGTCCTGGCTCTGGTTTGGCTTTCACGAGGGCTTTCATTGTGGCACCCTATTATTGCATAACTGCCTGGCCTCAGAAATCATTTCCTCGCGTTCGCCAGTTTGCCTTGGCTGGAGGGACGAGCGGACATCGGCTAATGCCCGTTGTCGCTTTACAGGAGAGGAGAGGGTGTCACCGTCCGGCAATTGACGGATCATTTCGATACGCGTACAAGTCCGGACAGGTTGTGTGAGTAGAGGGTGTGTCTGTGCCAAAGGATCCTCAGTGGGTTAAAGGGGAGGTGTGTGAGCGATGGGAGACGGTTCGCCAGGAGATCGTGCGCGAAATCACCGGAACGCGTCGCTCGTCTCGACAACTGGCCGGGATTGTCGGCGTGTCGGAACGTCAGGTTGAAGATCATTTGTCACACATCGTGAAGTCGGTGGTCCGAGATCGGAAACGCCGATTTGTCATCGAGCCTTCAGCCTGCATGGATTGTGGGTACATCTTTCGCGAACGAACCCGCCTGACCAAGCCCAGTCGCTGTCCCCGGTGCCGAAGCGAAGCCATTACTCCTCCTCAGTTCGGGATTGAAGTCAAGTGAGGGGTGAACATTGGATCATGAAAGAGGTAGCAGGTGACTGAAGCCTAATGGAGAGAAAATGATGTGCGGGGGATAGGCTTCGCGAACAGGCCTTACTCACGACTCACTCCGCACGGATCACGAATCCCGCTCAGTTTTTCGCAGTCCGCGTTTCTTGCGAAGTATGACATCAGCTTGCTCGCCGGCTTCTTTGACGAGGATGCCCATTTTGGGATGGCTCGGTTCAAGATCGACCGGGAGCCCAAAACTACGGACGCGTTCGCTGGCTGTGGGCCCGATTGAAGCTACCATTACCCCCTGAAGGACCTGACGAAACTGCTCCTCCTGTCCGGCTTCCGAGATCAGTTGCATGATATGGTCCACCTGCGCGGCATTCGTAATCAGGACTATCTGAATGTCGCCAGCCAGGATAGCGTCCAAGACCCTGCGTAGAGGCGCGGTATCTTCCGGAAGAGCCCATCGATAGACCGGAACCCGGATAATGTTTGCCCCCCGATGGCCTAACGCATCTAGAAAATCGGGATTCGAGGTGCCGTATTCCTGTACGGCAACACGGAGCCCCGTCAATGGCTGATGTTGGTCAAGAGTCTGCAGAATTTCGCGCCAGGTGTTTGGTTCAGGCACGGTAATGGTGGGAGAGAGATCAAGTTCCTTCAGGGCGGCAACGGGCTTTGGCCCTCGTGCGACCAGCGTGACTCTCCCGAGGGCTGCCTTGATGGCATCGGGCGAATACTGTTTTTTGAGCACCTGTACCATGGCCCGAGTTCCAACACCAGTCAGCAAGATCAACAAGTCGATCTGATTGGCAATAAGTTGCTTGCCAAACTCGAAGACCGCGGTGTTGTGCTCCAGGGGAATTTCACGCAGAGATGGGGCGACGTGCGGTTCTCCGCCGTGGCGCCGTATCAGGGTGACCATGGCTTCGGCGAGTCGGCTCTCAAACGAAGCAACACGCAGGCCATTGAAGGTGGAATGCTCCATCTGCGAGGCTCACGAGGCATCCTTAGCGCACCGAAAGCCTGTGGATTCATTCCGATCCTTGGGGTCGCTTTTGATGCGGGTGAATATGCGCACTTGCGGGGTTTCAACTTGCCAGCCTGAGCTTCTGATGACCTTGTGCGTCCCGGTTTCCGGGCCTCTGGGGTCCTTGGGAGGGCTCTTTTCATAATAGAAGGGATCGTACCAGTCAGCCACCCATTCCCAGACGTTTCCGGCCACGTCATACAGTCCATACGGGCTCTTTCCCGCCTCGTAACTTCCCACCGGCATCAGAGTTTTCTCTCCGATCCAGCCCTGACTGTAGTTGAGGTGTCGATCGGTGGGTTCCACATTGCCCCACGGGAATCGGCGGTCGTCTGTCCCGCGGGCTGCCTTTTCCCATTCAGCTTCAGTCGGAAGACGTTTCCTGGCCCACCGGCAGTAGGCGTTCGCATCGTACCAGTCCACGTTAATCACAGGCCGGGCCATGATCGTTTCCGGCACAAGCCCATCTTGCCAAAGGTTCCGGTCCGGTTTGGAGGGGTGCTGTGGCTTGCGGTGGCCTGTTGCCCTGACAAATTCCAGGTATTGTCCGTTCGTCACTTCGTAGGTATCAATGTAGTATGATTTGAGGAGCACTTCGTGGTTCGGATACTCATCCCGACCTCCGTCACGCGCGCCGGCTGGAACCCCCATGTGAAAGGACCCCGCCGGTATGAGCACCATCGGGGCGTCATCGTTCCCCATGATCTCCGCCCCCCCGTCCGGGCCTGCAAATGTGCGTGGCGAATAGAGCGTGGCGAGACCGACTAAAAAGACAAGAACGCTGAAGAACCAAATTCGCATCTGCTCACGTGGCTTCATCATGGGCTCCTCTGTCTGTATACTTGTGTGTGCATGACCTCACTGTTCAAATGGTACCATGCGGACATGGTCAAATCGAAGGGGGGGTCTTGAAAGGCGAGGCAAAGAGGAAATCTGTCAATTTTCAATTGACGGATGCAGACCTCAGACTTACTATGACCCGACTATTTTGAGCGCAGGGCGGTGATTGCACGTGGAGGGGACATCCTGACTGCTATGACCCATCCCGAGACCCGGCCAGGTCTTCGAGGATTGCGTCACGTCGCGATGCGCGTTCGTGATCTTCCTCGCATGCAAGGGTTTTATGAGAGTGTATTCGGGATGCGGGTGGTGTGGCAGCCGGATGCGAACAGTGTGTACCTGAGCTCTGGGATCGACAACCTGGCTTTGCACCAGATTCCCGGACCAGACAAGGAATTGTATGCGCATGGCTCGGGACAAGTGCTCGACCATTTTGGGTTCATCGTGGACACTCCCGAATCCGTGGATCGGTTATTCGACCAGGTTTCCGGCCAGATCGAAGCCCTCGGCGGCAAAATCCTGCACAAGCCGAAACGTCATCGAGACAACAGTTATTCCTTCTACCTGGCCGACCCAGATGGCAATACTGTCCAAATCTTGTTCGAACCTATGGTCAGTCCAAAAGTCTAGGAGTACGTAGAACGGTGTTTTGGCGCACGGGAGGGGGCGGCGAGAAGTTCGGAGTGGTCCTCATTACCCAGGGGCGCGTGTCGTACCTATGAGCCGCGTATGGGATCTCTTGCCAGAGAGTCAGTATGTGGGACTCTCTCCCTGGACCTGGGTGCAGTTGGAAAGCGGCGAGCCTCCGGGCCCCTTTCCTTTTATTGGTGGGGTCGCGCCGGATGTGGTGGCCAGCCTCCATGAAGCCCACAGCCTCTTGTTAAGTTCAATCGAGACGGCCATCAGCGACGTGTTCTCACGTCGGGCATCCTTGGATGATCCCTCGACCCGGACGCGCATAGAAGACGCCTACGGAGAACTCGTGCAGTCGCGGCCACATCTTAGCCGTTTCATCCGCTGTGGGCGAACGCCTGATGGGACGTTTCAATGGGAATTTCCTCTGGATCCAAGTCAGTCTGCCGTGGTGACCAATACGGGGCTTCGAGTGTTTCATGCAGTGAAGCGGCAGGCAATTCCGCTGGGCTTTGACCGGCCAATCGGTCCCGAGGTCGGAAAATTCCTGGGTTTTTTGGGCGGGTCGCGGACTGTCTCCGAAGCCAAGACCGTGGCCACCTCATCAGGCCGCGACATCTCATACCAACTCACCCACCTAATGGAGCTTCTCCACAAGCACGACTGTTTGAGCCTGTCCCCCCGTTCGTCTGTGCGGGAACATTGGCTTGCGGAAACGTGCGATCGCGATGTGATCCATCTTGGTCATGCCGCACTGCTGTACCGTGCGCGAGACCATTTTTTCTTGTTCGACCCCTGGTTATTGCCGTGGTTTGCGGAGGCGCCCGTCCCCTCACTGTGGCATTCCTTGCTTCCGCGGCCATCGGCTATATTCCTGACCCATGACCATGACGACCATGTTGACCCGAGGACACTCCTGCACATTCCCAAGGATATTCCGGTGGTCGTCCCGAGTCGCCGGAACCGTCGCGCCCTGTATTATGACTATCAATCCCTTCTGAGAGAACTGGGGTTCGCTCATATTATTGAGCTGGCCCACGGGGAGGAGTGGGCCTTCGAAGGAGGCGCTGTGGTCTCCGTGCCGTTCTTCGGAGAAGATCCCTGTGATTTGGAGATGCCGCGGAACTGCTATCTCATTGCCGATGGAGATCGAAATACTCTGGTACATGCCGACAGTGGCCCAACCAATTCCGGAAAGTCCGCCGTCAAAGAGGGTGTTATTCAGGACCTGATTCAGCGCTTTGGTCCGATCGCCGTCGTGCTTGCATCCCAACAGCAACTGCTCGAGCTGAGAACCTACGCCGCCCATGCCCCTCTCTCCCATCCGGGAAAGTGGCTGGACTGTGGAGAGAATGGCCACCTCACGAATGGGTATCTGGCGGAACTCTGCAGCGCCGCTAAAGCTCAGCTCTTTGTCTCCTATGCAACCGGCGGTGCTGACTGGTATCCTGACCATCTCTCGTTTATGTTCAGCCAACGCAACCCCGCACGGACCGCGCTCCTCACCGCCAAGTGGGAGCCTCCCCAGCAACTCGCCGAATTGCTGATACAGATCGGATGTGCCTATCACTATAGTCAGGCGCTCGACATCTTCCGGGCGACACCCGAGGGAGGGACCAAAGTCGTATCAGGTGCGGCGTGTCTTGATCCCCAGGCGCTGTATCGACTGGATCATGCCCCTCCCGCATTCATGTGACCCGGCGACATCCATGAGGGCGACGAGATAATAAGGAAAGAGGGACTATGCTTGAAGGGTTTTGGTACATCGCAGCCGACTCGCGTTGGATTCGGGCGGGCCGGCAACAGGCGACGAAGCTGTTGAATCAGCCGATCGTGTTATTTCGCGATGATTCTGATGTGGTGCATGCCCTTGAAGATCGCTGCGCCCATCGGGGAGTGCCCCTCTCAGCGGGCCGGCAGGAGGGAGATTCCATTCGTTGTCCATACCACGGGTGGCGCTTTAGTGGCTCGGGTGAATGTCTTGAGATCCCGGATCTCGGAAGCCAGAATGGTGAGAAACCCAAATCCAGCTGCGTGCGCGCCTATCCAGTTGAGGAAAAGGAGGGCTGGATCTGGGTCTATATCGGCACCGAGCAGTCTCCCCAAGCCTCTCAAAGTCCTCCCTCGTTTCCGCAACCTCCTGACGGGAGTTCCATTTCCACTTTGCGTATGTCACTCACCGCCAACGCGAGGATGGATTTGGCCGTCGATAACTTTATCGACCCTGCTCACGTGCCATACATTCACAATGGGATTTTTCGGCAGCGGCATGTCCCTCGGTTGAAGGAAAAGGAGTTTACGCGATTACCCCTTGGTTTTCGAACGGTGTCCATCAAGACCACCTTGCCCAACACGATCGTCTTCCGGGTGCTCAACCCGACCATGGCTCCGGCACAGGCGACCGTCGATTTTCTGTTGCCGGGGATTCACATCGAAACCTTCCAAGTGGGGAGTCGCTGGGGGGCGATCAGGGTGGTGGTGACGCCGCTCACCGACCACCTGTCGCGCCTGGATTTCACGATGGGATGGAATTTCCTTCGACATGCATTCCCGCTGGTCTGGCTGGCAAAGATCATTGCCGGCAAGGCGCTTCGACAAGATCGAGCGATCATCGAACTTCAGGAAAAGGGACACTTGCACAAAACCACCATGAACTTAGGGCTGGAATCCGATCAATTGGCCATCTGGTACCGCCGGCTCAAAAAGTATCACAGGGACCAACTCGAGGGAGTCCCTAATGTGACCCATCCGCTGCCGGAGAAAACGACGCTCCGGTGGACCACCTAGAAAACTTGGCTATAATACACGACAAGGGAATCGGTCTAGACTATTTTCTGCTAACCCGAGGGTAACGCTATCCCGATCATCACGTGAGGTCCAGGCCTCATGTTTCTCCCATGGCACATCAAGACGTACAGAATTCTGAACCTCTGATGCCTCGAGTTGCGGTGGTGGGATCAGGCTACTGGGGCAAAAACCTGGTTCGAAACTTTCACGACCTGCAGGCGCTGGCCGCGGTCTGTGATAGCAATGAAGAAACCTTGCAGCAGCTAGGACAGCAGTACCCGGAATGCCGGCCCCTTGGCTCGTATGGCGAGGTCTTGGGTGACGAGACCATCACGGCTGTCGCGATTGCCACACCAGCTGAATCCCACGCAAACCTGGTGCGGGAGGCCTTACTGGCAGGCAAGGATGTTTTTGTGGAGAAACCCCTCTGCCTTTCTCTCTCCACGGGGGAGGCCTTGGTGGCGCTGGCTCGAGAGAGAGGGCGGATCCTGATGGTCGGGCATCTCCTCTGGTATCACCCCGCCATTCTGAAATTGAAAGACTTAATTAATGAAGGGGCGCTGGGAAGGATTCGATACATTTATTCCAATCGGCTCAATTTGGGAAAAATCCGTCGAGAAGAGAACATCCTGTGGTCCTTCGCGCCCCATGATATTTCGGTGATTTTAGGGCTTGTTGACGAAATGCCCGAGGACGT
>JBFJQA010000165.1:0-7060 GCA_041616875.1 Nitrospiraceae bacterium | reverse complement strand
GGGTTTTCCGGTTTTGCTCATGACCATATCCGAACCGTTAATGTGGAAACTGACATCTTCGCCATATTCCAACTTGTTGCGCAATGTGAACTTGACGCAATCACCCTGGTTTCCCCGAATGACCAAGGGCTGAATCCATTGGTTCTGGACCCCGGGAATGATCGCGCCGGGATCATGGTGACCCACAACCTCTCTTGCCTTTTTGTTCTTTGCCTCTTCGGCTCTGACCTTGTCGACATTCTCAGTCAGGACGTACATGTACCCCGGGTAGTAATCGAGCCACGCGTTTAATGTGACCTCGACGCTGATCGCAGAAATGTCGTACTCCTTGACCGGCGCCCCAGCCGGACACCGGCCCCCTTTTGTGGACACAGGCTCCACGTCGGGGTTGGACATGAGCAAGCCATTCGCCTTTCCTGCCCCATACTGGTGCATCATGGACATGTTGTTAAACGTCCCGCTATTCGGCTCATGACCCATTTCGCGCTGCATCTGATCCATTAAGCGCTGATGCTGCATTTCCACCATCGCGGCCCGCTCGGCCTGGCCCTCCATGGCATTTTCCACCACGGTTTGACCCTTCAAGGCTTCCGCCCATCCCGACATAGAAACGGACTTCGCCGGGCTCTGCTTTCCAGTCTCCGCCGTATCTGCGGCGAAGACGGCCGGCGCCCCAACCAAGGCAGACGCCAATACCGCAAGGTGCAGACCGGTCGTGACCCGACCCACTTCCCATCTGCATAGATTCCACAAAGACCTCATAACACGGCCTCCCTTATTTATTGCCGCTCTTTACCCCTAACACCACGGCGGTTAATAGTGACTGCTCAATAAATGAACTCATGCTTTGCTTACAAAAGTTGTCCGGAACACCGACCTCTTTTCCCAAGCCCTTTCACTAGAAGGAAAAAGGGCTGGTGAAGGGGCCCCATCCTGAGACGGGAGTGGGGTAATTCGGAGGCCGGTCCAAAATCACCCAGACCTTCACCAGCGGTATCCTCCTCCGCAACCCCTGTGCCTATTTGTCATCCAGGCTCTACAAATCTCTTTGGAGAAAATTCGCATTGTAAATTAGTGCCTTAGCAGGGCCATCGAGTACGTCGCTGATCTTCGCGGTCAAGGGCTTTTCCACGAAATTAGACAGGGCCTGGGGTGAGTAAAGAAAAAGTAAGCAGTATCAATCGCATGAAGCGTCCAAAGTATTAGACAGTTGAATTGGGAAATGGGGCAAAAGAGGTCATGAAAGACTCCTACCGAAGCGCGACGGATGGAAGGGGTCAATGGGGGTTATGAAATCAGACGAGGAATCGAGCCGGTGAGGGGAGGCTATCCGATTTCATAGGCGCGTAGCTTGTTGTAGAGACTCGCCCGACTGATATTGAGGATGCGCGCCGCCTTGGCCCGATTGCCGGCAGCCTTCTGCAGTGCTTGCCGGATCTTCATACGCTCTGCGTTCCTCGTCGCTTCTCGCGTGGCGACGCGAAGATCAAAGGGAATGTCCTTGGCGCGTAAAGACTGAAAAAAATCTTCTCGCGTCAGTACGAGCCCAGGGGTCGTGACGACTGCACGCTCGATCAGATGCTGCAGCTCTCGAATGTTTCCAGGCCACGGGGCTTCTGCTAGCGTCGCCACCGCATCAGGCGTCACAGGTCTCACAGGTTTGCCATTCCGTTGGCTGGACAATGCGACGAAGTGACCAATCAACAGCGGGATGTCTTCCCGTCGATCTCGAAGCGGGGGCAAATACAGCGGCAGGACCGACAGACGGTAATACAGATCTTCCCGAAACCTTCTTGTCTTGACCCGTTCGAGGAGATCCTTGTTCGTCGCAGAGATGACGCGCACGTCCACCTTCATCGCGCGGCTACTCCCGACCGGCTTGACCTCCCCTTCCTGTAGGACCCGGAGGAGCTTGGATTGGAAAGAGAGGCTGGTGTCCCCAATCTCATCCAAGAACAGCGTTCCTCCATCCGCTTCTTCAAACAAACCCTTTTTGGACGCTACGGCCCCCGTGAAGGCGCCTTTCACATGGCCAAACAGCTCGGTTTCCAAAAGGGTTTCAGGAAGCGCCCCGCAGTCTACGACCACAAAGGGTCGAGTCCGACGAGAACTGAGACTGTGAATGGTCCGCGCCGCCAGTTCTTTTCCCGTCCCACTTTCGCCCTGGAGCAGGACGGTGGCCTGACTGTCCGCGACAAGATAAATCATGTCGAACAGTTGACGCATCGATGCACTCTGTCCGATCAGCTCCCCGAGACGCGCGTCCCCACCCACAGCAGGAGGCCTGGATTCAGGATGATGGAGTGGGGCGGTATCGCCAGAGGGTGATCGAGACTCGTTTCCCAAGAGAACGAGCACGGAGTCCACGGTTCCTTGGCTGGACATCAGAGGAATGGCATGGCGCATCCCACACCGGCCGGCGTCCATTTCACCAGAACACGATACGGATCGGACCTCACCTAATCGAAATACTTCGGTGGCTGGGCAGGACCCGCAGGGGTCGGCCTGATTGAGGAAGGCTTCATAACATTTCGCTGGGCGTTCCCGGTACAGCCGATGCTCGTCTCCCCTCCAAGCCTGCTCGTTCGCATAGACAATGGTGCGACCCCGGTCTATAACCATCACGCGATCGGATACGCGATCGGCCAGTAGCCGCAGAGCATCGACACGAGCAGATAATATGGGGTCGGCGAAAGGAAAAGAGGAAGAGATTCCAGGAGATCCGGCCATCTCGAGTGTTCCTTGCCCCGAAGATTTAGGGGCTGCTAGATTCTCAACCCCGTTCTCCCCCAGCACCCGGCTTTATGATTGAGGAGAGCCTTGGCCGTTGAAATTGCCGATCAACTTTACAATAGCCGCCTTTAACTCTGCAAGCCTGACGGGCTTGTCAAAGTAGGCTGCCGCGCCTCCCTGGAGCACCGCGGCTCTGGTTTGGTCATCTCCGAACGAGGTGAGGACAATGACGGGAGAGGACGGGGCAAATTTTCGAAGCCGCGCCAAGTAGTCGAGTCCCCCCGCCGGCATTCGCAGGTCCGTGACAATCAACGCCGGAGGCTTGTCCAATACCACCTGTAACGCCTCGTCCCCATCGGCAGCTTCCTTCAGAGGATAGCCCAAATCCCAGAGCTCATCGCAGAGGAGACTCCGCATTTCATGATCATCTTCCACCAGCAGAATACCAGTCCGTTGATCAGTCACCGGCTCACCTTCCCCCGGTTTGTTTCTCTTGCCTCCTTATCTAGGCAATCGACATGCCAGGATGCGCCCAGACTTTTCTCCCAAAGATCCTAAAAGAATTGGAGCATTTCGACAGAAGGAAGAGATCCCCGCCGAACAGGTCGTTTACCCTTGGAGAAAAACACCCCATTTCAGGCGGGGTTGGTGGCGCAGGATGCTACAGTCTGCTCGGAAGGGGGCAAGGGGCTGACAAGCATGAAAGCTGGCACGACCAGAGGAGCAGTTCAAGAGCTCCTCAACTACGAAGAGGGAACCGGCAGCATGATGGCGAAGGTCGTGCCCTTTCCGGGCTCGCTGTCGACGACGATGGACCCACCGTGCTCTTGGATGATCCCATGCACCACAGTCAGTCCGAGTCCGGTTCCTTTGCCGACCTCCTTGGTCGTAAAGAAGGGCGTGAAAATCTTCTTGAGGTCTTCCTTGGGGATTCCATGCCCCGTATCGGCCACCGTCATCCGCACTGAATCCTTGGTGCATCCCAGGCCAATGCGCAGCGTCCCGCCCTGCGACATGGCATGAATGGCGTTGATGAACAGATTGAGACACACCTGGGTCATGTGGTCAGGATCGACCAGGACAGTCGTCGCTAAGGCATCAAACGTTTTTTCAACCTGGATCCTGTGTCGCGCAAGGCGTTCGTGCAAAACCTCGAGGCTGTCTTCAATGGATCTCCGCAAGTCGACGGGCTGCGGCTCACCCCTACGCCGCCTCGCGAAGGCCAGCAGTTGATTCATTATCTTCGTAATCCGCTCGACCTGGGCGACTATGGTCTGCAAACCTTTCCTCGTGCCGTCCTCCTGAGTCTTGCCCAGAATATATTCGGCACGCCCCAGGATCACGTTCATCGGCGTTCCAATCTCGTGGGCCATACCCGAGGCCAGGGTGCCCATCTCCGCCAGGCGCTCGACCTGTCGGAGTTCCTCCTCGGTCTGCTTTCGACGGGTAATATCAAGAATAATCGCTACGAATGCCTTCCCAAAGGCCCAGGTTGAAAGCTGAAGATGAACATTGACGGGGTATACCGACTTATCCTTCCGGAGGTGTACCGTTTCGAACTGGACCTTCGGCTGTTCACCGGTGCGGAGGGGTCGAAGAAGATCAGCAAAGGTGTCCGGTGTGAATTCGGGCTTGAAATCCAGGGGCGTCATGTTTCGCAGTTCCTCCATCGAATATCCAAGATTTTCCCGGGCCCCTCGATTCACCAGAAGAAATCGCAGCGTCTTCTCGTCAAAGACGTAAATTTCATTTCGAGACTCCTCGAGAATCCGCCCAAAACTTGTTGCCCTCTCTTCGGCTTCCAGACGTTCGCTGATGTCGCGAAGGATTACCGTGAACGATTTTTTCCCTTTCACGTCGACCTGGGAAATCGACGCTTCGATGGGAAACTCTTGGCCGTCGGCTCGCATCCCAAAAATGGTTCCTAGCTTTCCCATGCTCCGTGAACTCAACGATGTTTTTCCAAACACCTGGATATGTTCCCTATGGGCACGTCGAAATCGCTCCGGAATGAATCGATCGAGGTGCTGGCCAATGGCTTCTGCCGCTGAACAACGGAACATCAGCTCGGCCGCGCCGTTAAAAATGGTGATATGTTGCTCGTCGTCGACGGTGATGATGGCATCCATCGCTGAACGAATAATACCGGCCAACTGCGCCTGACTCTCTTCGACCAACGTCTGGTACGTTTTCCGTGGGGTAATATCCTGTCCGATTGCCAGGATCCCAATGGCTTCTCTCTTAAAATCCAGGCACCTTGTCGCACTCCATGACAGGGTACGCTCCTCACCACCACGGGTCTTAATTTTTTTTTCAAACCCCAATGATTCCTTGCCCAATAGCACTTTGCCCAATTCAGTCAACACCTTTCCTCGATCTGCCTCCGGCAGACACGTCTCTATATAATCTTTTCCCAAGACCTCATCGCGCCTCCAGCCAAAAAAACGTTCGGCCTCACGATTCCATTCCAAGATCCGGTAATCTCGCGACAGCCCGATGATGACGGCTCCCGCCGACTCGAGTAGAAGTCTGAAGTGTTGCTGCTGCCGAGGCGGAGCGGAGTCGCTTTTCTTCTGTCGTGGCTTGGCAGACTCTCCGGCTTTCCGACTGCGAGATAGTCCCGACGGGCGTGGTTTCTTGGTAGGTTTACGACTCACAATCGTACGCGTCTGGTCAGCCTTCAGACCAGGCCCCTCCCCTTCATTCCCGGGCCTTTTCTTGGATCTCCCCCAGCTTCCGGTATAACGTCTTCCGGTCAATTCCCAGAACTTGGGCGGCCTGATACTTATTCCCCCCGGTCTTTTCCAGGATTCTGAGAATATATTCTTTTTCCACTTCCTCCAAGGTCAAGGTTCGTTCGGCAGCCTCGTCGAGGATCCGCCGATCGCCTCGGGCACCTTGGATCGTCATCGGCAAATCTTCGGGCACTATTCTTTCTCCTCGCGCCAATGTCATGGCTCGCTCAACCACGTTTTCAAGCTCCCTCACGTTTCCCGGCCAGGCATAATCCACCAGGAGTGCCAGCGCAGGTTCGCTGATCCCCCGAGCCTGTAATCGGCCTGCCTCGGCGCACTTTTTCAGAAAGGCCTCGACAAGCAGGGGAATGTCTTCTCGCCGCTCTCGTAACGGAGGAATTCTGATCTCGATCACGTTTAACCGATAATAGAGATCCTCTCGAAACCGCTTGGCCTTCACCTCTTCCGAGAGCGCCAGATTTGTGGCGGCGATAATCCGCACGTCAACGGGGATTGAGCGCGTGGCGCCGACCCTGCGGATCTCTCGCTCCTGGATCGCCCGAAGTATCTTGGCCTGCAGCATGAGCGGAAGTTCGCTGATCTCATCCAAAAACACGGTTCCCTTCTGAGCTTCTTCAAACAGCCCACGCTTGTCAGCCTTCGCATCCGTAAATGAGCCCTTCATGTGGCCGAACAATTCGCTCTCCAGTAAGGCCTCCGGGATCGCGGCACAATTCACGGGTACAAAGGGGGCATCGCGTCGATTGCTATTGTAATGGATGGCTTTGGCCACCAACTCCTTGCCGGTCCCGCTCTCGCCGGTGATCAACACATTCGTCGGGCTATCCGCAACTCGCCGGATGAGATCGAAAACCTCTCGGATCGGCTTACTCTTGCCCAAGATCTGGTGAAAGCTATACTCTTTATGGACCTCACGTCGTAACCGGGCCACCTCCTGACGTAGACCAGCCTCCCGCACGGCCCGTTCGGTGACCCGAATCAGTTCTTCAGTCTTGATCGGTTTGACGAGATAATCGGTCGCCCCTTCCTTCATGGCCTTCACAGCGGTTTCCACGGAACCAAAAGCCGTCATGAGAATCACGTTCACATCGGGGTAGTCTCGCTTGATCTCCGCCATGAGCTCCATGCCTTGCATACCCCTCATCCGCAGATCCGTCAGGACCACGGCATACTGTGCTTCCGCGAGGTGCTTCAGGGCCTCCTGGCCGCTTCCGGCAAGGGTAACCCGATGGCCTTCTTCTTCAAGGACATCGTGTACCAGGTCCCGCATGGCCGGTTCGTCATCGACGACCAGAATGGCGTCCGAATGTTCGTTCACGGCAGAATCCGCTCCAGGCTTCAGGGCCTCTTCACTGACGTCGTCGCTCAGCCTAGTGTGTTCAGCTCATCTACGTCAAGGGTGCCCCGGCTGGAAGGCGAGACTCGGCCCTCTGTTACGTTTCTTTTAAAATTTCAGGATCGCGTGCAATAGAAATTTCATGGTCCGGCAGGTAGACAGAGACCCCTCTCCGCTGAAGGGAGGGGGGCATGACGGAGCTGCTGACCATGAGCATGAAGGACCTGGACCGCCT
>JBFJQA010000164.1:0-7075 GCA_041616875.1 Nitrospiraceae bacterium | reverse complement strand
TGTTTAAAGGACCCGCTGGCATCCACCCCGACGAACAGCGTTGTCCGAGGTTTTCGGTCACCAGGCTGAATCAGGCACCCTGCCGTCAGAAAGAGCAGGAAGGCTGCGCAAAACAGGGAAAGTGTGGATGTCGTGTTGATTCGCTTCATACATTTGCCTTCTTGGGCTGGAGCCGTGGAAACGGGAGGTTTTCTCGCATCTGCAGCGCGTCTTGCAGGCTCTTGAATGGAATTGAAAAGACCGGCCGTCCCGTCACCAAGATCATGCAGAAGTTCAAGAATCCGGCGACAACGTGGATGAAAGGCAACGTCACGAACTCCAGGAGTTCATTGGCTTTCTGGTGCAGCCACTCGGTTTCCAGCTTGAACTCTTCAATGGGGGCTTTCCACCAGGCCTCGGCGGGCGAGGCGACCGCTGCCATAGGGACAGAGGATGGTTCCGGATGTACCATCGGCCTGCGTGAAATAAAGGCCAGCAAAGGCGGGGTCCCGAACTGGCCGAACAGGAACCAGGTCATCCCACGGATGCCGATCCACCCAAAAGTCGCCATGGACAGGGTAAATCCGATTCCAGGACGGAACTGCTCGCCTGTCTGTTGAGCAATCCAAGGAGTAATCGCATCGACGAGCTCTCGGTAGAGGAACATGACCTCGAAGGTCATCACGAAAACTTCGACAAGAATCATCTGAACCAAGAACTTGTAATCCTTGTTCTTGAGCGCTTCCACGAGCGCGTGCAAACAGGCGAAGCTTCCCAAGATCAGAAACGAAAGGAATATGAACAGGATGGTTCCCGTGAACTCGGGCACTTCTTTACCGACGATGCCGCTGATCACCTCCGTCACCGTCGGGTATAGCGTGTACGTAAAGATCACCGCCTCCATGAGGCCCCAGAACAGGACCAGGAGGAAGGCGATCCAGGGCACACCAGGCTGGAAGTAGCTTTGGGTCATTTGGCCCGTCTTCGAAAAGGGCAGGATGATCAATTGCCGGATTACTTCCACAATCATTTGTAGGGCCAGACGACTGAGGGTAAAGACCCATCCGAGAACGACCACGAGAAAGCGTCCCAGTCCGACCCAAAACATCCAAATAGCCAGCGCGGCGTCCCACCATGCCATCAATATCATTTTGATGAAGTCGACTCTCCCGGATCGAAACGGAAGGGTGTAGAGGGATAGCTGGGTGCACCAGACTCCTCCCAACACCATAATGGCCGGGAAAAGGAGGAATAGGTAAGAAAAGCCCGCCATCCAGCCTGAGGGGAAAAAGAGAAAATCAAAGAGGGCCCGCTGAAATTCTGGGACCCAAGCGATGGGAATACTGAGAACCTCAATCAGGTTTAGCCAGTTTTCAGGGACGAAGTTGATGGCAGGCTCAGGCATGGGAATCACCCCTCTTCAGTGGTCATTACAGGCTGTGTTGCCCTTTTATCTAGAAATACCTTCCAAGAGAGTATAGCAGACAGGTTCCCGTTCAAAATTGATGGGTTAGCCAGGAAGGCCGGGCACAGGTAAACCGTCGGCATCAGGGCAACGGACGGCGCGTGAGTGAACTGTCTGAACAGCAGCGAAAACCAGAAAGGCGAATGCTTGGGTGAGGAAAGCAAGGCAGGGGGATATTCAAGAGAGGAGCGTTAGTCGGATGGTCGCCTCCCCCACAGAAGCCCAAGTTTCACCGAAAACAGGAGAAAGCTCAGGAAGAGCAAGACAATGGTGGTCCAGGTTGCCGCTTTCACAGGAAGTGACCGGAGCGGGAACTGCCAGACAAGGGAAGCCACAACGGCCAGTCCGAGGGTCCCGAGGCTTATGGTGGCGACTTGGAGACCCCGCCATCGACCCATGGTCTCCGTGAGCTGATCGAGGTAAGGGCCTCGCTTCTTGTGGCTGGGAACCCGCCGTACCGCCAGGGTGGTAGGAAGCAAGTGCGAGAGTGCTCCAAAGATAGTCTGAAGAATAAACCCGACCAGCGCGAGGTGCGTGTAGGCCACCAGATGGAGGGTGCCGAAGGGAACTATCGGAGGGTACCAAAGATAGTTGACGCTCACCAAGACGCCGGCCGCGATCGCCAGGACCAGAAACACCGTGGCGACCATTAAATGGTCCGAGGCAATGTTCTTCGGCTTGCCGGCTGCAATCCATGTCCGCAAAATATTGTAGGCGTAGAGAAGGGAACCGACAACCAGTACGACGCCTGCAATGATTTGGACCCACAAGTTGGTCAGCAGAAAGCCGGCGATTAACGCGACCACGGCTGGAGGCATCAGGAAAAATGTAAGACGAGCCACGCGCGGGCTGTGAAGCGGGGCGTTGACGACCGTAGGAAACAGGTTGTGCATGGTGCCGATAATGGTCAACGTGACGAATCCCAACAGGTTCAAATGAATATGTGCCAAGCGAGCATGCCCGACATCGCTTGGCGAAATGACTCGGAAAGCCAAGGCTTCTCCAAGCGCGAGGCCAACTAGCAGCACCAGAAGAGCCACGCCATAAAACCATAGATTGAGCGGGGGGGAAATCAAACTGGAGCGAGCTTGTCGAATCCCTTGTGCCAGGATGGCCAGGAAAACCCCGACGATGAGCAAGCCCGCAATGGAAATGACCATGTGGTGTCTCATTCCAAATCCGATGAGAAGGATGATCGTCCCACCGTTGATAGTCAGGTACAGGGCCGGATGTGATTCCGACTGGTCGCGACCGGTCATCAGCAAGGGTGGGATGAAGACGAGCAGTGCGCCAAGAATCATTTGAGCGACGCCGCCGACCAACGCCCCGTGGACGTGCAGCAGACGGAAAAAAGGCGGGAGGGGGTGCCCCAAGACCATGCCAAGGAGGAGGCCGAGGCCGAGCAGGGCCGACGCAATTAACCAGGCCACGCCGGTTAGGAAGAATACCGGAGGGCGGAACTCAAGTTGTGCCATGCCGTACTCTCAGTCGTTAATGAAATAGAAGGGGTTTGTCGGGCCCTTCCCGTGGCCAATGGCCAGACCATTGCGGATCGCCTCGGTAATGTAAGTTTTCGCCACCTGAACAGCGTCGGGCAGAGGCTTGCCCCGGGCCACCTGCGCCGCGATGGCGGAGGCAAACGTGCATCCAGTACCGTGGGTGTGGGGCGTATCGAAAAATTTCGTTTTGTACATGTTGAAAAAGCTCCCATCATAGAGAAGATCGACGCCCTTTTCGACCAAGAGGTGGCCCCCCTTAATCAACACATACTTGCATCCCAACTTATGAATGATTTTAGCAGCTTGTCTGGCCACCGCCAGGGTTCGGATCGCCAGTCCGGAGAGACGCTCCGCCTCTGGCACATTCGGTGTGACCACAAGCGCGAGAGGGATCAAGTCGGTTTTGACTTTTTCAATGGCATTGGGTTTGAGCAACTCATGGCCACTTTTTGAGACCATGACTGGATCCACAATCAAGTTAGGGACGTTGGCCTTCGCCAGCTTTCGACTTACCGCCTCGACAATGGTATCGGACGATAGCATTCCCGTCTTGACGGCCGACACGTCGAAATCATCGAAAATGGCATCCAACTGCTGTTCAATGATGGAAACCGGCAAATCGTAGATGCCCGTGACGCCCTTGGTGTTTTGTGCGGTGATCGAAGTGATCACCGTCATGCCATACACACCATTGGCCGCCATGGCCTTCAGATCTGCCTGAATTCCCGCTCCCCCACCCGAATCCGATCCCGCAATAGTTAAGACTTGTTTCATAGTGTTAGGACCTGGCTCCTACCTGAGGGGTCGCTCTTTACAGAACTCGAAACTGGTCCTCCGTCAACCCTGCTTGTTTCAGAATTTTTCGGAAGGTCCCGCTCGGAAGGGTGCCGGGATGCATAGCCACATATATTTGCCTCCCATCAGGGTGGCGGAGCACCTTGTGGCTGCCGGGCTTGGCGAACTTCAACAAATCCCGCACGGGTCAGTTTAGCCAAAACCTCACGAGCTGAGAAGGGCATCGGAGATTTCGATTTGGGTGATCAGGGGCCTTGATTCTATGGGGACGTCTTCACCTTGTGCCCGTTTCTCGGCAATCCAGGCTTCAGCCAATTCCTGAGCAGCTCCCAGGGCCCCCTCCATCCCCTGACCGTGGGTCGTTAAGTCCAAGGTGGGGACATGAGCGTAGTAATAGCCTTCCAATCCTTTTTCTTTAATAGGTTCGAGGAAAACTGAATAGCGCATAGCAATTCACCTAGGTGTTCTTAAAGTCTTATGCGAAAAAGTCCCCTTATCTTTTATCATTCATAAGACGCCCTGTCACCCCTTACCAGTTCGAGGGGCAAGGGTAAATCTCGACCATGGCTGAAGGGATTCCGGATGGATTTCAACGGGCAGAGGCCGCAAGAGTCGCTCCGAGACGCGAGAAAACGAGGAGCAGGCTAGGCTCCACCTTTTTACACCGGCCACTTCTCTTCCTTCCACGCCATCTCCCAAAACATCCACTCATAGCGAGAACTTACCATGAATGATTCCAACATTCTCTGCTTTTCATCATCCCCTGATTTCTTGACCCAACGGTCCACCTTCGCGCGCATCCACTGTTGCACCTCGGCGAACTCGGGTGAACTGTACATGGACAGCCAGTCCCGAAACGGATGTTTGGAATGGGGTGCACCCATCTTTGAGAAGTGCTGACCGACCACACAATAGATCCATGCACAAGGAAGTGCCACCACGGTGATCTCGGCGGCTGATCCCGACTGGGCCACGTTCAGCATGTGTCGCGTGTAGGCGTAGGTGGTCGGTGCCATTTGAACGGTCGCCATCTGCTTGGGGGTCATGTGCCACCGCTTTCCATAGCCCTCGTGAAGGCCACGTTCAACCACAAAGGTTTCTTCGGTGAGGTTGGCGAACTTGATGGCTGACTCAGCGTCCGGTGCCTTGTGCGCTGCTGCCGCGAACACTCGCGCGAGGTCACCGAGGAAACGAGCATCTTGAAGAATATAGTACTTGAACTTCTGTTCCGGGAGAGTTCCCTTTCCTAAGGCCTTCACAAATGGATGTGTCAGCTGAGCATCCCAAATGGGCTTGGCTAACCTCCGAAGCTGTTCGGAAAACGACATGTCGCGGCTCCTTTCGGTCTCGAGCGGGAAGAGCGAATCAAAGAACAAACAGGGCTGTGCATAGACGATGAAGGGACGTGATTGTTTTGATAACTCCTCGACACAGAGCCAGTCCCTTAGGACCCGCCATGGTTCTGGATCCTAAGGCAGAGAAGTGGAAAAGGCGGGGAGTGTGGCGCCCTCAGAAGAGCCAGCTGATCCCATTCGGAAACGGGAGGGTGAGTCCGACCCATGCAAAGCCCGAAAAGAAAAGGACAGGCCTCAGATAGGGAATGGCCCGTAGAATCGATGAGCATGGTGAGCATGCCGGATCGATGACCCGTACCGTATCAGACGTTATCCATTCTCCCTGATCCCCGCGTTGAGTGACGCCATCCCCTTGTTGATGAGGGAGCGCGCTGCCTTGAAGGCTTCCTCCATGTCCGGCATCTGGGCCAGCTCCGGGGTAATTTGCATGAATCGAATCACGTTGTCGGTATCCACCACCATGACTGTTCTGGCCAAAATATGGAGTTTTGGGACCAGCAATCCGTAGGTTCTCCCGAACGCGCCGCTTCGGTAATCCGAGAGGAACGTCACGTTGGCGATGCTGGCTTCTTCGGCGAAACGGGTTTGGGCAAACGGCGTATCCACACTCACTGTGATGAGGTCAACGGATTGGTCAAGGCCATTGTTCTTCTCACTCAGATAATGTGTCTGCTGTTCACAGACCTTCGTGTCGAGCGAAGGGACGATGCTGATGATCCGAACTCGTCCCTTTGTGTCGGCAAGGTTCACCAAACTGAGATCGCCCTTCGTCACCTGAACCGGTCGTAGTTGATCGCCGACCTTGATGCCGGGGCCTTCCAGGTCCAAGGATGTTCCTTTGAACGATACAGTATGTCCCTCCCCGGCCATGGCGGTGCCATGAGCCACCGGAAGGTCCTTGTACATGAAGGATTTTTCGGATGACGGGGCAAGCTGAGTACACCCGGAAAGCCCCATCACTGCCAAAACCGCTATGACTACACGTATGTTTGGCTGCGACGTCTGCATCACGTGCTCCCTCCGTTTCTTCATCGTTATGAGGTCGACTTCATGTGTTCGATAGGTTGAGATGTTGAGACTCTTGTTCAGGACTGCAGAAATTGCAAGAGGATGCGGTTGACCGCCTCCGGTTGCTCCCACTGGAGTAGGTGCCCAGCCTCTGGAATCACTGTAAAGGATGAGTGCGGCAGGATGGTATCAAGTTCCTGCCCAGTCTGCGGGGGAAATATGCGATCCTGCGCTCCCCACACAATGAGAGTGGGCTGGGAGACTTCCTTGAGGCGGCGGGCGAACCCCTCTTCCCAGAGGGGGAGCGACCTAATCTGAGCTAGAATGGGGTGCACCAAGCCTGGCCTGGTCCGATTCCGATAGGAACGATCGATGACTGTGGGAGTCAAGAGGCTATGATTGTACACCAGTTCTTTCAGAACCGTCTCCGTCATGCTCCGGCCAAAGAGCCAATTGCCCAATTGAGCGAGCCAAACCGGCGGTCGAGCATCCAACGCGCGCTTGAACTTGGGACTGGCGATTTTTTCTCGGACACCCGCCGGGAACCCCCCAATGAGGACGAGACGATCCACGCGCTCCGGGTGGCTCAGGGCCATACCGATGGCGACGCCCGCTCCCATAGAGTTCCCCACGAGAGTGGCGCGCTGAATCTGCAGGGCGTCCATAAATCGGCGAAAAAAGTCAACCAGCTCCTCTGGGGTATAGGCCCAATCCGGCTTGTCCGACCAGCCGGAACCGATCATGTCCAGGGTGATCACACGATGGGCGGACGTGAGCGGTCCCTGTTGGTATTCCCAATGCCACATGGAACCCCCGAACCCGTGAATCAGGATGAGGGGGGAGCCGCTGCCGACATCCAAGTAGGCGATTCGATGGCCATCGACCAAGATGGTCCGGACCGGCATGCGTTGGATTGTGTCCAACCACGCAGGGATAGGGGGTGGAGTCGTGCAGGCGCTCAGAAGGGCGGCTAG
>JBFJQA010000163.1:0-7077 GCA_041616875.1 Nitrospiraceae bacterium | reverse complement strand
GCTTTACGGCCTGAAGGTTCTCAAGGCGAGGATTGAGGACAATGTCAATAACTTCACGAGATTTTTAGTGCTCTCGCAGAAACCCTCCGACCGCACCGCGAGGGACAAAACTTGCATTATGTTGTCGGTCAAGGACAAGGTGGGTGCCCTCTATGATCTCCTCAGACCCTTTGCCTCGCATGGAATCAACATGACGAAGATCGAGTCGCGTCCCTCAAGACGGAAAGCCTGGGAGTATATATTTTTCATAGACATTGAGGGCCATATGGAAGAAGATCGGGTGAAGAAAGCCATAGAAGAAGTGAAAGGTCGATGCCTCTTTTTGAAAATTTTAGGGTCATTTCCCGCCCATCAATGATGCCATGACCTTACGAGTTCACCCGAATATTGCCTCCTTGGTCCCCTACGTGCCCGGGAAACCGGTCGAGGAGTTGGAGCGCGAACTCGGTATTCCCCACGCCATCAAGCTGGCCTCTAATGAGAATCCTCTAGGGCCCTCCCCCAAGGCTTGTGCGGTTCTCGCCAAGGCAATGGACTCTCTCAACCGATACCCCGATGGCGGCGCCCACAAACTGCGGCAGGCCCTGGCTGATCGATGGAAGGTGAAGCCAGACCAAGTTGTGTTGGGGAACGGGTCAGACGAGATCCTCGGATTTCTCGCACGAGCGTTTCTCTCACCCGGCGATGAAGCAGTGATGGCCGACCATACCTTTGTCATCTACAAGCTGGTTGTGACTGCAGCCCACGGGGAGGTCGTGGAGGTTCCGCTGAACGAATGGAAACACGATCTGCACAGCATGGCCAAGGCTGTGACCTCACGTACAAAACTCGTGTTCATCTGTAACCCGAACAACCCGACCGGGACAATCGTGACGGCCACGGAAGTCGAGTGGTTGATGGGGCAGATGACGAACGATACGATCGTCGTGTTCGATGAGGCGTATTACGAATACGTTCGGAGCGGAGAGTTTCCACATGCCTTGCGCTATCTCGAGAAGGGCCGTCATGTGGTGGTCCTCCGAACCTTCTCCAAGATTTACGGGCTCGCCGGATTGCGCATTGGATATGCCCTGACCACTCCCGACATCGCTGACTTCTTAAACAGGGTCCGTCCACCTTTTAACACCAATAGCCTGGCTCAAGAGGCCGCGTTAGCTGCGCTTACCGACGAGGAACATGTCGTCAAAAGTCGCACCATGAATGAGGCTGAAATGGCCAAGGTGAAGGCGGGTCTCACGGCCCTTGGTTTTCAAGTTTTGCCGAGCGAAGCCAATTTTCTTTACTTTGACGCCAATCAAGATGGACGCAAGGTGTTTGAATCATTGCTTCGCCGTGGCGTGATTGTTCGTCACATTGCAGGTCGAATGCTTCGAGTCACAATCGGGTTACCCGAGGAAAACAGCCGATTCCTACAGGTACTCAAGGCAGTGTGTGGTGGATAGGCACAGTCACAAGAGGGACTTATGATTATCGTACTAAAACCAGATGCCACCGAAACCCAGATCGATCATCTCCTGGACCGTCTTCGGGAACTGGGATTGAAAACACATCTGTCAAAGGGAGAAGAACGTACCATCATCGGCATCATTGGCGACGATCGAATTCTTACAAATCAGCCACTCATCGCCTTTCCCGGCGTTGAAAGCGTGACACCGATTTTGGCGCCCTGGAAGCTTGTCAGCCGCGAATTCAAAAAAGAAAACACCGTCATTGATGTGAACGGCGTCAAGGTTGGGGGTGTAAAAATCGCCGTGATGGCAGGCCCCTGTGCGGTGGAGAAACTTGAGCTCACCGTCGGCATTGCACACGACGTCAAGGCCGGCGGCGCCAGTATTCTGAGGGGGGGTGCGTACAAACCGCGTACAAGCCCCTATTCCTTCCAGGGCGTCGGTCGGGAAGGATTGGATTACCTCGTCGAGGCAAAAAAACAAACAGGGCTTCCCGTGGTGAGCGAAATCCTCGATCCCCGGGACATCGAACTCTTCCTGGCCAAGGCCGACATCATCCAGATCGGCGCACGCAACATGCAAAATTTCGAACTGCTGAAGGAGGTCGGCGCGTACGATAAGCCGGTGCTCATGAAACGGGGACTCTCTGCCACGATCAAGGAATTCCTGTTGTCGGCGGAATACATCATGTCCAGAGGAAACCGGAATGTCATGCTCTGCGAGCTCGGCATCCGGACTTTTGAGACTCAATATCGAAATACATTGGATTTAGCCGCGATTCCTACCCTGAAGGAATTGTCCCATTTGCCCATCATTGTCGATCCCAGCCATGCGACAGGAAAATGGAACCTCGTTGCCCCAATGGCCAAAGCGGCCGTGGCAGCCGGGGCGGATGGTCTTCTCATCGAGGTTCACTCCAACCCAGAGTGCGCCCTTTGCGATGGAGAGGAATCCATTAAACCGACCAAGTTCAAGGATCTCATGCAAGAGCTGGGAAAGATCGCGTCGGCGGTCGGTCGAGAGATTTAGCCGCTGAACGTCCTTATTTGTTTTGTGTTGGTGAGTCGTCAGCCCGAGAAGTTCTTGTCTCGCCAATTATGCGACCCAGGGCCAGAAACACCAGGACACCTTCACGCACACCCGTGGCGCCTCGTTTCAAGCAGGCTGCAATTGTCGGCGTCGGCCTCATCGGTGGCTCGTTGGGGATGGTGCTCAAACAATTGGAAATGGCCAGCGTGGTCATCGGCATCGGCCGGCGGATCGAGAACCTACACGCTGCGGTTCGACTGGGCGCGATCGATCGCTTTGTGGAGGAACCGAAGGAAGGAATCCAAGGGGCCGACCTTGTCATTCTCGCTACTCCAGTTGACACCTATGAGCGCCATCTGAAGGCATGGGGGTCCGCCGTCCGTCCGGGCACCATTGTGACCGATGTCGGGAGCGTCAAGGGGGTCTTGGTGAAGACAGTTGAAGAGCTCCTTCCCAAGGAAGCCTTTTTCGTCGGCGCGCATCCGATTGCCGGGAAGGAAAAGACGGGGGTGTTAGCTAGCTCGGTCGATCTGTTCCAGGGGGCGCGGTGCATTGTGACTCCCACGGGCCAGAGCAATCCCCGCGCCGTCGAGACGATTCGAGCGCTCTGGGAGGCCGCTGGGTCACGGGTGGTGGAGATGGATCCCTTTGTGCATGATCAGGTGCTCGGAGCGGTCAGTCATCTTCCACACGTGGTGGCCTTCTCTCTCATGACGGCTTTGGACGAAATTCACGCTGACATGGTGCCTGACTTGGATCTCCTGGCGTATGGTGGTGGAGGGCTGCGCGATACATCACGGATTGCCGCCAGTTCACCAGAGATGTGGCGGGATATCTGTCTGTGGAATCGAGAGAACCTCGTCAAGATGCTTGACATCTATCAGCGACACGTAGACCGGTTCAAACGTCTGATTGAATCGGGTGACGGCCCCGGACTGGAACAGCAAATGGGACAGGCCAAACAAATACGAGAACAGGTACAGTGATCCTTCTTACGTGAATGTGAGCCCGCTATGGCGTCGATGACGATGAAGCCCGGTGGACCTCTGAAAGGGACTGTTTCGGTTCCCGGTGACAAATCTGTCACCCATCGAGCCATCATACTGAGCGCCCTGGCGGAGGGTGAATCAACGATCACAGGCCATTGCCGAGGGGAAGATTGTTTGAATACGATTCGCGCCTTTCGGTCAATGGGTATTCGGATTGATGAGGATCTCGACCGTCTGGTCGTTCATGGGAAAGGCCGATGGGGTCTGGGGGAGCCAGAAGGTCCGATCGATTGCGGCAATTCTGGCACTGAGATGCGACTCTTAACCGGCCTCCTCGCGGGGCAGGATTTCTTCACCGTCCTGAATGGAGACGAGTCGCTTCGGCGCAGGCCAATGGGCAGAGTGGTGAGGCCCCTTCGTGATATGGGAGCAACCATCGCGGGCCGAAAGGGAGGCGAATTGGCACCATTGGCGCTGACTGGGTCCCGGCTCAGTGGCATCACCTATCAGCTTCCAGTGGCCAGTGCCCAACTGAAGTCAGCGCTGCTTCTTGCTGCCCTTTACGCTGAAGGCGTCACCCGAATCACGGAGCCACAATTGTCTCGGGACCATACCGAGCGGATGTTCAGACATTTCAATATACCCTTCGAACAGCAGGGTACATCACTGGTGATCGAAGGCCGACCGGCACTTGGATGGCAAGGAAAAGCCATTTGCGTCCCCGGTGACATCTCAGCGGCGGCTTTCTTTCTCGTTGCCGCTACAGTGGTGCCCAACTCGGATATCACGATTCGGGGAGTTGGAGTGAACCCGACAAGGATCGGCGTCCTTGGGGTTCTGAGGGAGATGGGAGGCGATGTGCGGGAGTTGAACCATCGAGAGGAGTCTGGGGAGCCAGTCGCAGACCTTCGCGTTCGTTCCGCCACATTGAAAGGGGTACGACTCGGACCCGATCAAATTCCTCAGACCATTGACGAGTTTCCAATCCTGTGTGTCGCAGCTGCCCTGGCGGAAGGCGAAACCGTCATTTCTGGCGCCGAGGAATTGCGGGTCAAAGAAAGCGACCGCATTTCGGCCATGACTACGGAGTTGGGAAAGATGGGAAGCAGGATGACCGAGACGCGTGACGGGATGGTCATCCATGGAATTGGGAAGGTATCGGATCGAAAAGGGCCAGGGGAGTTGAAGGGGGCCCGTTGCCTCAGCTATGGAGATCACAGAGTGGCCATGTCCCTGGCTATCGCTGGCCTTCTCGCCGATTCTCCTACAGAGATCGAGTCGACTGAATGTATTGAGACATCCTTCCCTGGGTTCGAAGACAAGCTATTGGAATTATTGACAAGTTCGTGACGAGGGCTATAATAGACAGCCAAAACACCGGACATCAACATCGACAGTCCTCGACGCCTCAACTGACCATCACCATCGATGGTCCGGCTGGAGTGGGAAAGAGTACGGTGGCTAGGCTTCTAGCCTCGCGGCTAGGGTATTTGTATTTGGACACCGGGGCGCTCTACCGAGCGCTGGCCTGGAAAGTCAGGGCTGCTGGGGTAGATCCGGGTGACCAGGCCGGTGTTGCTGAGTTGCTGGAGATCACGACGATCACGCTGGAACCGGCCCTTGGGTACACCCGTGTGGTGGTTGATGGGAAGGATGTGGCCGAGGAGATTCGAACCTCTGAGATCAGTCAGATCGCCTCGGTCGTCTCGGCCTATCCCGAAGTTCGAGCATGGCTTCTGCCAATCCAACGACGTATCGGTCGATCAGGGGGGATGGTTGCCGAGGGACGCGACCTTGGAACCAAGGTATTCCCTTCGGCTGACGTTAAGTTTTTTCTTGATGCAGACGAACACATTCGGGTCGCCCGTCGTCATCAGGAAGTCAGAGCCAGTGGGAGGCCCGTCGATGTTGAGCAAACCAGGCAAGAGATCCAAGGACGCGACACTCGCGACAGAACGCGAGTTCAATCCCCGTTATTGGTTCCACCAGGAGCCCACGTGATTGATACCTCCCAGCTGGAAGTCGAAGCGGTTGTAGCACGGATGTTGGCGGTGATTGCGGCCAAGCGGTGAGTGGGGTAGTCTATGGGGCTCTCTGGGTCTTTTTCAAAGTAATTGGTCGCCTATGCTTCCGACTTCATACGGTTGGGGGAGACTCTATTCCAAGGAACGGAGGGCTGGTCATTGCGGCCAACCATGCGAGCTACCTTGATATCCCTCTCCTCGGTTCCGGTCTGCCGAGGCGTGTCGCGTTCTTGGGCCGGCAGGATCTTTTTCCTATTCCTGGCCTCCGACCGATCTTGCGCCGGCTTGGGTGGATTCCCATCAGGTTGGGTCGAATCGATCGGGCGGGGTTTGGTAGAGCCATCGATTTGATCAAGAGCGGAAGAGCGGTGGTAATTTTTCCGGAGGGAAGCCGATCTCGAGATGGTCAGTTAGGACCAGGCAAACCCGGAATCGGCGTTCTTGTTGCGGAGACTGGCTGTCCCGTCGTTCCGGTTTACTTGGAGGGAACGCATAAGGTGCTGCCCGTTGGGGCTCGGTGGCCTCGATTTCATAGGGTCCGTGTGATGATCGGGAAACCCATTGATTTCACACAAGCGTCGAATCAACGATCAGGAAAAGAACTCTATCAATACGTCAGCCGGACTGTGATGGCACGCATTGCCGAGTTGAGACAGGCTGCTCAACCGACAAATCCATCCGATGGCTCACCATGGGCAAAAGGGCCCAGGCATCATCCGGCCACCGGGCCTTTCAGCGCTGAGTAGGGTTACGGTGTCCTAAATTTATCAGCACCCGACTGGAGTCGGAGGATTGGGATTGTCTTTATGAACATGGGTACAAGGCCGCAGGAAGAAGAACTCGATCGCGGAGCGCTCGCCGCCCTTTACGAAGAGACCTTTCGGAATTTTGAGGAAGGAACCATTGTCGAGGGAGGCGTCGTGGCGATCGGGAAGGATAAGGTCGTCGTCGATATCGGCTACAAATCCGAGGGAATGATTTCGGCCGACCAGTTCTCAAATGAGGAAATGAAGGCGTTACAGGTGGGGGACCGCTTACAGGTCTATATCGAGGAGCGGGAGGACGCTGAGGGAAACCTGATCTTATCCAAAGAAAAAGCAGACAAGATGAAGATCTGGGAAGACCTCGAGCAGGTCTATAAGGACGAAGCGGTCGTCGAAGGGCGGGTTCTTTCCAGGATCAAAGGTGGGATGATGGTCGATATCGGGGTGAAGGCTTTTCTGCCTGGCTCCCAGATTGACCTCCATCCCGTACGTGATTTGGATTCCCTTGTGGGGAAGACCTTTCAGTTGAAGATCATAAAAATCAACCACCGGCGTGGAAACGTCGTGGTCTCGAGGCGAGTCCTGTTGGAAGAATCACGGGACAAGAAACGCCAAACCACGCTGGCCACCCTCAAGGAGGGACAAGTTGTTCAAGGCACAGTCAAAAATATTACTGACTACGGGGCCTTCATTGACTTGGGCGGGATTGACGGGCTGCTGCATATCACCGATATGTCGTGGGGTCGAGTGGGCCATCCTTCAGAGGTGTTCGTCGTCGGGGACAAGGTCGAAGTTGTTGTGCTCAAGTATGATCGCGAGACGG
>JBFJQA010000162.1:0-7106 GCA_041616875.1 Nitrospiraceae bacterium | reverse complement strand
GGCTGCCAAACATCTTGGCCTCACGCGCTTTGCCTTGGATCGGCGACTAAAGAAAAGCTTGGAGGATGAGTAGCCCGTGACCCGCGAGGCAGCGTGCTGACTCGGCGAGGTCTACTTCCCGCCTGGTGGCGGCACGTCGGAAGGGTGAGTGGACCCGGCGATGTGAGCAGCATGGTGAAGCGCGTCGATTCGAAGGGCGTAGAGATGTCCCGGCCTGACGATGTCTAAGACCCCTAGGCCTTCCAAGACTTTTGTCACTGCTGGCTGCATGCCCGCGAAAAATAAATGTTGTCCATGACTCTGCACGATTCGAAGCATATCCTCGACCGCCAGCGCCGCCGTCCCATCCAGAATTGGAACATCGGAGAGGTCCAATACCACGCATTTGAAATTCTTAAGGTCGGGTGTCGTTTCGAGTCGACGAACCATATTTTTGGCGGATCCGAAGCTCATCGGACCGTCGACGTGGATTAAGACCACCTTCCCTTTATTCCGTTCTAGGACAGCCGCCTCCTGTTGGTTCAGAGGTGTTTCGGCGGAACGCTGCGTGACCACATGCAGGTTGGCAAGCTCCATGTCAGCCATTTTTTTCACAAAGAGCAGGCTGGCGAGTACCACCCCCACCCCTACTGCAGTGATCAGGTCCACGAGCACCGTGATGAGCAACACAATAGCCATGATGGTCACGTCGGCTCGCGGGGCTTGAACCACATGTCTCAAGAATCGCCAGTCAATGATATCGATGCCCACCTTGAACAAGATGCCGGCCAATACCGCCAGTGGAATTTGTTCCGCCAGGGGGCCCAGTCCCAGCATGGTGGCCAGAAGGACCACCGCCATGAGGGCTCCGGAAATCGGCGTGCGTCCGCCGGTTCGGATGTTGGCGACAGATCGCATCGTTGCCCCGGCTCCAGGAAGTCCACCGAAGAAGCCCGATGCCATATTCCCAATGCCCTGTCCAATCAATTCCCGATTCGAATCGTGCTGGGTTCGGGTCATGTTGTCACAGACCAGGGAGGTTAGAAGGCTGTCGATGCTGCCAAGCAAGGCCAGCACGAAGGCGGCCTCGATTATTGCCATTAGTGAGTCCAGATGAAGGATTGGCACCACGGCCGCTGGAAAGCCTTCCGGAACATCACCGATGAGTGGGACGGCGGGAAGGAAATAATAGGTGAGTAACGAACCCGCGATGAGCGCAAGCAAGGTGGGCGGAATCAATTTCGCCAATCGTGGTGGCGTCAAATAAATAACGGCCAGGGTGCCCAAGCCGGCCAGGGTGGCTTGCGGATAGGGGTGAGACAGAAATTCCGGAATGGCTTGAAGATTGGCCAACACCTTGACCTTGGCTTCATGGCCGACGAGAGGTCCGACCTGCAAGATGAGGATGATGCAGCCGATCCCGCTCATGAAGCCAGAAATGACGGGATAGGGAACAAGGGTGATGTAGCGGCCAACTCCAAGAATTCCGAGGAGAATCTGGATCCCCCCACCCATGATGACGGCGGTGAAGGCCAGCGCCGGTTCGTGACCGAATTGCACGATGATTCCAGCCATGACGACGGTCATGGGGCCGGTCGGGCCCGAGCATTGGGCCGGAGTCCCGCCGAACAGCGCTGCAAAAAAACCAACGAAAATGGCACCGTACAGGCCTGCTATCGCTCCGGCACCTGATGCCACCCCAAAGGCCAGGGCGAGAGGGAGGGCTACAACCGCGGCCACCAAGCCACCGTAGATATCACCGCGAAGATTCCTGAAATGTAGGCCGTAGACGAGCTGCATCGGAATAAAGGGATTGTTGGCGTTATCGTCCTGTCGTACCCACTACTCGATGTCCGTGTGTTGAGAATAGGCCGGCTACGTCACGGCAGGAGAAAGCAGCAGTCAAAGGCAATCAGCCGGGCATGTAGCGCAATCCGATAAAGGAGAAAAGGAGTTCCTTCCTGTGCAGCCGCGCTGCCACGCCGTTCATCGTGACCTCTTGAGCTTGTCCTTCTCATTCCTTTTCTGCTCGATGAAATTGCCAATTTGACAGCCAATGGCCGAAAACACTTTCAACAGTCCCTGGTCGGGTTCTTGAATTTCACGGCTGAAAAATTCCATGATCCCGTGGAACTCAGATTGGCACGTGATGGGAAAACAGACGCTTGCATGTAGCCCTTCCTGGGCCGCGACTGTTGCTCGAGGGAGGGAGGGATCACGGGTCATGTCGGAAGCCCACGCTGAATTTCCGCTTTCCCACACCCGACCCGGAAGACCCACTCCTGAGGCGAGAGTGATCTCCCGTGTTCTCGACTCAAACGCCTTCACCTCGACAGAGGGGTCATGCCAGACCTCGGCGCATCGCAACACGCCGTGGGCCTGATCGAGTTCCCAGATGGCTCCCATCTCCCAACCCAAACTTTCACAGATCGCCTCCAGGAGTTGAGGAGCTGCTTGAGGGAAGGAGGTGGCCTCGGTCAAGACCGCCGTGACAGCGTGGTGTGCCCCCAATCGACGCTCAGTTCGCTTATGCTCAATAAACTGGCCGATCTGGCTACCGAGTGCAGAGAACATAGCGAGGAGGTCCTCATCCGGTTCTTGAACCTCACGGCTAAAAAATTCCATCACCGCAAGCAGTTCAGTGCCGGTATGGATTGGGAACGCGAAACCGGCGTGGAGGCCCTCTTCGGCGGCAACAGGAGCTCGCGGGAAATTGGGGTCTTCCACAACATCGGGAATCCATGCAGGCTCGCATGTTTCCCACACTCGACCAGGGAGACCAATCCCTCGAGCGAAGGTCGTATCCTTGGTTCTCAGCTCAAAAGCCCCCACCCCAGACTTTGGCGAATGCCAGACCTCCGCGCATCGCAGCACCTTGTCGACATGGTCGATGGTCCAAATTGCGCCTATTTCCAGTCCCAAATTTTCACAAATGGCTCCGAGGATTTGAGGGGTGGCCTTGGTAAAGGAGGCGGTCTCGGCTAAGACGATCGTGACTGCGTGATGCGCAGCCAACCTACGTTCCGCGCGCTTCCGGTCCGTAATGTCAAGTCCGAAGCCTAAGATCGCCTTCCCACCCAGAGACGCTCTTGTCACGCAATTGAGAAACCACCACGGACTGCCATTAAATACGCCGTGACTCTCGTAAAACATCGGTGTCCCTGCTGGTGCCGATTCTAATTGCGCCTGGAGTTCTGGTGGAGGCTCCAGACCATTTCTTCCCGCTACTTCGAAATGCTTGAGACCGATTCGCTGGAGGCCTCTACCGATCGTTTTGGCCATATACCCCTGTTCGTCCAACTGGAACACCACCGCTGGTGTGTGAGTGAGGATTCCCGTCAGCATCTCACTCTTGGCCCGGACCGAGGCATCGGCCTCTTGAACTTTCAAGGACAACAGGGCTGTGGCCCAAATGGCAAAGAGCGCGAGACCGCGGTTCACCTCGCCCATAAAGACGGTCGCGCCCGCCGGAGAGAAGAAAAAACCAACCACGGTCAAGACCGTACATCCCGAGGCCACCATCATCGTGTCTCTGTGATGGGGCGACCAGAGGGAAATGAGAACCACAGCGACATACGGGACGGCTTCAGCGTATCCCAAGGGGGCAAATAGGTCGAAGACAAAAATTACGGCAGCCAAGACTCCACACAATGCGAGGACACGCCCCCGATTAGACGGTGCGAGTTCACTGGGATTTGGCAAGGAGAGCGGATTCGCCATAGCGTAGGGCTGGAGTGCGTGTGAGAGAATGGTTCGTTGCTCTAGTATACCGGAGTGTAATTGTATATGTGAACTGCTGCTACATCAAGTGGTTAGGCATTCAGGGGCGACCTACGTCCTCGGTAAGGAGGTTATTTGGTCTTCTCATTGACCTCGGCCGATTCACGAGTCTCTCCAGCTTTGTCAAACCGTTGAAGGAATTGTTCTGCCTCGAGCAGCTCAGGCAGGTTATCGTCGGCCTGGGCCCATACCGTAAGGAAATGCTGGTAGGCTCTGACAGCCCGGGAGGTATCGCCGATTTTGGCGATGGCACGGGCACGGCCGAGGAGGGACCTGGCCCTCTTGGGATGACGATACAAGGCTGTTCTGAAAAGGCTTTCAGCTTCCTGAAGATGGCCAGTTTCGAGAAGGACCTCGCCCAGAAATTCATGAGGAGGCTTAATCGTGCCTGGAGGGCCGGATGGAGGAGGCAAGGTTTCCTCGAGTTCCACCGCTTCGCGAAGCTTGGCGACAGCCCCATCCATGTTGCCTGCAGAGAATTGGATGGCCGCGGCTAATTCCAATTGCCAGATGTGTGCGAGCTTGTCTTCGACCCTCATCGTCTTGTCGGCGGAACGCTCACGGGCACGATCCAAGATGTCCAGAAGGGCCATGGCTCCAGGTTGCTTGGCCCTCGCAACGGCAAATCCCAGGGTGAACGTCGACAGCGGGTCTGGTTCGTCAGACGCTGGCTGTCCCGGTTGATCAATCAAACTTCCTGCCACCTCCCACTGTTGGGTTTCCAGGATATAGGCTGCCACCATGTCGTGGTAATAGCGGCTGACTTTTCGGTCATATCCAGTGGATTGTGATTGTGGATCGGTTCCTGCCTGCTTCATGTCTTCTCGCTTAAGATCAAGGATGTCCTTGGCGTCTTTGTATCGTCCCTGTTGAAGGTAGGTGTAGTGGAGCCAGTACAGGCTATGGTAATCACGCAGGTTGATAGGAAGGTTGTTTCGGGTTACCCAGGCGACTGAATCTTTCCATCCGGCTTCGTTGGATGCGGCTGCCTCAGACCACATGCCTAATTGGACAAAGATGTGGGCCGGCATATGTTGGGCATGATGCGCCGCTGGGGCGATCTGGGCATACCGGCGGGCTGCCGGTAGTGCCAAAATGGCGTGATCGGGATCGTCGAACGCGTGAATGGCATAATGCGCGGCGCAAGGATGATCAGGATTCTTGCGAAAAATCTCCAGGGCAATGGCGCCAGCTTGTATGTGGGTGCGTGTTCCACGGTCGCCATGTCGCACCGTTCCCAGTAAGGCCAGGGAGTAGAAGCATGCGGCCTCGAGGTCCTCGGGATATTTCCTGTAGAGCTGTCCCATGTTGGCCGCGTAGGCCTTGTCGCGGGCAAGCTTGTCGCCTGGTCCGTACAGAATTCTTACGGCGCTCAGGTAGGCCTTTTCTCTCGGAGTCATCTTCCCGGTTCTGGGTATCTTCGCGAGCACGCTTCTGGCCGCTTCGAGGTCCTGCTCCTTCCAGATGGGATGATTGTGGGCCATGGCCTCGCCCCAATATCCCATGGCGAAGTCCGGTTGGGTTGTGGTCGACTTTCGAAACGCGTTCAACGCCTCTTCATACCAGAAGGAGTGCATGGCCGCGACCCCGCGGAGGAAGTGCCGCTGTGCCTCCGGGTTGCCTGAGGTTGGGAACTCGACGGCCCCCAACCTTGGAGTTGGCGTCGCATGGGGTGGCTGCTCCGCGAGCGACCTGAATGCCATGGCAAGAAGACCGGTAAGTGCCAGCACCAATAGCCTGTTCCGCTTAATGATCACGAGATGCACTCCTACGGGATGAGGCCTGAAGGGGGCAATTGTACTCTCTGAGTCCGCGCGAGGGAAGAGCCTCTGGATCGTGAGCGAGCTTCGAAGGATTTCTTCCTGGAACGGTGCGACGGCAATGAACACCGTTTAGAATAGTTGACAGAATGTCCACTATCCTGATAGATGTGCGAGTACGATGGGTGACAATCATAAGGCAGAACCACTAGGAAATATTGAGAATTGCCTGCGTCGTAGTCGCCTGGCCAAGGGACTCACTCAGGGGACCTTAGCCAATTTAGCAGGAATTACCCGGCAGGCGGTCTACGGGATTGAAGCGAACCAATACCTCCCCACGACGGCGGTGGCGCTTCGGCTGGCTCATGTGCTGGAGTGTCGCGTCGAAGATCTCTTCAATCTGGTCTCAGCCGGCGAGACCGTGGAGGGCGAGTGGGTGGGACACATGCCGCGGGATCGATCAAGCTCGGCTCCGGTCCGTGTGAAAGTGGCTCGTGTCGGCGGACGCCTTCTAGTGCGCCCGGTCGCTGGCTTGGGCGGGGTGTTAAATTTCACCGTCCCAGCCGATGGGCTGGTGCGACCTCAGCTGGCGGCCGCAAAGTCAAAGGGCTCAAAGGGACATCGAGTCCAAGTGTCCTTGCTTCGGGATCGACGTGCGGTCGAGGGGGAAGTTGTGGTCGCAGGGTGTGATCCTTCGATATTCCTGGTGGGAGAATATCTGCGGCGGCAAGGGGAGCAGGCCTCGGTCGTTGGGTGGACGATGGGCAGCGTCGCCGCCTTGGAGGCCCTCAAGCGAGGGGAAGTGCATGTCGCCGGTCTTCACCTGGTGGATCAGAAGTCAGGAGAGTCGAATGTGCCGTACCTTCGCCGCCATCTCACGGGTCAGAGGGTGAGAGTGGTGACGTACGCCTCCTGGGAGCAAGGTCTGGTGGTGAGACGGGGGAACCCCAAGGGGATTCGTCAGGTAGCCGATGTAGCGAGAAAGGACGTCATAGTGATCAACCGTGAGGGAGGCGCGGGTGCTCGGCTTTTACTGGACGCACAATTGGCCTTCTTTGGAATTCGGCCTCAGAGGGTGCGAGGCTATGGGCAGACGGCAGCTTCTCATCTCGAAGTCGCTCGACTGGTCGCTGAGGGTCGGGCGGATGTCGGATTGGGCGTACAGTCGGCCGCCAGGCTGTTGGGGTTAGACTTTATTCCCCTCCAACAGGAACGATACGACCTGGTAATCCCTGAGGCATTGTTCGGGGCCCATGCTTCCTTAAAGATGTTTCTCGACACCCTCGTGAGCCGAGTCCTCAGAGCAGAAATCGACGCCCTGGGCGGGTATGACACCAGCGAAACCGGGAAAGTCGTCGAATGGGCTCAATAGGTCGGGCCAGCGATTCCAGCCGCAAGGATCACGCACGATCTCTGACGGGCATCTGATTTCTCTCCAGCCAACCTTCTGCCCGCTGTGGTCTTCGAACCTCTTCAGCAAGAAAAAACGCGTGGCGATGAGGCACGGGCTCGGGGTCGAGCTGGAAGCCACGCAGGTCGTACGGCTAGTCGAGGTGATTGACATTTTGTAAAGTATACTTTACGCTT
>JBFJQA010000161.1:0-7122 GCA_041616875.1 Nitrospiraceae bacterium | reverse complement strand
TTCCAGCGTTGCTGGTTGGATGCCGCGGTCCGACCCGACTGACGAACATTCCCGCCGACGAAGTCAATCGCGCGCTCCACGCAATCTCAATAGGGTGGAGCGCGCCCCGAAAATAGGAGACATTCAATTCCCGCCACCAGGTTTGTAGGTGGTGGGGTGAAGCCAGGGTCTCTGGTAGGAAGTGCATGGCCAGTATGAGAGCAGGGTTACGCGATGGATTCAATTGCCCAGCGCATCAGAGAACATCCTTTCGCCCTTCCTCAGCCGCGGCGCCCCAATTCCTCGATCACGGAGGCAGCCAGGAGTGGCAACATGATCTCGTGGTGGCCAATAAGGGTGTAGCCCTTTCCCCCTTTTTGAGTCGGCCGCCTGACAACGTTCGTGGTTGGACGGTAGTGGGAGATGAAATCCATGTTCACGGTGGTGATGTTCGAAAGAGCATGACCCAGATTTCGGCCCAGAGCCACGGTTTTCAGAAAGACCTCGGGAAGGATCACCGCAGACCCCAGGTTAAGGTACACGCCCCCGTCCATTTTTGTGACGATATTCGCCAGCCGTCGAAAATCCAGCAATGACCCTGCACCGATAGCCGCCCCGTTGGCGGAGGGATGCATGTGAATGATATCCGTGCCCAACGCGACGTGGACCGTGACCGGGATGCCCAGTCGAGCCCCGGTCGCGAGCAAGCTTGTGGCTCGGTTTGGGAACTGGTTCTTGTAGCGATTGATGTGGTGGCCGATCGCCTCCCCGAGGCCCTGCCGCTCCTGCATGCCGCGCAGGATCGCCTCGTTCAGCACCCGACCGGTTTCCTCCGCCATGCCAAATCGGCCGGAATCGATTTCCGCATCAACCTCCTCGGACGTATGTCCCATGAGTGCCAGCTCGAAATCGTGAATGATCACTGCGCCATTCATTGCCACCGCAGTGATGACGCCTTGCTCCATCAAGTCGACGATGATCGGATTGAGACCGACTTTGACCGGATGCGCCCCCATTCCTACAATGACCGGCCTCCCCCGATGATGCGCACGGACAATGGCCTTCGCAACCTTGCGGAGGGTGTCGACCGCCAAAATATCGGGCAAGCTCTGCAAGAAATGTTTCAAGGATCCGCCACGCTTCCAGGGTGTGGAAAAATTCGTGAGGCGAACCTTGCTGTGCCGACGTTTCAGCGGGTAGGTCTTGAGCTGTGAAAGGTTGATCGGGGGAACGGGCGCACGGGGAAGAGCCGGCTTGGAGTCGGTGTCAGGCCTTTTTCGAGACGATCTGTTCATCAATGAGTTCGCACAACACGTGTCCGAGGGTGATATGGCTTTCTTGGATACGAGCGGTTACAGTCGAGGGTACGACGAACGGGTAGTCAACGAGACCGGCTAGTTTGCTCCCCTTGGCGCCAGTCCAACCAATGGTCGTGAGCCCGACGTCGCGCGCGGCTTCGATACCCTTCAGCACGTTGGGAGAACCGCCGCTGGTGCTGATGGCGATCGCGATATCGCCTTTCTGGCCGTGGGCTCGAATTTGGCGAGCAAAGATCTCGTCATAGGCATAATCGTTGGCGATGCAGGTGAGAGCGGCCGGGTCGGCCGAGAGTGAAATGGCTGGGAGAGGTCTCCGATCCTGGTGGTAGCGACCGACAAACTCTCCCGCAATGTGCGAGGCATCCGTTGAACTCCCTCCGTTGCCGAACAGAAGCACCTTATGCCCTTCACAAAATGCCTGCCCAATGAGCCGGGCGACTTCGACGATTCGATCAGCGTGCTCGCTGGCAAAACGTCGTTTGACCTGCGCGCTTTCCTCGAAGGCTGCAATCACTCGTGCTTTCATCTTGCGCGATTGTAGGCGAGGGATGGGACTCTGTCAATCTGGCCGCGCAGTTGCTCGCTCCTGGGCGGGGTGTGTTATAGTCCGTCTAACATGAGCGTGGAGGCTCCGGTCAAAGCCTTATTAGTTGCCTTTTTCGAGGATGTGCCGGCCGCAGTCTACGCCATTAACCGTCTCAAACCGGAAAACCTCTGCTTCTTTCTCCCCGAGTCAGCCAAACCTCTCGTCGAGTCTTCAGTCCAACCGAGGGTTGCCGAAATGCCCAGACGATGGGATTGGGTGGTGACTGCGGAACCCGACCAGTTCATGGCAAGCTATCGGGCGATTGCGCAACCCCTATCCGACATGCTCAGAACCTGGGAGGTACAGCCCGGCGAGTTGGTGCTCGATATGACTGACGCGACTCCGGCCATGGCTGCCGCCATGGCGCTCGCCGGCATTCATTTTGCCTCCCGGATGGTGGCACTCGGGAAGCCTGGGGCGGGCACCACTGGCGGGGGGGAGACCGTTCATGTGGAGGGCATCGACCGCATCTGGACGCAGGGCAACCCCTGGGATGAGGCGGCAGTTCCCTCACGCCGGGAGGCCTGTGAGCTGTTCAACCGCGGAGCCTTTCATCCTGCTGGAGCGCTGTTCAAGCAGATCGAATCTCGTGTGAGCGGGGGACAAAAACCGCTGTATCGGGCCTTGGCCGACCTGTCGGAAGGATACGGGCTCTGGGAGCGTTTTCAGTATCGACTCGCTTGGGAGAAACTCAAAGCCGCCCATAAGGCGCTTGACATGGCTTCTGTCTGGGGTGGACCGCCAGGGCTCAAAGGCTTGCTGCCGGGGATCAAGCAGAATGCGGGGTTCTTGGAGAAGCTTGTCCTGGATCCGCAGGAGGTCAAAGAAGCCGTCGCCCTGGATCTGCTCGCCCACGCTCGTCGGCGCGCAGCAGTTGACCAACATATGGAAGCAGCGATGGCAGCCTTGCTGCGATCGCTTGAAGCATTCTCTCAATTCCAATTGTTCAAGCAGTACAAAATGAAGACTTGGGATGTAAAGGTAGAGCAGTTACCACTGCCCTTGCAGGAGGCCTGTCGGAGCTGCTTCCTGGATGATGTGGACGGTAAATACAAGTTGCCCCTCCACGCGCAGTTCCAAGCTTTGGCCGGATTGGGGAATCAGATGGGGCAATCCTATCTCAGCCAATGGATTAAGATGAAACCGCTTCTTGACGCCGCTGGACATGGCGTGCTGGGGCACGGCTTTGAGCCTCTCAAGGCCGAACGGTTTCATCAACTCCATGATATTGTCGTCAAGATGACAGGCGTGAGTGACCATTCCTTGCCCAAATTTCCCATACTGAATCTGTAGATCGCGGTGCAAACGGCCTTCTGCCCCGGCAGGTGTCAACCCATGGAACTCCGCATTTATTATGAGGATACGGACTGTGGGGGCGTAGTGTACTATGCCAACTACCTGAAATACTTCGAGCGGGCACGGACGCATTTTTTGGAGGATCATGGGATCTCGGTTCCGAGGCTCTTGAAGGAGGGCACCCAGTTCTTGGTGGTGCGCGCTGAACTGGACTACCGGTCTCCGGCACGCTACGGAGACACGCTCACGATAGAAACGCATCTGTCTGACATGGGAAAAGCCTCCATGACGTTCGCCCACGTCCTCCGGGAGCGTCGGAGCCGACGTGTCGTGGTCGAAGGGTCGGCGAAGCTCGTCGCGGTCGACTTGGACGGGAAGGTAAGGCGTTTATCCATGTCTTTGGTGACCGCCTTGGAGTCTTCCTTGGAGAGCACGTAATGGACAAATTGGGGACTTGGTTAGCCATTGCTGCCGTGGCCGTTGGATTCGTGATCCTGTTGTGGCTTCTGTTTTCAGAGGTACCAAAGGATCGAAAGAAAGTGAACAAGAAATGAGAGCGCCTGGCCTGGCGAAGGACGCTCGGTTCGGCCATCACGAGGTGATGCAGACTCGTCAGAACGGCCTTCCTCCCGGTCGCCGAGCTGTGCCGGACAATCTTAATAGCCGGCGACGTCTGGCATGCTCAACCGATCAGAAGCCTATAAGCGGTTAGTCCGTACTTGCCAGCCGCCCTCTCAGCCCAGGTCTGACGACCTTCCTTCATCGGTGCCTGTCATCTGGAACGACCAATGATCACGCGCGCTTCTATCGTCCTTGTGCTGGCCGTGTTTCTCGCCAGCCTGGGCTGCACACTCAAGGTGGCCTACAACTATTCTGACTGGTTGGTGCTGTGGTGGGTGGACCGGTACCTCGATCTGAATACGGAACAGAAAGATTTTCTTTCCGCGCGTCTTGAGGTCATCTTGGTGCGGCACCGGAAGGACGCCCTTCCCCTGTACGAGTCGTTTCTGGTTCAACTCCGCCACAATCTCAGCGATGAACTCACACGCGAGGAAGTGGCGTGGGTGTTTACGTCCTATGAAGAGCTCCGCCGGGACCTGTTCGAGAGGTTTGCGGACGATGCTCCCCAAGTCCTCTCAACTCTCGACGACCAGCAGCTTCAGTTTCTAGAGCGCAGGCTTCAAAAAGACACTGAAGAGATGCAGGTGCGGCTGAGGAAAGACAGTCAGGGCCGATTAGAAGAGCGGGCGGAGGCCACGGTGGACTGGCTGGAGAATTGGGTGGGCTCCCTCACGCCTGAGCAGGAGCGGCGTATCACTCAGTTGAGCGTCGCCCTGCCGGATACCCTTGGTGCCTGGGTAGACTACCGTCGGCAGCGGCAGCAGACCCTATTGCGGTTACTTCGCGCTGGACGGGAGGGGGAGAATGTCGAGGAACCTTTACGAAACTGGCTGGTCTTCCCGAATAAGGACGCGCTACCTCAATACGTGCAGGCAAGACAAGCGATGAAGGATGGAGTGACGAACATGGCTCTGTCCATTGATCGCATGCTGACGGCCCGGCAGCGCCAGCACGCTCTGTCAGAGTTGCAAGCGCTCATTGAAGATATTCAGGAATTGGCTGCGACCTAAGACGCATGTGGGCAGCTGGCAAGTGTGAGGCGAGTTGGTTGGTTGACAAAGCTGAAAAGCACGTGCTGAAATGAGCGGCTACTCAGGATCAGCCTGGAAGCGTTCAAGGGATTTCAGCACCGAAGGAGGGAATTGCGCCATGGATATGTTTGGCAAGGTCGGGTTGGTCGAGATTCCAGTCTTGATCGCCCCAGACCAAAAGGCCTGGCTCGACCGGATGATCGCGGAAAACAAAATAGCAATTCCACCGGGCGGAACCTTGGAGAAAGGTTCGCTGTACTCGATGTTCATTCGGATGTTGCTTCACAACGCGATGGAAGAGCAGAAGCGCCAGGAGGCGTTGGAGGCGGAAGACGAAGACGACGACGAGTGACCCGAACTAAGGGTTCAGCCTTCTGAGGCAGGCCCGCGCTGATTCATGACGGCGGAGGACGCCGACCTAGAGAGTCTTAAAGGCAGCCCGGGAGAGTCTCACGGTGTCCTCGATATCCTGTGAAGAGTGGGCAGTGGAAACGAACGCGGCTTCAAACTGTGACGGCGCGAAGTACACGCCCTTCTTGAGCATGCTGTGGAAGAACTTTGCATAGGTTTGGGTATCTGACTGTTTTGCAGAGGTATAATCAAGGACCGGACCTTTTGTGAAAAAGTTTCCAAGCATCGAGCCCACCCGCGTCTGAGTCAAAGCCACGCCTGTTCTAGAGGCCGCCTCTCCAATCCCTTCTGCGAGCCTGACGCTGGTGTCTTCTAACTTGCTATACACGCCTGGCGCCTGCAAGCGCCGCAGCGTTTCAATTCCAGCAGTGACCGCTAGTGGGTTCCCAGATAGTGTGCCTGCCTGATAAACAGGGCCGGCCGGTGACACCAATTGCATGATGTCGCGCCTGCCCCCATAGGCACCCACCGGTAGCCCGCCCCCGATGATTTTCCCCAGGCAGGTCAAGTCCGGAATGACGCCATACAGTTCCTGTGCTCCACCGTAGCCCACCCGAAAACCAGTAATGACTTCATCGAAGATTAACAGGATGTCATGGGCTCGAGTGAGCTCGCGGAGCGTCGGCAAGAAATCATCGAGCGGAGGGACGACACCCATGTTGCCCGCAACCGGTTCGACTATGACGCACGCTAAGGCCCGGTAGTGCGTTTCGATGAGACGCCGAACCGTCTTAGAGTCATTATAGGAAGCGGTCAGCGTATGGCGCGTAAAATCAGCCGGAACCCCAGGGCATTCAGGCAGGCCAAGCGTGGCAAGGCCCGATCCCGCCATCGCCAACAGATAATCCGCATGGCCATGATAGCAGCCGCCGAATTTAAGAATTCCATCCCGCTTGGTGTAGGCCCGCGCCAGTCGAATTGCGCTCATCACCGCCTCGGTTCCCGAGCTCACCAGCCGTACTTGCTCCATCGAGGGCATGGCCTGCGTGAGCATCCGTGCCAGACGCACCTCGAGCTCCGTTGGGGCGCCATAACTGGTCCCTAATTGTGCGGCGCGGGTCACGGCCTTGATGACCGACCCTGGGGCGTGACCCAGAATCATTGGACCCCAGGATAGAACATAGTCGATGAAGACGTTCCCATCAACGTCATACACTCGAGATCCTTTGGCTCGCTTGATAAAGAGTGGATGACCACCGACGGAGCGAAAGCCACGAACCGGGCTGTTCACACCGCCTGGGATGACTTGCTCCGCTTCGCGCAGAAGCTTTTTGGAGGTCGAGGTTTTCATGAGGACACTCTATCCAAAAAAATTTAAACTCTATCACGCAGCGAAAAGTGGGTCAATCGAGGGAACACGGCTCGCTTGTTTCTTTGCGACCCACACAACTGTTTGTTAGAATGACAAATGAGAGTCGTCCAAGTCAGGCTCTTGTACGTGAACGAATGCGGGAAGGGTCAAACGTCCTCCCGGTCAGTCCTGATTATCGATTTGGCATGAGAAAAGCGAAAATTATTTGCACCATTGGCCCGGCCAGTGCGTCGCCGGAGACCCTCGATCGGCTTATTCAGGGTGGGATGAATGCTGCCCGACTTAATTTTTCTCATGGCTCTCACGACTCTCATAAGCGCGCCATTGAGGCGATCCGGGAAGCTGCTCATCGGGTTGAGGCAGCGGTCGCGATCATTCAAGATCTGCAGGGTCCCAGAATTCGCATTGGCGACCTGGGACGTGAGGGCATCGAGGTTGGGCCCAAGCAATGCATTCATTTGATCCCCACAAAGTCCAGGGTTGATGCGAGATCCGGAATCCATTTCGCTGCTCACTCTGTTGCCCAGAATTATGCAATTCAAGTACCTGTCACCTATCCTCACCTGG
>JBFJQA010000160.1:0-7213 GCA_041616875.1 Nitrospiraceae bacterium | reverse complement strand
GATCGAGGAAGCGTGCAACCGCTGGCGGTGGCGACTGCGAAACCGCTCCAATCGGTTGGCTCAAGTGCACGGTGATTTTCACCCTTGGAATGTCCTGTTCCGCAAGGGTGTGGATTTCTCGGTCCTGGATCGCTCTCGAGGTGAGTGGGGCGAACCGGCGGACGATGTTACCTCAATGACCATTAACTATCTGTTCTTTTCTCTCCGCCGTTGGGGGACGCTTCGCGGCCCCTTTGAAGTGCTGTTCAGAGAATTCTGGGATCAATACGTGCGGGCGAGCAAAGATAAGGACGTGACTGAAACCGCGGCGCCTTTTTTTGCTTTCCGAGGACTGGTCATTGCCAGTCCCTTGTGGTACCCGAAGCTCACCGTTTCGGTCCGGCGTTCCCTCTTTAACTTCATCCAGAACGTGCTGGCAGAATCGCGCTTTAATCCCGAAGAGGTGAATCGGTATTGCAGGTAAGCTCTCGTGATGCGTCATCCGTGAGGCGTGGCGAGAAAGCTCAGGAAACCGATCAGGCAGAACACATGGGTGATCAGATTCTCCCATTCGCCATCTGGATTACCGGACTTCCCGCCTCCGGAAAGAGCACGATCACCGCGGCCCTACGTCCCAAGCTCGAAGAGCTGGGGCTCCGCGTCGAAATCTTAGAGTCCGACGCTGTCCGGAGAGCGTTGACTCCAACCCCGACCTATTCCCACGAAGAACGCGAGCTGTTTTACCGTGCGTTGGCGTTCCTGGGGAGCCGACTCATTGCACATGGGGTCACCGTCATCTTCGACGCCACCGCCAACAAGCGGCATTATCGGGACTTGGCCAGAAGCATGATTCAGCGCTTCATGGAGGTCTCAATCGAGTGCCCGCTGGAGGTGTGTATGGCGCGAGACCGAAAGGGCACCTATCAAAAAGGACAGGCGGGGGAATCGACAACGGTACCTGGTCTTCAGGATGCCTACGAGCCCGCGTTGAATCCAGAGGTGAGGATCGATAACCGCCAGGCGAAAGCAGGAGATGCGGCTGATCTCATCCTGTCCACAGCCCGGGAGCGTTTTCGTCTGAGGGAGAAGACATCGCGCGCCACCTAAGAAACGAGAACATTCTCTGGTTGCGACGCGGTTATGAGCTGATTCTCACCAACTTCCCAGCCGCCCCCTGACAGCCATAGTAGGCCATACACTCTTCTTCTCGACCTCGGACAATGCGCCGCCCTTTCAAGGGACCTTTCTCCGAGGTGATCACCGTGCATTGGCCATCCCCCTGATCTCCGTCGTAGTACAGGACGACCCAATCATTCATTTTGCCGAGCCGATGCGCCCGGGCCGTATTGGAGAAGAGAACGGTGTAGTGACGGTCCGCCCGCTGCCCATGGAGCACGGGAAGCCATGCCTCGTGGGTTGGATTGAACCGTCGCGGCGCAATCTTCCGAAGTTGCCCAGCCCCGGCCTTCTCCCGATACTCACGATCGACCTCCAACACTTCCTCCACAGGTGGTGCCGTTTCCGATTCGAGGCTTGAGGCCCCTCGTTCCCATTGCCGAACTCGTCCCAGCCTCCCGGCCAAGGAATCGATGATGCCCGCGAGCTTTTTCTCTCCAACCCCGGCCAACTCCACGAGTCGTCCATCGTGAGCAGCGGTTTCCAACTCTTCCAGGGTGTCTATTTCGAGATCATCGTGCAGTCGCTTGGCGAGACCTTGACCGATCCCTGGAACCGAAGCCAAGAGGGCGACGGGATCAGCCTCTCCGCGTATGCGATCCAGCATAGGGAGTCGTCCCGTCTCCACCAGGATGCGGATCGAGCGAGCCAGACTCTCCCCGATCCCGGGAAGTCTTTTGAGGCCCTCAAGGCCTTCTTCTTGAAGAATCGTGGCGATCGGCCGAGATAAACTGCGCAAGGTGTGGGCCGCGTGCTGATACGCCCGCACCCGATAGGGATTCGCACCTTGCTCCTGGAGAAGGTGAGCGACTTCGTCCAGGCGTCGGGCAATCTCGCTGTTGAGAAGCTCAGTCATTGATGGAGGACCGCCCCTCCGGTGTTGAGCGCTATGCCAGGTAGCGCAGGAACCATTCCCGTGCCTGGTCCGCCACTTCCTCCAGCGTGCCAGGCTCTTCAAATAGATGCGTCGCTCCGGGAACAATGACCAGCTCTTTCGGACAGGTTAGGAGCGCAAAGGCATCTCGGTTCAATTGGATCACCGGCTCATCATTGCCTCCCACGAGCAACAACGTTGGAGCAGTCACTTGAGGCAGAAAGGTCTCAGCCAAATCGGGACGCCCCCCGCGTGACACCACCGCCTTGACGAGAGCAGGCGCCCGCGCCGCGGCCTGCAGGGCTGCGCCAGCCCCCGTACTGGCTCCGAAGTGGCCAACGTGCAGGTGCTGTGTCTCCGACTCAAGGCTCAGCCAATCGGTAATCGCCATGAGCCGGTCGGCCAATAAATCAATATCAAAGACCTTGCGCCGGTCTCCGGATTCCGACTCCTCCAGGAGATCGATGAGAAGCGTGGCGAGTCCCGCTTCCTGTAGTGTCCTCGCCACAAATTGGTTTCGCGGACTGAATCGACTACTCCCGCTTCCGTGTGCAAACAGCACCACGCCTTTGGGGTTCATCGGGATGCTCAACACCCCTGGCAGGAGAGCCCGTTCAGCATCCACTTGGACCTGCCTCTCCCTCCTCTCATGGCCAGATGGCTGTATCATGTCCCACCCGTCATAAAAGAATCGCTGGACTCCCTTAGTCGATCGTCTTCTCAATTCAACGAGCAAGAGGGATACCAGGTCAATCTCTGAAACCTCTTGTTCAAGAAGGCAAATCACCACATCCGCCCGTGTGGTACCGACAGACATGTGGCCTTCCGCTACAGGGTGTTCTCCAACACTGTAGCAAGGCTCCACCCTCAGGATATCCGACACTGTCGGCAATTCCTCTAACGTCGCTTGGTTCTGTTGGAATTGGATTTGGCGCCGCGTCCCACCTCATGGCACCAGCCTTGCTCCTTCCAGCAGGTGAAAGGAGGGAGCATCCATGTCCTACGACGAGCGAAAGCTCTGTGTCATGTGTGCCTGGCGCGGCACCTGCAATTTGAAGTACAGCATGCCGGGCGGAGTAGCCCTGCATTGTACGGAATTTACGAGGGATGTGACCCTCAAGGAACCGGAAGAGGAGATCCGAAAACGAAATGTGCTCATTGTGGGTCCGCGTGAGATTGGTAAGACGACGCTGGTACGAACAATCCAGGAACAACTCGGGCGGAACACCGAGGGCTATTACACCAGAAGTGTCAAGGGCGGATGGTTCCGACCGAGCGTTCAGGAACTAGTCCTTTTCTCGGGGGAGGTGAAGACGCTGGCCACCTCGAAGGCCGCACCGGGGTGGGTCCGGCTGGGGAGTCAGTACGTCGATGTGAAGCTCGTCGAAGAGACCCTGGTCCCCTTGCTTCGGCGGGCCATTGACTCAGAACATACGGAGCTGATTGTGCTCGACGAAGTCAGCAAGCTGCAATGTGTCTCCGAGTCGTTTCGCCAGCGGGTGGTCGATTGCATTACGTCTCATAAAAATGTGCTGGCCACCGTGAGCGTGGGGGATCAAGACGACGACTTTCTCCACACTTTGGAGTCCCGGTCCGACGTCACGACCTTCCACATGGGCTATGACAACCGGGATCAATTGGTGGAACGCATTCAATTCATGCTCGCCAGCCGGCCGGGGCCTTCCTCCATCAAACCAGGATCCTAAACGATCCCCTTCAGGGGAGGATCCTGCGTTCACGACACCTATCCCTCGACGGGAAGCGTGACAATCAGCCCTCCTAAGACATCCCCAAGCTTAAATGGGGTGTCGCCCTCCGCCTGATGTTGATTGTGGCAGCTGACACAATCCTGCGAGGTGGCCAGGTCTGCGTAGATCGCTTGAAAATACTTCTTCTGCCCGAGAGAAATGATGCCAGTGAAGGCCTGTGTGGGGCTCCGGCGTACTTCCTCTAACCCCCGCCGTTCAAAGTCCGTCGTGGCCCCATTAACGGGGTTGATCGGCTTCAGGCTCGCTAACCGGTAGGTGAGGCCATCGGAGGTGACCAGACGGCCGCTATCCAACAGAATCTGGTCGGGAAGAGGGAGCGTCTTGTTTTCTTTCCATTGCGCTGTGGCATGGATGGTACCATGGGCTTGCAGGGGCTCAACCACGTTGGTGGTATACACCGCTCGGTTCGCGTTCACGACGGCCCTGACGTAATCGGCAACCCGTTCCGCCGGTAATTCGACGCCTGAGCCCGACCTGGGGCTCGGAAACAGCAACGCCCAAAAGCCGAGAACGGTCAGGATCGCCAGAGCTATCAGCACGGCTCCCCACACCATATGCCGACTCATAGATGTTCCTCAGTGCAGCTTCCCGGAAGCCCGGCCACGACCCAAACAGTCCGATAATCAGGGCCGCTCTCTAATCGTAAACACTTACCCGATGGTACGTTTCGCCCGCTCGACCGTCTGGTTGACAATACTTTCGACCTTGGCCAAGGTTTTGCCGGTTTCTCGCGCGAAGCCTATCACACGCTTTTTCACCTTCTTGGCGACTTTTTTCTGGCGCTTACCGGCCCGCCTGACCGCCTTCTTCACTTTTCGACCGATTCGAGAGGCACTTTTCTTCGCGCGCTTGGCGGCCCGTTTTGCCTTCTTGCCTCTCGCTCGAGCCGCTCGCGCAGCCCGCGACCTTACGGCCTTGCTCTTTTTCCGTACGGTCCGCTTCACCTTCGCGGCGGCACGTCCGGCTTTTCTCGAAGACTTGGCTTTCTTCCTGGACTTTCTCATGGACTCCTCCTTTCACCCTCGTTGACGTTGCCTAATGCCTCGTTAATAAAGCGCAAGATACCTGATATGCTGTGGCTTAGCAAATGCCGGTTTCATAACAGACACCGGGAATCAAGGAAGACAGAGGCGCGTGTTCATACCCAGCCGTGATGAGGCCCCGGCACGCCCACCATTCGTGCGAAGCAACGTGAGAGGAAGACCTTGCAGGGGCTATTGACTTTTTCACAATTTGGGAATATATTCCCAAAACTATGAATTCCCATCCGGCGCAGGTCCTCTCGTCAGCCATCCTCAAATTGCTCCGCCCTTTGGTGAGGATCCTCCTTCGGAACGGCGTGCCCTTCAAATCCTTTGCGGAATTGGCCAAACAAACCTACGTGGAGGTGGCCAGGGACGAGTTCGTGATCAAGGGCAAGAAACAGACGGTGTCCCGGATTTCCATCCTCACCGGCCTCACCCGCAAGGAGGTGAAGCAGCTGGTGAAACCCGTACAGGCTGATCACTCTGTGGCAACCGATCGGTACAACCGCGCCGCACGAGTCATTGCAGGATGGGTGCGGGATTCGGACTTCCAGGGAAAGAAGGGACAGCCCGCCCCCCTCCCCCTGGAGGGTAGCAGAAAGTCCTTCACGGAATTGGTGCGGCGGTACAGCGGCGATATCCCGAGCCGGGCCATTCTGGATGAATTTCAACGGGTCGGCGTCGTGAAACGACTCAAGGATGGCCGGATTTGCCTCCTGGCTCGTTCCTATGTTCCTCAAAGAAGTAGCACAGACAAGCTCGCCATCCTCGGTACGGATGTGTCTGATTTGATCGCCACCATCGAGCACAACCTCGAGCATGGGGCGACCGAGCCACGATTCCAACGGAAAGTGATGTACGACAACCTGCCGGTTGAGGCAGCGGAACAGTTTCAAGGGCTCTCCGCCAAACGAGCCCAAACTTTGATCGAGGCAATGGACCATTGGCTCGCACGACGGGACCGAGACGTGAATCCCGCCGTCCGTGGGAAGGGACGCGTGCGAGCAGGCATCGGAATTTATTTCTTCAAAGAGACCGTGCGGTCGAAAGAAAAGGAGAACACGAAATGAAAGCCTGGACATGTTTCCGCCACAACCTGTTTTTGGGGTTAACGCTACTGGCTCTTGCGTCCTGCAGCGGTGAGGGAGGAGGGCCCACGGCAGGAGGTGGCACGGGCGGAACAGGGATCACCGCGGGGACCACGGGTGTCTCGGTCGGAGCCATCACCGCGTTCGGGAGCATCACGGTGAACGACGACAAGTACGAGATCGGAGGGGCGTCCATCAGCGGAGATGGGCAAAACGGCCTCACGGAGAACGATCTCAAGAAAGGCAATATCGTGCTGGTCAACGCTACGATTTCCGGGAATACCAGAACGGCGACCAGCGTCTCCTTTGAGGACACAGTGGAAGGACCGGTGGAATCCGTAGCTCCGGATGGATTGAGCATGGTGGTCCTGGGGCAGACCGTTCAAATTGATAACACGACCAACATCGACAACAGTATTCCTGGGCAAGACATCCTTAACTTAAACACTGAGTTGGATTTAAACCCAGGGGTAGATATTGTTGAAGTGAGCGGGCACGTGAAGGGAGACGGGCTCATCGCAGCCACACTGGTCGAACTGAAATTGGGACCCACCGATCTGGAAGTAAAAGGCTTCGTGAAAAACCATAATGCTGGAGCTGGGACCTTTGAAATCGGCTTGCTGACGGTAAACTATCAGCAATTTCCTGCAGATATTACCGATATGCCGAATCCCGCCGGCAATGCCTGGAACGATCTGTTCGTCGAGGTCAAAGGGGACCTATTCGACCCAGTCGCCCGTGAGCTCAGAGCGACCAAGGTCGAACCTCAGGGGCTGGGTGTCATTAATGCCAACAACCTCGAGGTCGAGGGGTTTGTTACGAGCGTATTGGTACCGGGATCCGATTTCACACTTGGCGTGTTGCGTGTCCAGACGACGATGTCCACAGTGTTTAAGGGAGGCACGCCCGACGAGATCGTCACTGGGGTGAAGCTGGAGGTCGAAGGCGTCCTACTGAACGGTGTGCTCATGGCGTCAAAGGTCTCCTTCAGGGAAAGCGTGAGACTGGAGTCAGATGTGGCAACGATCTCGCCCCCAGGCACTCCAACACGGACACTGACCTTGGTTGAACTCAATTCACCTGCCCTGCAGGTGACCGTTAATAGCCAAACCCAGTTAGACAACATCGCGAATCTGGACGCCATCAATGTTGGTGACCACCTGATCATTCGAGGACGGCCTACGGGAGCAACCACCGTGACAGCCACCGAAGTCAAATTGGATGCGGGGAAGACGGACGTGATCCTCCAAGGAGCGGTTGATTCAGCGGCTGATCCCTTTGTCGTGATCCTCGGAGTGACGG
>JBFJQA010000159.1:0-7218 GCA_041616875.1 Nitrospiraceae bacterium | reverse complement strand
CACCCTTGTGGGGAGATGAAGGAACCGTGCGGAAACGACTCGGTGATGGCGTCAGTAGCCTGACACTCACCCGACGGTTGTATCCCTCGTGGCACTACCCGTTTCCGATTCCAGAAGTCGTCGAGTATTATCGAGAGTACTTCGGACCCATCCAGCGCGCGTTCAGCATGGTCGACGAGGACCAACACCCCTCCCTTCGTCGGGACCTCGAGCAGGTGTTTGCGCGATTCAATCGGGCACCGGATACCACGACCTCCCTTGAAGGTGAGTATCTGGACGTACAGGCCATCAGGAAGTGAAGCAAGAGCCGCATTTCGTCAAATTCCAGAACAACCAGCCTCGGAATCCTTCGCAGAAAGGTACCGGGAGTCTTTTTCCAAGCGTTCCGCCACTCGGGGAATTCAGAATTGATACAGGAGCCTCAGTCCGAACCTGGCCTGGATGTTGAGTTCGCGAGATTCCTCCGTGAGGGGGAACTCATAGAAGAGCGCGAGATTGTAATGTTGGGCAAAGATCTTGCCGCCGGTGATGCGGCCCGTGAAGGTATTGGGTGGAGACAGCGTATCGATGAACGCGTTGAATCGCAGCGCGGCATACAATGCGTTGGGCATCTCAATGATGGCGATTGGAGACAGCAGCACTGTGTCCACAATCGGTGTTGCGAAGCCTGCCCCGACGTCTCTGAGGTACCGAGCGACGAAAACCAGGCGAAGGGCGGAGGTCGGCATCGTGGTGATGGCATAGAATGGCTCGAGCGAGGTCGTTCCCGAGCCGAGCTGTGGCTCGGACGCCGTGTCCAGTTGGAGCGTGAGGCCAACCCCGTGATCGATCGTCTCGGAGATGGCCAGAATGCGAAACAATCGGAAATAACTCAGCCGGATGTCCCCCAGACCGATTGCGTCGCTTACAGTCTCTTGTTCTGAGGCGAGATCGAGCACCGGGATCAGGGCGCTGAAATAGTCACCCCCGAAATGGTGGGTGCCGTTGAAGAGTGCGGCTCGCAACCGGCGGCCGCCGGCGAACTTGGCCTGCTGGAAGTCAGCGCCGAAGGAGGACGGCAGGAACGTGGGATCGAGTCCGGTGTTCACCTCGAGCGGGCGCCGCTTGGATGCTGCCGGCTCCTGGGCTGCGACCGTCGCGCCGCCGGCGACCCATCCTATCGTGCCGATCGTGAGGGCAACGACCCACGTCGCAGCATATCGCCGGTGATACGATCTGAGCGCATTCATTGAACCAGCCCTACGTGGTCGCGTCCGCAGGAGAGAAAGGGTCCGAGGAGTCCTGCCACGCCGCCCATGGATTGTCAAGTTGTGAGGATCAGCCTACGGGTCCTGGCACCGTTACTTTTTTCATTTCAGCAGTCCCGGGCTTGATTACTCCCCACTGCTGCCGTTTCCGGAGGTCCAACTCAGCCGAGCCGTGTTTTCGGATGAGACGCCGGGGTGTGTTGATCACGTCATCCAAACAGGCACTCTGGTTGTCCAGCAGGGAGGTGATCACCTGGCTCGCAACTTCCAGCCGATTGCGTGGCCGTAGGCGGGTTGCGGGTCGTGCGTGGAGATTCGGACGAAGTCTCGCAGATGGCGGACAAGCGGCGCGGGGCTAGGTTCGGTTAGACCTTTTGTTCCGTGTCAGCATCCTTCAGGCTCTCCCGGATTCGATCGAGGACATCCGTGCGTACTTGGAGAAACTCAATTCCAAATTCCCCTTCCTGTTTCCATCGGACTGCCGCAATACGGATCTCCGCGCTCGACTTTTGATCAGGAAGGTGGAGGCGAAGTTCCAGGACCATGCCCGGGGTCAGGTTTGCCTGGCTTCTCACGCGGCATCCTCCTTCTGACAGATCCGTCACGGTTCCTTCTCCCGCAACCATGTCCGCAGACGAGAACGAACTCCGGAATCGGACCTTATGGCGTATAAATTTTCGTCTCTCCATCAGCGTGTCCTGTCTGTCAGACCCCTACGGGGGATCACGACCGGATGGGTAGTAACCGGACGATGATATGGTTGTCGGCGGTGGGAATCCCTCCTACTGCGCGGGAAGGCCTCAGCGTATTAGTTAACCCATGTTGATCGACCTGTCAACGAATTTGCCGGTTCGCGAATCGTGCGGCGTGTCGACCTGGGTGTTCTTCTGCTCCGTCTTCAACCTAAACGTGGAACAGCTGCTGTCCCGAGTGAGGAGCCTCTGGGAGAATGTTCCGAGACGGGTCCCTGGTGGTCAGTGCAGGATGATGACGGTGTGACGGGTGTGGGGTGTGTTCGGGTCCTTTCAGGTTATTGGCGGTTGTGTGTCGTTCTTCATACATCAGGTCCGTTGTGCATGAACCCGTTTCTGTTTTGCCCACGTTAACGCCCAATCGACGGTGCCGTTCACTCCAGCTGGCAGCCGGTGCACGGCATTGCCGTGTGAGGACTGGCCCGTCTGTCTTTCCCGCTGACCCCGCACGTGGTTCGGAGGTCCTGCTGCTTGATCAGGTCTTGCGTTTTACATGACAATACAGTCGTTCAATGGTAGAGTTCTATACGTATTTTGGAGTCATACCCACTGACGAGGGGGATCCTTGATGGACTTGCAGGACCGTTTCGCCTTGCGTGTGCCTCTCGCCGTCCTCCAACTGCTCTTCACCTTTCTGCTCAGTGACCACCTTGGATTTGCGACGGTCATCCAAGAGCAAAACCGTTCCATCATCGGGTTGATCGTCCTAGCAGTCGTGGTTCTGTGCCTTCCGAATTCGTTGCTGCAGAAAGGATGGGTCGTGCTGTTTCTGGGTGCAGCCGACACTGCGATTCTCCTCAGGCAGATGGAGGCGGATCGCCTGATTGAACCCTGGCACGCTCTCGCGTTTGTCCTGGTGACGCTGATTGTGTCCTTCAGTCCGTCCAACCGGCAGTTTGTCACTGTTGGGATTCTCCTCTCTGCGCTATATGGGGTCTCCGTGTCTCGCTTCGGGTCATTGCTTGCGGAGCACGGCGTTGCCGTTCCGATCCTGCTTGGGCTGGTGATGGTCCTCGTACGAAAGCCCGCTCTGGTTCAGACCCCGGCGCGAAATCGCGCTGAAGCCAGAGATAGCGGCAGTGCCCAGGCCGGGTTTGACGCCCTGACCGGCCTGCCCAATCGCGCGCACTTTATGGAATTGGTGGAACGCTCGATGAAATGCGCTCAGCGCGACGATGAGTTCATTTATGCAATCCTCTTTATCGACCTCGATGGGTTTAAACCCATCAACGACACGTTAGGTCACAAAGCCGGGGACGCCGTGCTCATCGAGACGGCTCGGCGGATGCGCGCGTGTTTGCGGAGCGGCGATTCGGTAGCTCGATACGGTGGCGATGAATTTGCGCTGCTCATCAACAGTGTAAAACGGAAGGATGATCCCATTCGTGTGGCCGAGCGAGTGCTCCGAAAGGTGGGAGAGCCAATCCTCGCTGGGAAGCGGGTCCAGGTTGGGGCCAGTATCGGCATCGCCCTAAGCACGAACATTCACCAAAGCCCAGAGGATCTAATTCGGCACGCCGACGTGGCGATGTATCGAGCGAAGTCTGAAGGAAAAAACCGATACGCGGTGAGCGATCAAATCAATGATCTGAATGTGTTGGCTGGGTAGATCACTGCCTGGCGATGTGGTGCCTCCTGGGCCAAGGGTCTTGCCACTCACCGACGGACACAGCCTCTCGGGCTACCCTGTCCCAACCGGTGTGACAAAGGAGAGCCAGGGATAAAGAGAGTTCGGGGCCAGTCTGTGTTTGACATTATCCGTATTCTCCTGTACTGTATGTTTCGTCACTGTTGAAACGGTCCGGCGACAGTGACAGGGTTGATACTCCGGACCCCGCGATCGCATCGCGATCAGATCCTCTTCGGAGCGGACTCCTCCCCGATTCTGCCTCCCTCGTTTTTCTGACACCGTGCTAATGCGATCCTACCAGCGAAGGGATTTCTCTATGTCTACGACTGTTTCGTCAACGTTTAGCTCTTTTGGCTTGTCCGATGGCATGTTACGCGACATTGCCAGTACAGGATTTACTGAACCGACCCCCATTCAAGTGCAAGCCATCCTGCCTGCCTTACAAGGCCGCGACGTGCTGGGGTGTGCGCAAACTGGGACCGGTAAGACGGCGGCCTTTATCATCCCGATGATCGAGCGGCTGGCCGTCGGGCCTAAAGGTGCTCCCCGAGGGTTGGTACTGGCTCCGACCCGGGAGCTAGCCATTCAAATTCAAGCGACGGTGGACCAACTCGGCCGATCGCGTCGGGTCTATGCGACCACAATTGTGGGAGGCAGTGACATGCAAGCTCAAGTGCGTGGTCTGCGCCGGAACCCCGATATCATTGTGGCGACCCCTGGTCGCTTGCTTGACCACATGTGGAATGGGACGATTCACCTCACTCATCTTCAGATTGTCGTGCTGGATGAAGCGGACCGCATGCTTGATATGGGCTTTGCGCCGCAGCTGAATCAGATCTTGGAAGCGCTTCCGGAGGAGCGGCAGACCCTGCTGTTCTCCGCGACGATGCCCACGGACCTGGCCGACCTCGCTCGCATGTCCGTGAAAGACCCCGTCCGGGCCCTTGTGTCCAAGCCGGCGACCCCCGCCACTGGAGTCACGCAAACGCTTCACCACACGACGCAGCAAGAGAAAACGCCTCTTTTGTTGGCGTTCCTGACAGACCATCAGGGCAGCGTGTTGGTCTTTACCCGAACGAAACATCGCGCCGACCGGATCGGGCAGGCTTTGGAACGTAGTGGTCACAAGGTGGCGGTGCTTCACGGAAATCGCAGCCTGTCACAGCGACGGCGGGCACTCGAGGGGTTTCGGCGTGGACAGTATCGGGTCCTCGTCGCGACGGACATCGCAGCCCGAGGGCTTGATGTGGCCAATATCGGTCACGTGGTCAACTACGACCTTCCGAACACGCCGGAGGACTATGTGCATCGGATTGGGCGCACGGCTCGGATGAAGGCTGTCGGAAGGGCTACAAGTTTCGTGACGGCTGAGGATGCTCGACAGATGCGGGCGATCGAAAAACTCCTAGGTCAGCCAGTTCCCCGTTCAGCAGGGAGCCCCCTACCCTTCCGTCCGCGAGCAGCCGGCCCGCAGTTGGCCCAGAGACCTCATGCGAGCTCTGGATCACAGCGGATGGATCGGCCTGATCGACCCGGATTTGGGCGGCGCCGCGCTGGCTCACGGCCCACTCCGTCAGGCCGTTAACGCCTGGCTCTGGACTCATCATTCCTCTCTCCCTGGCCGCTGATTGCCATCAGTGGCTTGGGGGAGTCTCTCCCGGCTCCGTTCTAACCACCTCGTGCCCCGTTTTTATTGAGGACTCGCCCCGTCACTATAGGATTTTTTGGACGCGCCCTTCCTTTACGCAGGGGACGGCGCTGTGGAGATCCCGAAAGAACCGGGTTACAGGTTCACCAGGTCCATCATGGGCTCGGGATACCGCAGCCCCGCCGCTGCGCCCGGCGGCGCGAATTCGTCGATCCGCCTCAGGTCCTCTGGGGACAGTTGCACCGCGAGCGATCCCGCGTTTTCTTCCAAATAGGTCCGCCGTTTGGTGCCTGGAATGGGAACGATGTCCTGCCCTTGGGCGAGGACCCAGGCCAAGACCAATTGGGACGGCCGACAGTGCTTCTCGGCCGCGAGCTGCTCGACGTGTGCCACCAAGGCGAGATTGTGTTTGAAGTTTTTTCCCTGGAATCGAGGATTATTTCGGCGCCAGTCATTCTCCGCTAACTCCTCTGGAGCCGTGATCCGGTGGGTCAGGAAGCCACGCCCCAACGGGCTATAGGCTACAAACCCGATACCCAACTCTCGGCAGGTCGGCAAGATTGCCTCCTCCGGATCTCTGGTCCAGAGGGAATACTCGGTCTGAAGCGCTGCGATCGGATGCACGGCCTGGGCTCGGCGGAGGGTCTGCGGTCCCGCCTCAGATAACCCGAGGAAGCGTACTTTCCCTTGTCGAACCAGGTTTGCCATGGCTTCCACGGTTTCCTCAATGGGGGTGTTGGGGTCCACGCGATGCTGGTAATAGAGATCGATCACGTCCACCCCTAAGCGACGAAGACTGGTTTCGCAGGCCGACTCCACGTATTCCGGTTTGCCATTCACTCCGAGAAAATCGCCGTCGGAGCTGCGCACAATGCCGAACTTCGTGGCGAGGATCACCTTGTCTCGCCGTCCTTTGATGGCCTTGCCGACGAGCTCTTCGTTGCGGCCTTGCCCATAGATGTCGGCGGTGTCGAGGAAGGTGATCCCCATCTCCAACGCTTGATGGATGGTGGCGGTGGCTTCACCCTCGTCCGAGGGGCCGTAAAACTCAGCCATGCCCATGCAGCCCAACCCCATCGCGGGCACCATCACGCCATTGCTGCCTAATCGTCGCACGCTGACCTGTCCACTCTTCATACCTCGCCTCCTTCAGTCTCGACGGGCTTACGGCAATTCTTCACTTGTGGTCTGACTATGACGATACTCCACAATGCAGCCTGGGTGATCTGTAAATACTCAGATGAGCTGCGTAGCCTCTCTTGCGAAATTGTACTGGTTCAGGGAAGGCAATGGGAAGATGTGCTTGACGCCTCTGCGTGTTGATGTTATGGCTGGCCTCGCCATGAAGATCATGTTGCACCACCTCACCGGGAGCCTACGTGGGCGGACTCAATATTTTGACACTGACTCGCTCACCTTCGGAGTCGCCTCGGGCTGCAGCGTTCTCTTTAATCCGACGAAAGATCCGGTGGTCTCGCCTGTGCATGCGGAATTCACCGTTCGTGACCACACTCCCACGCTGCGTGATCGCAGCGGACAGAACGCGCTCCTGATCAATGGCCGTCAAACCGTCGAGGCCGCATTGCATGACGGTGACCTCATCCAATTTGGTGACAAGGGACCACTCTTTCGGTTCCGCATTCAGCCAGCTGGAACCCTACAGACCAAGCCGTGGCGCTATATCGTGGCTGACTCCCGGGACATCGTTGTGCGAACCCCCCATCGTCGATACATGTCGCCGCTGTATCTTGCTGGTCATGTGCTGGAGGAGGTGGTTCGGTATGGCTCGCGGACTGCGAAGATCATCGCTGTGCTGACCGTCACGGTCCCGCTTGTGATCATCATCGCGCTGGGTGTTGGACTGTATTACCAATACCTCGCTGTCAGAGCGTCCGAGCAGCGGATTGCCGAACTTGTCGGTCAGGTTGAGACCGGGCGTCT
>JBFJQA010000158.1:0-7220 GCA_041616875.1 Nitrospiraceae bacterium | reverse complement strand
TTCGCGTTCAAATCCCCAATGACTGACCCGACGCAATCATCCGGTGTCACCACCTCGACATTCATGATGGGCTCCAGCAGGACCGGCTGCGCTGACTCCATGGCCTTTTTGAATCCCATAGACCCCGCGATCTTGAAGGCCATCTCCGAGGAGTCGACCACGTGGTAGGAGCCGTCATACACGGTGACCTGGAGGTCCACGACTGGAAAGGCTGCCAACGACCCTTCATGCATGGCTTCGACCACACCTTTCTCGACGGCGGGAATAAAATTCCGCGGAATGGCGCCACCAACAATCTTGTTGACGAAGCGAAAGCCTGTCCCTCTCGGGAGCGGATCCAACTGAAGCCAACAATCCCCGAATTGCCCATGGCCACCCGTCTGTTTCTTGTATCGGCCCTGCGCCTGCGCCATCTTGCGTATCGTCTCCTTGTAGGGCACTTTCGGGGTATGCACATTCACTTCTGCGCCATATTTCCGGCGAAGTTTTTCAAAGGTGAGGTCCACATGCAACTGTCCCATGCCGCTGAGAATCATCTCCTTGGTTTCCTGGTTCCGGTGGAATTCTAAGGTGGGATCCTCCTCCACCAGCTTATGGAGTCCCAAGCTCACCTTCTCGATGTCTCCTTTGGATTTTGGCTCAATGGCAAAGGACAGGACGGGCTTGGGCAGCTGGAGCTCGGCGTATCGAATTGGATGATGGTCATCACAGAGGGTGTCTCCGGTCTGGGTGTCTTTGAGCTTCCCGATGGCGACAATGTCGCCGGCCTGTGCAGATGACACTTGGGTGTATTTTTTCCCAAGAATGGTAAAGAGGTGGCCGCCTTTTTCCTTCGTGTTCCGGGTGGCATTGAAGAAGGTGGAATCGGCGGCGAGCGTGCCGGACATCACGCGGAGGTAATTGAGTCGGCCAACAAAGGGGTCAATGATGGTTTTGAAGACGATGGCGGAGAAAGGGTCAGCCGCACTCGCCTGTCGCGTGACTGGTTCGTGTGATTGGGGGTGAGTGCCTTCCAGGGTGCGGACTGTGGTTGCGGTGTTGGGCGACGGGAAACAGGCGGCAAGGGACTCGAGAAGAACCGTGGTGCCAATGTTTCGAATGGCCGAGCCGCACAGAACCGGGACCAACGCCTTTGAAAGGGTGCCGCTTTGCAAGCCCTGTCGGGTTTCCTCAGCGGTGAGGTCGCCATCCGTGAGGTACTTCTCTACAAGGGCATCGTCTCCTTCCGCGGCACCTTCTATGAGGGCTTTGCGGGCCTCTGTGACGGACTGGGATAGGTCTGCGGGCACATCGCCGTGTTGGACTTTTGGGGTTGATGGGCCAGATCGCAAGGCTGCATTGTTGAGCAGGTCGACGACGCCCTCTAGGCTGGCTTCCTTTCCGATTGGGAGGGTCAACGGGAGTCCCCTGAATTCCAACGCCTTCTGACATTCCTCGAGGGTCCGTTGCCAATCCGCCCGTTCCTTGTCCAGGCCGTTGAGAAAGATGATACAGGGCAATCGGAGATCAGTAATCGTGGCCCAAACCTTTTCCAATTCGGAACGGAATCCCGTCGCGGCATCAAGCACGATGACCACACCGTCAACGGCTCGAAGGGCCGTCTTGGTCTCGCCGAGAAAACTCAGTGATCCGGGGGTATCGATCACATTGAACGTGAAATCGTTCCAGGAAAAATGGAGCACCGTCGAGTTGATCGAAAACTTCCGATGAAGCTCCTCCGGTTCAAAGTCTGACACGGTGTTGCCGGTTTCGATCGACCCCATGGAGGGAAGGGCCCCGGCCGTATACAGAAGGGCCTCGCCCAGGGACGTTTTCCCAGCCCCGGTGTAGGACACAAGGGCGATATTCCGGACCTTGTCAAGCATGGACTCGCTCATGGTCACCTCCTAGCTCCTGGCATCTCTCCTGGTTGGGTCATCACCTGTGCGCTGCATGATCAGACGTGAGGGGACAGCTTTCTCCCTTCTCCCTGGGACGCCATGTTGCCGAGCCACCCGCGGTCAGCAAAACTCACGTATCGTCCGTCCCCCATAATCAAGTGATCCAAGACTTGAATCCCCAGCAACTCCCCTGCCGTGACGAGTCGAGCCGTCAACGCGTGATCTTCTTGGCTAGGCTGGGGGTCCCCGCTCGGGTGATTATGAAGGAATATCACGGCCGCCGCTGACTCTCGAACCGCGAGGTTAAACACTTCCCGGGGATGCACGATGCTCAGCGTCAGGCTTCCTTCCGATACGGTGGCTTCGCGAATGATGGTGTGTTTGGCGTCGAGCAGGATGATTTTGAATACTTCGTGTCGGAGATCTCGCAGGCGAGGATAGTAGTGGTGGAAGAGATCGGCACTGGAGGCGATATGCGTGCCCGTGGACAGTGGGGTGGCCAGCGCGCGTTTGCCCAATTCAATAGCCGCCTTCACCTGTGCGGCCTTGGCACGGCCTATTCCCGGGACCCGGCAGAGCTCTTCAAATCCCCTGTTGGCCAGCCCCTGGAGGCCACCCAGATGGTGCAGGAGATCCATCCCAACCTGAACAGCGGACGCGTCTCGCCGCCCCACCCGCAGGAGGATGGCCAGAAGCTGGGCATCCGACAGAGCTTCAGGGCCCTCCCGATGCAGACGTTCACGAGGGCGCTCGCCCTCAGGCCATTGAGTAATAGTCTGAGCCCTGGCTTTTGGCGCCACCTTGGCCTCACGCTGAAACGACTGATCTAGGCAGAAGCGACCAGCGAGTGGACAATTTTGTACCTAGGGTGCGAAAGTTGTGACCTTTCGTTTCGTCATCGAATGCCTGTGAATATCGTATCTGATTGTATTAGTTGAACAATCTTTCAGGACCAAAATTTGCTATGCCCCTTTCCAGCAACGCACAGATGCCTAGAGGAGGGCACAATGGAATGTCCGAAATGTAAAGGCCTGATGATGCTGGAGCGGTTTTCAGACTTTTTTCTCATTTTCTATGCCTGGAAATGTATCAATTGCGGTGCCATCATCGACCGCACGATTTCCATGAACCGGAGAAAGAGTCTCGCTGGCCGTGAGGCACAGCCAGTCGGCACGCGATAGCTGCTCGCACGTTCCTTCTCCAGCGTTGCCCCCTCCTCCAGGTGTTTCGCGGTTGGGGCCATATATTGCCCCCACCGCACACCGTATTTCCCCGCGGTTGCCAGTAGGAGCGTCATTATAGGGAAGCTGCGTATCTTCTGTCAAAACGTGGCAGGCTCCTCGCTGAGTCCTCTTCGCCCAAGCTCGCCCCCTGTTCCCCACAGCCCACCTCTCTTGTTGCCTTGACCCCTAAAAAAATGGCGTGATACAGTTGGGTGCCATTTTTGTACGGGGTGACATAGATGAGGGTGATCTCAGGCGAATTCAAGGGACGACAGCTCACCGCACTCACTGGTGTCGCACTGCGCCCGACCTCCGACCGAGTCAGAGAGGCACTCTTCTCCATTATTGGGCACGAAATTGTTGGCGCCCGGGTGGCTGATCTCTATGCGGGCACAGGGGCCATTGGAATTGAGGCGCTCAGCCGCGGTGCTGAACATGTGACGTTCGTCGAATCGAATCCAAAGGTCCTCCGTCTGCTACGAAGGAATCTGGCCCAGTGCGGCCTGGAGCCACGCTCAGCCGTTGTGAAGTGTTCCGTGGGCCAATTTCTTCGGCGAAGGCCACACCATGTTGGTGCCTATGACCTTGTGTTTGCGGATCCCCCGTACCACTCGGAGGCCGCTGAGGAGCTCTTGCGATCATTGGTAGCCAGTGTGACGATCGGGCCCGATGCTCTCGTCATCCTTGAACACTCCACGAAGACGAAAACCTTCACGCCAATCGAGGCGTTGCCGTTGCGACGCCAGTATCGCTACGGGGATACCACGCTCTCCGTCTTTACTTCCGAAACGGGAAGGACGTCAGTTCAGTGAACCTCGGGGTCTATGCGGGGACCTTTGACCCCATCACGCACGGTCACACGGACATTCTGACCCGTAGTCTCCACATCTTTGATCGGGTCATCGTGGCGGTGGCTCCCAACCCAAACAAGCGTCCTCTTTTTGACTTGGCGGAACGGGTCGAGATGGTTTCCCTTGTGACCAAGGATCTCCCCGGGGTCGAGGTGACTCCCTTTAACGGGCTCTTGGTCCAATTCGTGACGCAACGTGGAGCCCGGGCCATTATTCGAGGCCTTCGGGCCGTTTCAGACTTTGAATATGAATTCCAGATGGCGTTGGTGAACAGGAAACTGGACGGGACCGTGGAGACCGTGTTCTTGATGCCAAGTGAGGAGTATGCCTATCTGACGTCCAGCATCATTAAGGAAGTCGCCTCCCTGGGCGGACCGGTGACCGACTTCGTCCATCCAGAAGTAGCCAAGCGGCTCAGCCAACGGGTTGGGAGGTGAAGGGAATGAAGCTTGCTGCCCGAGCGGGACGAATCGCGCCCTCCCCCACTCTCCAACTCACCGCCACGGCCAAGGCGATGAAAGCCCAGGGAATCGACGTCATTGATTTTGCGTCGGGGGAACCGGACTTCGATACACCGCAGCACGTGAAAGACGAGGCAATTACTGCCATCCGGGGCGGATTCACCAAGTATACGGCTGCCTCAGGGATTCAGGAGTTGAGGGTCGTGATTGCCGAGAAGCTGAAGAAGGACCAGGGGCTGGACTATGATCCCTCGCAGATCCTCGTGTCCTGTGGGGCGAAGCATTCCTTGTACAACGTGGCCGAGGCGCTGTTTGAGGCCGGGGACGAAGTCATCATTCCCGCCCCGTTTTGGGTGTCCTATCAGGACCAGATTGTCCTGAACGACGCGACTCCTATCATCCTCCCCACGCAGCAGGAACAGGGCTACTCGGTGAGTCCCTCGGCGCTGAAGGCTGTGGTGACACCCCGCACCAAAGCCGTAATTCTCAATAGTCCGTGTAACCCGACGGGCGCGATCTATGATCGAGCGACCCTGGAGGGGATCGCCCAGATCGCGGTCGAGCATGACCTCGTGGTCATCTCGGATGAAATTTATGAAAAGATGTTGTATGACGGGCATCAGCACGTCAGTATCGCGTCCCTAGGGCCGGAGGTGGCGGCGAGGACCATCCTGGTCAATGGTGTCTCCAAGGCCTATGCCATGACCGGATGGCGAATCGGCTACGCCGCTGGGCCGAAGGAGGTGATTTCGGCCATGGCAAATATCCAGAGCCAGAGTACCTCGAACCCGACATCCATTTCACAAAAAGCGGCGCTTGCAGCGCTCCAGGACGGTGATACCTTCCCAAACCAGATGGTTCGGGAGTTCGATCGCCGGCGACGCACGATGGTTGGGCGGCTGAATGCCATGCCGGGCGTTCGCTGCCCGATGCCAGCCGGCGCGTTCTACGCCTTTCCCAACGTGGCCGAATTATTTCATCGACGGCATGCGAAGGGACCCATCACCTCACCATCTGACCTGGCCACCTATCTCTTGGACGAGGCTCGTGTGGCGATAGTCCCAGGAGAGCCGTTTGGCAGTGCCTCCCATCTTCGACTGTCCTATGCCACCAGTCTAGAGGCCATCGAGCAAGGTATGGACCGAATGGAGACAGCCATTCTGCAGCTTCGTTAGCCTGTCTTCTTCGAATTGGGCCCTTCCTGGTCGGTCTAGGCACATCCCGAGACCAGACACACGGTGGGCGATGAAAAGAGGGATGGCCCTTGATTTGACTCAAAGAGGCGTTATAGTAAGGTGACGTGGTCGGGCTCCAGGGCGACTGAACCGCGAATCACTTCAACCTGCGAGGGGATCTGTGCCGATTTACGAATATGTCTGTCAGGGGTGCGAGGATCGATTCGAAATCAAACAAGGATTTAACGATGCGCCCATCTCGAGCTGTTCGAAGTGTGGAGAGGCGGTCACCAAGATCATTTCGGCTCCTGCGATCATGTTTAAGGGGTCTGGCTGGTACGTGACGGACTATTCAGACAAACTCAAACCACCCACCCAGGCCGAGGGCGGCGACAAGGCACCTGACGGTAAGAAAGACGAGAAAGTGCAAAAAGCCACGAAAGAAGCGACGCCAGCTCCCGCCGCGACAGAGGCGTCGAGTGGGTCAAGCAGTCCCTCCCCTGCCCCTGCATCATCCAATGCCTCGAGCGGGAGCTCGACGACGTCATCGTCGAGTACATCCTCGTCCCCGTCTAGCACCGCTTCAAAATCATAAAGGGACAATTCCTTCAGCTGAACAGGACTGGCAAGCTCGTCGGACCCCGAACAAAGAGTCCTCGTGCTGAAAAGGCTTGGGTGATCGAGTACAATCGACTCCGAGGGGGTGTCGAGAAGTCTACGGATGCCCAGGAAAGTTCAGAGATTACTGAGCTGACCGTTTATCACCTCACCGTTACAACTGCATACGGAGGCGCGGTTTTCCTATTTGTAATTGTTTGACGAGCGCCGGGTAATCAACCTTTGCTCGATGTCGTGTGTCGACAGGGATCCGGTTCAAAACCAAGAGCTCATCGAGCACCGCATTGGGGATCGATGGCAGAAGAGACCTAATGTTACCTTTACGCAGAGGGCCACGGAACTCTAGCACGAGCAACCTTCGGCCCCGGAAGGAGACCACAGCGCTCCGTACGACATCGTCTTGAACGCTGAGGGGGACTTCGACGCTGAAGGGGTACATGGTTCCTCTCTCATCTTGAATCCGGGCAGCACAACGGCCAACCAGCCAAAGACGGCCCTCGTCATCCAGCCAGCCGGCGTCTCCGGTCCTATGCCAGACCGCTTCTTCGACTCGGATCTTGTTCTCACGGTCTCCTTGCCCACCAAGATACTCCCGGCAAACATGGTCTCCACTCACCACGACCTCTCCTACCTCCAGTGGAGGAAGGAACTCCTGCTCGAACTTGGATTGGGTATAGGGACCTAACGCGTCTCCCCACCGGTCTCGAAGTATCCGCAGACGTATTTCGGGAATAGGCTTCCCGACGAGCAAGCCTTTGCCCGCGAGCATGCGCGAGATATCCGGCTCGGACATCTCCTGCTTGGAGACATACGCGATGGGCTCAGCTTCTGTTGAACCGTAGGCTGAGATAATTTCGGCCCTTGGAAACACCCGTTCGAGTTTGGCGAGGAGCCGGGGTAGGACGGGCGCCCCTCCGCTAATGACACGCCGGAAGGAACCCAAATGAATCCCACGTTGGATGCAAAAGGTGGCGAGATGGTCCAGCAACTCGGGCGAAGCGGACGTACTCTC
>JBFJQA010000157.1:0-7398 GCA_041616875.1 Nitrospiraceae bacterium | reverse complement strand
TCTCTTTCCACCTCCAAGACCTCGGCGAGTCGAATTAAAACAAAATGTTGTGGTGATAAATGTTTTTGTGGGGCGGCGTCGGCCGAGCGGGAGTTTCAGCGGAAAGAGCCTTACGTGCAAGCCGTGTCTTCTGCGTTGTCACGAAGCTGCCGGAAAAAGGCCTGGATTAGGTCCTGGCTCTCTCGCTCCAGGACGCCTCCGGTGACCTCAACCCGGTGGTTCAGCCGACGTTCCGTGGGCAAATTGAATACGGAGCCGCAGGCGCCGGCCTTCGGATCACGCGTGGCGAAGACCAGCCTGGTGATTCTGGCCTGAATGATGGCCCCCGTGCACATCGAGCACGGCTCGAGCGTGACATAGAGGGTGCAGCCGTTCAAGCGCCAGGTTCCCAATCGTGTGGCGGCCTGACGAAGGGCGACAATCTCCGCATGGGCCGTCGGGTCCTGCCATACCTCGCGGAAATTGTGGACCTGTGCCAGCACCTCACCCTCGGCCACGAGGACGGCTCCAATGGGCACTTCGCCTAATGGGGGGGCCAGTTTAGCCTGGTCCAACGCCATCTGCATAAAGGCAAAGTCCTTCTCCGTCATCACTCGTTCTTCTGCACCATTGATCTTCATCTTCCGCTCCTGAGCATAGTAAAACGCCCCATACTATCACAGTCCTTGTCGACAGAGAAGTATGTGTGGCGGGGCCATCTCAACCTTGTTGTTACGGGATGAGTTCGGGCCGGACCACTTGGTCCGGAATTCTCTAGAGATATGAGGCCAGGACTCGTGCGGCCTCTTCCGCTCCGACGGTCGAAGGGGCTTGCTCATGAGGGGCTGGCAGACTCCGCACCTTGTCTAACGCTTTTTGCCACTGACAGGACACGAAGTCTTGGAGAGGCAGTTCGACCCCTCGTCCGTAGCGGTGGAGGTACGTGACCAGCGAGTCTTCGTCGGCGAAATTGTATCGTCGTACGTAGACCACCGGTTTGCCTTGTGCCACGCAATCGACAATCGTGCTATAGCCTGGCTTGGTCATGACGATGTCGGAAGACGCAAGTATGGTGCGAAACGATAAGGGGATACTCACATCCGACGAAACCCCCTTCAGCGTAGGGGGGACTGGGCCACTGATAATGACGCGATATCCCGTTAAGTCCTGTAGGTGCTGGAGCGGTAACGATTCCAGGGGAATTCCCCCAAAGCCAACGAGGACGATGGTGTCGTCTGGTTTGGCGCGGATGGCTTTCCGGACAGACGTTATATCAGGTTTCGTGGTCTGCCGAATGGGCCCGACGTCGATGACCTTGCGAAACGCGTTCATGGAAATTCCGGGAAACGGACGGATCAGCACCTCGGCTTTTCCATAGGAGTCTCGAATTTGAGCGAGCATGTTCTTCTGATCAGGATTGGTGGGATCCTGAAATTCCTCCAAGACCGTATCCCAGGACAGACTGCACAGGGCGACGGTTGGGATGTCAGTTCGGTTTCCGGCCTCGATGGCCAAATACGAAATATCTGAGAGAACAAGGTCCGGCTTGGCCGAACGGATGGCCTGTGCTTCTTCCTGAAGCTTGCGCTCCCACTGTTCATGAAAATGTTCGTGCTCTCTCCACGTTTGTGGGACGTCGATGTGAAGCGGTCCACGCTGAACACACCCGATGTCCTGCTCTGCCGGACTCATGGCCCAGTCTATAGTGAGGCGATCTCGGAAAAATGTCTCCGGCACCGTGGTTCGTAGGATTGCCTTCAACCCTGGTCGCAGGTTGCCTAATTCGTTGAGGACGGGCACGACCTGCGCGGCATGTCCGTACCCATGTCCGGAGATGGCACACCAGATCAGGAGCATAATTCAGAGTGTCCAGAAGCAAAAGATGAACAGGAACGCGTCACGGCAAAGGGCTCCACACTGTCGCCTCTGAGTCTTGTACCACTACCCGAGAGTGGAGTCACGGGGAGTAATTCGCGGACCAGCGATGGATCTGACATGCAGGTGAGGCGGTCTTCACAACCGCGAGCTCAGGGCCAGATTACGCTGGATGCTGATGGCCGGCAGGGCAGGGTTGGCCTCTCGCCACGAGGGTGTCCTGGGATGCACAAAACACGAAGAAGTTGGTGCTTGGGTTGTCGAAGCGAACGAGCAATCCGTCCTGTTTGACCCTACGTGCCACCTGTTTGAGCAGGGGCATGACCGCGGTTTCAAAATCATACGGTGTGAGAGGGTGGTCCTGACTGGTAGAGAGGTGCAGGTTGATGGTCGAGCGGCGTTGCTCTGTGTGAGGAGCGGTGGTCATTCCCTGCCACCACTTATACGCCAATTTGCCATTTGTTTCCTCGAGCAGGACCTGGAGGCGTGTAGAAACTCGTGTAGCCACCGCTCGTGACGAAGGAAGCAACACATGAACCAGTACAGAGAAGGACTGGGGCAAGGCAGCCTCTGGCACTAAGGGGGTGTCTGGAGCTGGTACGATTACTGGCGTGCCCCCCTCCCGGTCACGCGGCCATAAGATCTCACCCACGATGATCTTCCCGCTGTAGGTTTCCTCGGCAGGTGATCCCACAGGGCTGATGCGCCGTAGTTCCAGACCACCGTGCTGCAGCGCCTGCGGGAGGAAACCGGCATCGCCCAAGCCGCACTGGCTCATGGTGAGGACCCCTCCGGAGCGGGTCGCTTGCACCTTCCACGTTCCGATGCGATGATGAACGGGTTGGGTGAGGAGCGCGATCCGAGCCGCCAGAAGATTGGCGGTCGTCGAGGGCGTGACCTGTGCAGGCACATGGGACATAGACGTTATGTCAGGCGCCGTAGTTGACCCAGACGTTCTGAGTCGTGTTGGAGTTGAGGTAAACGGTAGCGAAGATCGACAGACACGACACGCTCCAAGCAACGCAGAGAAGATTGATGATCATGACGTTCAGCATACAAGTCGGCAAGAAGACGGAGCGCTGATGCTTCCCCAATCTCGTTGCCCAGCTTCACGAAGTGTTCCGAGGCGTTATTCAGACATCGCTCGGCCTGGCGTTCCTTGCCTGTTTTCAGGAAAATCGTACCCAGTTGGCTGTAGGTCACAGCAAGGCCCTCCTCATTTCCGACCCTTCGATGCAAGTCCAATGCCTTTTTCAGAAAGGACACGCCTTCCTCCGGACGGTCCATCGCGGCTGCCTGAACGCCCAAGTTTGCGTACAAAATTCCCAGTGCGCGGTGGTCGTGAAGACCCTCGAGTATGTCAAGTGCTTCTAGGTAGTACGCACGGGCTTGGGCCGGATGTTCAAGTTCTGCCTGTAGGTTGCCAAGGTTGACCAGTGTCTGGCCTATAGCCTGATGGTCTCGTTGCCCTCGTTGAATGTCAAGCACTTCTCGATAACAGTCCTCTGCGGTCGCGTAGTCGCCTTGCATCGCGCACACATTTCCAAGATTGCCAAGCGCATCAGAAAGTGCTTGTGGCGTACCATGTTCGCGGTCGTCTGCCACCGCCTGCTCATAACACGACCGGGCGTTGGGGAGGTCCCCGCGATGCATATAGATGCGGCCTTTATGCTTATGCGCGTCGGACATGCTCGTGAGGAAGACATACCACGGATTGGGCTTAGTTGGAATTCTCGCGGAAGATCAGGAAGGTGTCCTGAATCCTTGCGAGCTATGGTCCCCGTCTTTCAATCAGGAAGAGTGCCAAGTGGCGATCGTGAGGTGCGAAGAGGGTAGGCGGGCAGGGGTCGGATCGGGCTTTCGGAGAAGCCTTGAGACCTGGATCTATTGGATCACGTTGGGATCGTCTCGAACAATCGTGGAAAGGATACTCTATCTCGTGTCAGTCCCCACCGTGAAACGCGTCCCTCTTGAATTCACCTTCCAACTCATCGTCCTGGGCCATCCCGAGGCCAGCCTTGAACGACGCACGGATCTCCCGAACCTGCCTCTGGCCAGGCTCGCCAGTTTCCGCGAGATGTCGTCTGAGAAACTGGTCACAGAGTTCGACCCCTTTCTTGAAGTGCATCGAGACGGTTTCTTCGGTGGCCTGTTGCCAGGTGATATAGATGAGAAATTCCTGATAGGCGGCGGCGTCCGGATACCGCGCTCCAATTTCCAAGAGCCTGTCGTAGGCTTGCCTCGCTTCCTCCCCAGCGCTAGCGGAGAAGACTTCTTCCGCCTCTTCGGCGTCCACCCACGCTGTCCCTAATTCATGGCGTTCCTCAGCCTGTTTGAAGGCCACTTGCGCAGCGATGGCTGGGTCAAACTGCATAGATAGTCTCCGGATGCCGCGGGCTGTGAGGAGCATACCGACTGGCCACCTGTGAGGTCAATCTTATTTGAATGCAGACACGTCCCTCGGTTTACTTTCCTCCTCATAGGCGGGTAGACTCATCGTTGACCCATTTCCAGCCTATGGAAGACCAATCTCCTCACTCAGCAGAAACCGGTGTGACGTTAGATCCACTCGCGTCCGTGATCCGGTATCACGAAGAAACCAAACACCAGTTCTTTCGGTATGCCCGTTCGCTTGGGTATTTGGATTGGGCGAATCAACCCGATCCTTTTCGACGATTTGAGGGGGCCCCACTCATTCCGTTGCCGATGCTGGAACCTACTGAAGACCCGCTCTCGCCCGCGTATGTCGACCTCTATCGCGCCGGCGCGATCACCGCCCAACCGGTGACCCTTCGAACCCTCTCACGCTTTCTCGAGTTTGCCCTTGCGCTTTCAGCCTGGAAGCAGGCTGGAGACGTTCGGTGGGCCTTGCGGACCAATCCCTCCAGCGGCAATTTGCATCCGACGGAAGGGTATTTGCTCCTTGGACCTTGTCCTGAATTGGCGACGACTCCGGCACTCTACCACTATGCACCAAAGGAGCATGGGCTCGAACGTCGTGCCGACTGCCCGCAGGAAGTCTTTACTCACCTGAGTCACGCCTTTCCTTCCCAGGCTTTTTTCATGGGGCTGACCTCCGTTCTATGGCGGGAGGCCTGGAAATATGGGGAGCGGGCCTTCCGCTATTGTCAGCATGATGTGGGACACGCGATCGGCGCCGCCCGGATTGCCGCGGCTAGCCTGGGATGGAACTTTGTGCTGTTGGAGGGACTCTCAGATGAACAGCTTCACCAGTTGTTTGGGACAAACAGGAAAGAAGACTTTGTGCATGCAGAGAAGGAGCATCCTGATTGTTTGGCTGTGGTGTGGCCCGCCGAGGAGGTGACACCTCAAACGGCAGGCGGCCCAGAGCAGATTCCCTTGTTTTTTGAGCCGAATATCCTTGATGGTCTTTCTCAAGCAACCTGGTACGGGAGGGCAAATCGACTCAGCCGTGATACCCCTGTCCCGTGGGAAATTATTGACGAGGTGGCTCTCGCCAGTCTCAAGAAGAGCAGAGAACATCGGTTCTTGGACGTCAGTCGAACCGGATCGGGCGTCGAGAGAGGCACTCTTGCGGAGGCGGAGACGCCTTCCGTTCATGATGGCGCTCCATCGGCCGGTCACATTATCCGGCAGCGCCGCAGCGCGGTGGCTTTTGATGGGAAGACGTCCGTCTCTCTAGCCAGTTTCATCACGATGATGGCCAGGGTCATCCCTTGCGCTGAGCGTCCAGTCAGGCAACGGCCCATGCCGTGGGATGCCATCACGTGGGAACCCGGCATTCACCTGCTCCTGTTCGTCCATCGGGTGGATGGATTATCATCTGGCTTGTATTGCCTGGTTCGCAACCCAACCAAGGTCGATGCGCTCAAAGAGGCCATGCATCGCGATTTCTGTTGGGAGCGGGTGACGGCCTGCCCGGCCGACCTTCCCCTGTATTTCCTGCAAGAGGGTGATGCACGAAAGGTCGCGGCTCAAGTCAGTTGCCATCAGGATATTGCGGGAGATAGTGCATTCTCCTTAGGGATGCTCGCGGAATTCGAATCGCCGTTGCGCGAGCAGGGCCCATGGTACTACCGCCGGTTGTTCTGGGAAGCGGGGATCGTCGGGCAGGTGCTGTATCTCGAGGCGGAAGCAGCCGGGGTTCGCGCCACCGGAATTGGCTGTTTCTTCGACGATCCAGTGCACCAAGTGTTTGGGATCAAAGATATGGCGTTCCAATCCCTGTATCACTTTACGACTGGCGGGCCGGTGGACGACCCTCGGCTCACCACGCTGCCGCCCTATGGGCACATTCGCAGTGGAGGTCGGAGAGGATAGGCGCGGCGTTCTGGGAGCGAACGTTCCCCATGTTTCCAAGCCCGTACGGGTAATGCCGTTCAGTCCGGAGCTCTATGTACAAGATCAAAAAGAAAGGACCAAGTCAGGCGAAGGCCCCGACGTTGTACAATATCATCGAAGATTATTCGGAGCACGATGCGCCGGGAAACGTGACGGTCTGTGCCATGACGGAGCCAGAGGATCTCCAGGCGCACGCTCGAGTCCTGGCCGAAAGCTACGAAATTCCGCTTGAGACCATGGCCCATCTGCTTACTGAGGGGGGAGTGCATGTGTACGCCCAGGATGGGACGCTTGTCACGCGCGGGGCCTTCGTGTGCCACATCGATCCATCCGGTCAGGTGCCGAAACAAACCTGGCTGCTGGACATGGTGCAGTTTGGTGAGGCGGAACAGTTGGCCCGTTCCTACGGCGTCTCTCTCGCGGACGCATCGACGCGGGTGTTCTACCGTACCCTTCCACCGGAGTTGAAGGAGCGCTTGGAGCAGAAGAATCTCGGTATTGACTACGCGAAACTCGATCGGGCCATTGCTCGAGGGGGAGACATCAAGTACATTGATTTCCGGAAAGACTGGTCGCCCCATTTTAAACGTCTGTGCATTATGCCTGACGGAACATTGCTGGAAACTGGTGGCATCCAAGAATTTGCGGAGCGCCATGGTGTGACGGTTGGACAGGCAAAAAGCCTCATCCAAGATGGAGGGACGTTGGAGGTTGGTGAGGAGGTGCTGGCCTGCCAAATTGTCAATGGGCAACCATCAGTGGCCAGGTTCAACCATCGCCAATATGCGAAGGCGAAAGAATTAGCCGCGTCGAAGGGCCTGCATATCATGGATGCCTTGAGCGAAGTTGGCCTCAGCGATCCGGCCATGATGCGGGCTCTGAAGCGGGCCGAGCTGGGAAGACGGTGACAACACCATGGGCGAGAGCGTTCAGGCTATTGTGTGGCACGTCAGCGGTCTCACTATCAGGAGTGCCTGCTGCCAGAATCTCACAGCCGACAGGTCCCAGGGGGACTCCTTGCGGACGCTCGTGATCGTGTGTCTTCTGTGCCTCGGGTTCATGGGATGTGCAGGACCTAAGCCTGTCCTGTATCCGAATACCCACCTGAAAGAAGTTGGAGAAGACGCGGCGCAGCACGATATTACCGAATGCCAGCAATTAGCTGAGGAGGCCGGAGCCACGCCCGCCGAGGGCAAGGGAGAGCAAGTGGCGACAAGCACG
>JBFJQA010000156.1:0-7436 GCA_041616875.1 Nitrospiraceae bacterium | reverse complement strand
CGGCGAGAAAATCGGGCCGGTGCTCCCGGAGGATTTTCATCAGCATGGTCGCAAAACCATAGACCGCATTGGTTGGTAGGCCTTTCGAGTTTGAGAGGGGCGGGAGGGCAAAAAAGGCCCGATAGACGTAGGCACTCCCGTCAATCAGGTAGAGAGTCGGGCTGTTGGTTGATTGAAGGGCAGGCATGGGATTCCGCCAGCCAACGCAGAACACATGGCGGGCAGGCGGCAGTGTAACCGCCCCGTCAGAAGAGGTCAAATGAACGAGGCTAGGGGTCTAGCTCCAATTTCGGGCTGGTGGGGGACGGGGGACGCTCCGACGCAGAAGTGGTGGTCTCATCCGGATTTGGGGCAAGGGTAAAGGGTGGCCGACCGAATTTGTCCCGCATACCGTTGACGGCCTTAAACAGGGTTGGCTGACCAATAAGCTTACTCTCCAACCTACGTTTTCCCGGGAAATCCAGCAATGAAACCCCTATCAAGATGGTCAGAATGCCTTGGCCGGGCAGGACGAGCATCGCAATTCCGGCGACCAGGAAAATGGCGCCGAGTAGGTTCTTTAGGAGGTGTCCGATCAGCCGGAGCACAGGGTGATGATCCCTCATCCAGTGACGTGGCTCACGCTCGTCAAAATAACTGGCAGAAAGCCTAACCAGAATGAAGGGAATGGCTATCAGGCTCCCGACGAAAAAGACGATAGAGAGGAGCGAAAACAAGACCAGTACTTCCTTTGAAAGCAGGGCTTCGAACATGAGGTCATCCTAGCATGCAGTCGTCGGGCGAACAAGCCGCGTGGTATAAGGACGATCGCAAGTCCACATCACACCATACCCTTGTCACGACGTTTTCTCGGAGACTATAATCTCTGGCCACCCGGAGAGGCCTCCGTGAAGTCGAAACCAAGATTTGTGATTTTTGCGCATAACGCCACCTACGATAAGTTGCATCAGGTTGCGACCTTAGGGCTGACGGCATCGGCCATGGGAAAAGACGTGGTGGTGGTCCTGCTATTTTGGACCATCAAGAAATTAGCCCAGGGTCGCGTGGATGAAATCGATTTCCCGCCAGAGTATGAAGAGAGCAGCGAGGAAGTGCGTACATTGCTCCTCGAGAAAAAGGTTCCCAGAATCTCTGAGATGTTTCAGGAGGCAAAAGCGGTCGGGCAGTTTAAGCTCATCGCCTGTAGCGCCGGTCTCGAGTACATGGGCGTCGACCCTGATGTCGTGGAGAAGAATGTGGATGAAGTCATGGGTCTTCCCGCCATCCTGTCTTTAACCGCAGGAGCTGAAACGACGCTCTTCATCTGACTACAGTAAATCGTGATGAGTGAACGGTGAAGAAAGCTCCTCCTGACCTTCCACATCACCCTTCACGGCTCACGTTCTTATCGGGACTTCGTGACGCCTACGCGTCGACAATACCCTTGGACCTCACAGCGGCTGCACCAGGGAGATACGGGGAGACAGACATTTTGTCCGAATGGCACCAGCAGGTCATTGTAGGTAATCCAATACTTCCGCGGGAGTTTTTGACGAAGGGCTTCCTCGCTCCGCTCAGCTGTCCGCGTTCTTATGTATCCCCACCGGTTGCTGATTCTGTGCACGTGAATATCGACACAGATTCCAGGCTTCCCGAATCCTACAGTCACGACCAAATTGGCTGTCTTTCGACCGACGCCCGGCAAGGTCAATAACGCGTCGATCGATTCAGGAACCCTGCCTTTAAAATCTGCCAAGAGTCGTTCACAGATCTTGCGGATTTGTTTGGCTTTGGTTCGATAAAAGCCAACAGGGTAGATAAGCTGCGCGATTTCACGCTCGGACAATTGCCCCACTGAAGAAGGGGATGAAGCCAGCGCAAAAAGACGCCGACTTGCTTGCGCTGTCGTTTTGTCTTTCGTCCGAAGGCTGAGTACGCAGGCGATGAGGATCCGAAAGGGATCTCGGGTTTGCTTGGCCACGATGCCGACGATCGGTTCCTGCCACAGTTTCGTTTGGCGCCTCAGGATCCCGAGGACGGTGTGGATGTCGATGTCACGCATCAGGCCGAAGTGGGTGTGACCTCCACGGTATCACACAAACGTGCGGGGAGAGGAAAGGGAGCACGGGGGGGGAGGAAGGAGGTTGCTCAGTCTTGGCGGCGCTTGGCCAACCACTTCTGGCGCCGACGTTGAGCCTCGCGTTGTTTCGCTTTCTTTCTGACACTGGGCTTCTCATAAAATCGGCGTCGTTTGAGCTCTCGAAACAAACCTTCTCCGGCAAGTTTCTTCTTGGCTACTTTCAGTGCCTTTTCAACGTTGTTATTAAAGACTTTGATTTCCATCGATCTACAGCTCGTCCCTTCGTTGATTGTTCTATCTCATAGATGTCCGGAACAGTAAGGAATACCACCTAAATTTCGAAGGCACAGTCTATCATACGCACTTCAGTACCTCAAGAATTTCCTGCTTGCGTTTGATTTTCATCCACTAAGTATCGTAACAGTATGATTTACAAAGGTAATTAGTTCATGGCCGAGGCGCAACATGAACCAGCCCACCTCTCCGGCAGAGGAATAGGTGAGACGACCATCTCCACGCGTTCCTGATTAAGGACAATGATACATGTATCAATAAAAACATATAGTTACATGCCAGTTGCCCTACTGTTTCTGAGAGACTTACCGTCTGAGGCCCATCACCTCTGCGATCCTCGTCTCCAGTACCTGGAGGGGGGACCCTTCTGCCATTCTTAGAAAGTCTTTCGATACGCTCTCAAGTGCTTGTGCGGGAACCAATCCCACCACTTCGAGGCTATCGATAGAAACTCCACGGTGTTCCGACTCCCTTTTCACCTCTTCAAACGCACCCTGCAAGGAGGTTTCTGCAACGTTCGTCAAGTTCATCGATACTTGGACTCTCCCTCGGCTTGGAAGGCTCACTCCTATGGCCTTGACTGACGGGAGCCCTCCACTTGAAGACCGAACCCTCCTCGCAATGGTCTTCGCAAGACTTAGATCATTCGTCGCGAGGTTCACATTAAAGGCAATGAGTGGAAATCTGGCTCCAATGGCCGTCACCCCCGCGGTGGGATGAACGACTCGTGGACCAAAATCCGGCTCCCAGGCGGGATCGCTGGCCATCCTGGCCGCTAAAGCCTCCAAGCCGCCTTTGCGAATCGCCTCGAGGTTGATTCGATGAGACTGGGTTGCGGCCTGCTCGTATAAGAATACTGGAATCTTTAGCTCCCTTCCGATCCGTTCCCCCACCGATCGCGCCAACTGCACACAGTGATCCATGGCGACTCCCTGAATCGGTACAAAAGGCATAACATCCGTAGCCCCCACAAACGGGTGTCCTCCCTCATGCTCGTGTAAATCAATCAGGTCTGTTGCCACGCATGCCAACTGAAAGGCGGCCTCTGCCACCCTCTCAGGCGTGCCAACCAAGGTCAGCACGGCTCGGTGGTGGTCAGAGTCCATTTGACGGTCCAGCAGATACACTTCACCAACGCTCTTCACGGTGCGCACCAGCGCTTCGACCGTGGAGGTGTTCCGCCCTTCACTGAAGTTGGGTATCACCTCGACAATTCGGGTCAGGTTTGTCATGGCATGGTGTGGGAGGAGGCACCCGGTCATCACCTGTGCTCTCTTGGCCCGAGCTCTGGTCACACGAGGAGTGGAGAGGAGTCGGCCGAGGACGGTAGCGTCCTGGGCTGAAGGAAGTCAAGGAAGGCAATCAGACTGGACAGCTCGGATCACAGGTGAGCTACGGTCCCCCGTGCTTTGCCAGGGCACAGGCGGTGCACCCAGCCTCAGTACATCGCCAGGTCGAAGGGCCAGACCCTTCCTCGGGAGTGGAATTATCTGAAGGTCTATACCGGTGGCACCAATAGTTCGAGAGGTTGGCAGCCTCGTTCTGGGAGTCGGCATGGGAGAACCAAAAGTATCGATACCCTGAGCGACTACGATAGGCGCGAATCGCGTTGGCTAGATCGTTGGCACTGTGTCCAACGCGATCTGCCGTTCTCCCGTTTCTGGAAAGGATAAAGGCCCCAGTGGACCCTTCTCCCACAAATAAATGTACATAGCGAAGACTAAAAGGTCCCAGCATGATCGCCTCCTCACAGTTTGTCAGAATGACGTGGGACTTTCTCTTCACTGTATGATCGCTCAGGCAAAGCCTGCTTGTTAGATTTCCCTTTCAGGCGCTTCTACTCGCACGATGCGTATTCTTGAGAGGGTGGCCAAGAGCTGTACCGGCTTTTGGATATCTGCCCCCAGTGAGATATACAAATAGGCTCGTGGGACTTGCGCGCGGGCCATCGTCCGCCGCATATGGCTGATGTCGGCCAAGGACAACGAATCCTGAACACGTTGAAACACGGCCACTCGTTCCAGCACAGATTCCAGGACCACTCCCTCTCGTTGGCTCGTCGCCGGATCGATGAGAGGTTCCACTCTTGCGTGATCTCCTCGAGCACCCGTTGTGCTGACCACAGTGGACACTAGGTCGTCTAATGCAAAGGTTGTGTGTGCCATCGGTATCCCTCCTGAGGCGAAATGGTCCTGCCCCCATAGCCACTAGGTGCACAAAAACCCGTTTTCCCCTTCCCTGACACATTCAGAGCCCATGCCTACGCTGACAGGTGGAACCCAGCGGTCCTTGCTGAGGTGCGGGAATCTCCTGCGCTACCTTGAAATACTCTGATCCAGGCCCGGACATTCCAACCCAACGCCTGGTCGAGAGGACACCACACCCTAAGAGAGAAGGAGTTGGATGAAAGAGCGGTACCTCTGAGGGTCGCACATGCATAGGAGTAGGACTCCCACATAGCAGGGGATACAGTCGATGTCAAGCCTAAAATACAATATACAGTGGTCTTGGCCTGCTTAACTGCCAATATATTGTGTATTTCGTGAGAATATGTTGTTTCTATGTTGAGGAGGAGCTGTGGAAAAGAAGCCTGAAGCCGAGTTCAAGAAGTGGATGTTTTCGAAGGAATGCGAGGATCAAAGCGAGGTGGCGGGACGACTCAACGTTCTGATTCCGTGTCCAGTATCCATCAACAGTTATTTTACCCTCCTCACAAACGCCTTAAAAATAGGCTTGCCACCATTCTGCTCTTCTTCAAGCCCTACCATCTCATGACCAGTAGTCTGGCACCAGGCAGGCATATCTTTCTTAATACCTTCATCATCGGAGAGGACTTCCAACACCTGTCCGAGACCAAGCTCCTTGATCTTCTTGGAGGTCATGATGATTGGCATGGGACAAAAGTACCCCAGCGTATCGAGTTTCACATCAGATTGAATCATCGTGCACGCTCCTTCACGGCCTTCGGGCGATTCAGCTGGATCACACTAAATGAACAGGTTCACGCTCCCTTGCCTTGCCTCGGCAAGGTAGGTCGACACCCCGGCAAGCTGGTCCACTCCCTCTATCAAGGTCTCCTTGGAGATGCCCATGAGACCCATTGTTGTCGTGCAGGCGATAAACCGTACGCCGAGGTCCAGAGCAGTTTGCATCAGTTCTGGAACTCCGGGCATGCGATTTTCCCCCATGACGCGCTTCATCATTCGCGTTCCAACTCCGCCGAAATGAAACCGGGAAAGCGGGAGGGTTTCAGCTCCGCCTTTGTTGAGAATGCCGAACATCCGTCGCAGCCAATCTTTTGCTTTGCTGGTAGACCCCTTGCGGCGAATGGCATTCAGCCCCCAAAAGGTGAAAAACATGGTGACCTCCATCCCCATGGCCGCCGCCCCCGTGGCGATGATAAACGCCGCCATGACTCGATCCATATCTCCGCTCAAGACCACAATCGTCACTTTGTCCGGCTTCGTTTCTTGAAGCTCTGCCAAGGCGGTGGCGGGCTCTAATTGGGTTTGGCTCATGACATCACCTCATGTTCTTCGTGAATTCCAGCTTCCGCGGGCACCTCATTCGGACCCTCTCCATAGCCTATCCGGAGCCAGGTTCCCGCGATAACTGGACTATATTATGGGGTTCTTTTTCTTGTCAAGGAAGCATGGAGCCAGATTCCTGCCCTGCGTCGTGCTCATGACACTATCAGGATTGTGAGGAAACGACGTAGTCTCACTCAAGCTGCGAGGTATCGATGGCATGGACCAAGTACTCGATCGCCTGCCGCAGTTGGTCACGGGTTCCCATGACCACCACGATATCACCGAACTCCAATCGTATTTTCCCCGTCGGATTCGAATCGGTCACGCCGCCCCGCGTCAAGGCGATGATCGAGGCTCCGGTTCGAGGACGTATGGATAATTGGGAGAGGGTTTTCCCCAAGGCAGGAGAATCCCCATCAATTCTGACCGTCTCCACCTCAACATCTGTGAGGGTTCCCCCTCTGAGATGATGGGCTAGTTCTGGAAGTTGATCACGACGCAGGAGCGCGTACCCTTCTCGTCTCACCTGCTCCGCCTTCAGGATGATGAGATTTTGCGGCATCTTGTAGGTCCGGAGAACCAACGCAAAGATTTCAATGGAGGTTTCAAATTCTTCGGGCACGACGTCATTGGCCCCCAAGTCATGGAGATCCTGCAGCTCTTTCAAGTACCGGGTGCGAACGACAATATGTAAGGTCGGGTTGAGGCCTCGCGCGAGCTGCACGGCCCGCCGGGCCACGAATGGGTCCGAGATGGCCAACACCAAAACCCTGGCGTCCTCCACCCGAAGGTGACGCAGGACATTCGGGTTGGAGGCATCCCCATAGTAAATCGGTTCACCCGCAGCAGCACCCTCCCGCAAAGTCTCGGCATTCAGGTCTACAATCAGGTAGGGAATTTCGGTTTCTCTCAGCACGCGCGCGAGGTTTCGTCCATTGAGCCCGTACCCGACGATGATGACATGGTCCTTAATGGTCAAATGCGTCGTCGTTGACAAGAACGCACGGGCCATGGTTCGACCCGGGAACCAGCCCCTGAGCCGCTGGAAGGCCTCAGCTCGTCTCGCAATTTTCGGAGCCCACTGGATCAGGAAGGGTGTGACGATCATCGTGAAGACAGAGACGGCAAGAAAAATTTGGTAGGGCTTGCCCGCCAACAGCCCTACGGCTTGGCCTTCCTGTGCCAAAATGAAGCTAAATTCACCGACCTGTGCCAATGCGACACCCGTGAGAATGGCTGCACGAGGCGGATACCCGAGTGTCAGCACCGGAACCAGGCCAGCCAAGAATTTGGCTGCCAATACTCCGACCACCAGAGCAATGACGAGAATCGGATGCTCGAGGACGACACGGACATCCATGAGCATCCCGACCGAGACGAAAAAGACACTGTTAAAGCTGTCCCGGAAAGGCAGGACATCAGCCATCGCTTGATGGCTGTACTCAGATTCCGAAATAACCAACCCGGCGATGAAGGCCCCCAGTGCCAGCGAGAGACCTGCGAGCGAGGTCAACCAGGCGATCCCCAGGCACAACAAAATGGTGGTCAGGAGG
>JBFJQA010000155.1:0-7626 GCA_041616875.1 Nitrospiraceae bacterium | reverse complement strand
CACCCCGATGACCGGGCGATTGGCATGGATCTTTAAGTCCACCGAGCGCCAGAGCCAGGGCGCCGTCCGATTGGTGGCGGAAAGGAATGTGGCGTAGCGTTTGGTGGTTACCTCGTACGTATCGATATAAAAGGCATCCACCCACACTTCGTGGCGCGGCTGCTCATCCTCAAGCCCTATGCTCCCGTCAATTCCCATCCAAAACGCTCCCTCTGGAATTAAGATCATCGGCGCATCGTCGACATATCTCTGATCCGCACCTCCTTGCGAGCTTTGTCGAAGTTTCTGCAATTCACTAACCTGCCCCTGACTGGGAGTCACCGGACAGAAGCTCAGTACAAGCGCGACGCCTAACGCAAATATGCCTACTGCTCCAAGCCGTCCCTGATCGATGTACATCATATCCTAAAAGAGGACCTCCCCCCTTCGTCCTTACGTCACTTGGCCTGCGACCACGAAATGCCGATCATCAACCACGTCAATTAGCAGTGTGGTGAGTTTGAGCTCCGCCAGCTGTGACGCCACCTCGTCGTCAGTGAACGCAGCCAGGAGTGAATTATAAAAGTCTCGTCGCAGAATTGGTGACTCATTTGGTGCATAGTGGTCCACGATGGCCCGGGCCGCCTCTGGCGAATCCGGGCGCAGCAAATCCATCACCAGCACGACCCCTCCAGGTTTGACCAGCTGCTTCAGACTGTTCCAGAAGAACAGAGGGTTCGCGAGGTGATGCAACAAGCTATTTGAGATGCCAGCCTCCGCGGGTTCCTCCGGATTGAGGTTCTGGAGACGAAGACAGTGAAAGGCTACTCGGTCTGTGAGGCCAGCCGCCCGTACAGACTCCTGTGCGAGGCGAATCATCTCGGTTGAGCCATCCACACCGGTCACGCGACACCGGGGAAGAGCCCGGGCCAACCGTATGGGAATATCGCCTGGTCCACACCCCAAATCAAGGACGTGCCCGCTTGTGAAATCAGGGAAATACTTGCAGAACATGTCTACGAAGCCTTGATTCTCCTGCTCGAAATCGGCGCGGGCATAGGCCAGCGCTTGCTCAGGATCGTCCATCAACTCAGGTTCGAGCACCCGGTTCATCATTGCTGAACAACCCCTTGGTTCGGAACGTGATGAGTCATACAAAGGGACTTCTTTCCCATAGTAAAACAACCTCGCCGCGTCAGAACCCCCGCATCACGAGACTGCCCTTCGCGCCTTGTCCAGACTCACCGCGTCGCCTGTTCTTACGTTACCCTCTGCGAGGACCCGAGCATACACGCGACTCCAACCGGGATGGCGTTTTTGGGACATGCGTTTGAAATTTCCATCCTTGAACCAGCGAGCATTGTACTCACACGGGGCCGTGTAGCTCACGATTTCAAGCACGACAGCGCCCCCGACTCGAAGGCGGTCGCCAGGAATGAGGCCATCCCAATCCATCCCAGCGACTGTGAGGTTTTCCCCAGACGACCCCGGGACAATCGGATGCCCCTCGGCTTGCAGAGCCTGGATGACTTCTAGCGAAAAGACACACACAGCCCGATCTGGCCCACCATGAATCTTGGGGGTTCGCTGGCGGTCCCCGCTCACTCCATTCACCGAGATCTGCGCCTGGGGCACCGGCAACTTCGGAACCCCACCATCTGAAATATTTATTTGATAGAGTTGTGCCATGGAAGGTCAGTCAGCACGAAGGCCAGGAATTGTCGCTCTCATCGCCAGCCATCCGTCCCGTTCACGCAGGACTGGCACGATGCCCCACAGCTGTTGAAGAATGGCAGCAACCTCATCCCGATCCTCGACAAGAATGCCTGAGAGCAGAAGTGCGGCATCCTTCCGGAAACAATATTTCAACAAGGGGAGGAGTTTCAACAGGGTGCCTCGATCCAAATTGGCTAACACAATATCAGCTGACCCTGTCGAAGCCCAATCGAGCCCTTCACAGCCTCCCACCCTCAACTGCAATTCAGGGCCGAATCCATTCAGGAGCGCATACTCTCTGGCGCAGTCGATTGCAATGGCGTCATGGTCAACTCCAAGGGCCGTGGTAGCCCCTAGCCTCAGGCAGACCATGCTCAAGATTCCGCTGCCGGCACCCAGGTCCAACACCCGTTCGCCCCCGCGGATGATCTCCTCCAACCATTCGACGAGCAGTTGTGTCGTCGCATGGTGCCCCGTTCCAAACGCTTGCTTGGGATCGATAATGAGTTCGATGGCCTCCGAATCGACTTCAACAGTGTGCCAACTGGGTCGGATGATGATCCGCCGCCCGATCCGAATTGGCCTCACTAATTCAGCCCATTTCATATTCCAGTCCTGATCAGGAAGGATTTGGACATCAACGGGGACATCTGAATCGGGTGTGACGATGCGGAGCGTTTCCTTCACTCGGAACAGCGTCCGAGTACTCCACTGATCCGCAGGCCAATACAGACGAACCAGCCCATTTTCTTCCTGCCAACTCCCCTGCGCGTACGGATCATTCATCACCCCGAGCAGCTCTCCTGCATCGACAGAGGAGGGAATTGTCACTTGGACCCAACCACGACTCACCGGCGATGCCTTTCAGTTGACGCCATAGCTTTGAGCAGGTATGGTCATTCTTGTGACAAATTCACCCAGCAAGTTCGGACGCATGAATAAAAGAGAGCGACGATTTGAACGACTCATCGCCACAGCTGACCGTCTCCTCGAAGGTGCCACACAGATCAGTACCCGCTTTTCACGCTGGCGCATGGCTATTTTCGTTATCGGGTTGGCAACCACCGTCATACTGTACAAGTTGGCATTATTCCATACAGGAAATGCGACTCTCGCTCTGTTCATCGCGACGTTCCTCGTTGTGGCGTGGTATCATAACAGGCTCGAGGCCAGGATGCATCGGCTTCGGCTCTGGCGCAACGTCAAATCAGCCAATCTTGCACGTCTCCGTTTGGATTGGGATAGTATCCCTAAGGACTCGAGTCCGACTTCAGAGTCACATGCCTATGCCGCCGACCTCGATCTGCTCGGCCCCCGTTCTCTCTTCACACTTTTGAACACGACGCTCTCCTCCAACGGACGTGATACGCTCGCCAAATGGCTTCTCGATCAAAACACCCGGCCCCCAGACCCACAAGGCTGGGGCGCTCGACAGATCTTAGTCAAGGAGCTCGCCCCACTCTCCGGGTTTCGAGATCGCCTGATAGTAGAGGCCTCTCTTGTCGGAGAGCAAGAAATAGACGGGCGCCGGATTCTCTCCACCTTACAGGCGCCGGCCGGCTTCTCGGGGCTCTTGCCCGTGTTAGGCACGCAATCGCTCTTGGCAGCTTGCACTATTTCTCTGGGGTTTGGCGCGGCTCTGGGGTGGTTCCCAAGCTATTGGATGTTTTCCTTTACCCCCTACGCAATTATTTACTTCCTGACCTCGGGGCGGGCTGCCCCCGCGTTCAGTCGCGCCCTCACTCTCCATGATGAACTCGAAAAGCTTGGTGCCATTTTCAAATTACTGAAAGCCCGCTCATTCGTAACGACCCCATCCATTAAGCAGCTGTTGAGCCCTTTGCTCGATAGCCCTCAACGGCCCGACCTGTACATCACACGATTCGCCCGCGTATCACATAGCCTCAGCGTCCGCGCCCATGCGCTGGTGCACCTGGCGCTGAATGCGGTAGTCCCGTGGGACTTACTTTGGACCTACCGGCTCGAGCAGTTACAACGGCAGGTCTTGCCTGAAATCCCCACCTGGCTTGATACCTTGGCCGAACTCGAAGCTTCAGCGGCACTCGGCAATTTTGCTTTTTTGAATCCAGAATATACCTGGCCGATCTTAGTCCAACCCGGCTCCAACGGACGAGTGGCCACACTCGTGGCGAGGGACCTAGGCCATCCCATGATTCCTCCCGCTCAACGTGTGACCAACGACGTCGAGCTAACCGGGCAAGGGCGTATCTTCATCGTCACGGGCTCAAATATGTCCGGGAAAAGCACTTTTCTGCGGACGGTGGGGATGAATGCCTGTTTGGCCCAAGCTGGAGCGCCAGTGTGCGCAAGATCTTTTGAAGCAAGCTGGATGCGGCTGTTCTGTTGTATACGGGTTGATGATTCTCTCGAGGCAGGGCTTTCCTTCTTCTATGCGGAGGTGAAGCGACTGAAACAGGTGCTGGACGCGACGCAAGACACGCTACGCCCCCCCGTACTTTTCCTCATCGACGAAATTTTCAAGGGCACCAACAACCGCGAACGGGTCATCGGCAGCCGAGCCTTCATCAGAGCCTTGGCCGGGAACAACGCGTTTGGTTTGGTCACCACCCACGACCTGGAACTCGCGGAGCTGGAAAAGGAAATTCCAACGGCTTCGAACGCCCATTTTCGCGAAGGTGTGGAAGCCAGGACTCTCACGTTCGATTATCGCCTCCGACCCGGACCCTGCCCCACGACCAACGCTCTTCGGATCATGGCCATCGAAGGACTCCCAGTGGCTGACCCTGGCACGAATTAAATTGTTGCCTCTTCGCCGGCTTTTCAATAGAGACTGCTCGTCCTCCGCTGATCTGCCTGCGCGGCAGCGTTTCCTGGCCACAGTTACGAGTTAAGCGATAGATTAGGCGAGGTTTGGTTGTGCCACGCGGCACCCGCAAGAGATCGTAGCGTGCACATCTCTGGTGGGATAGGTGGAACCGGTTCCTTGCTAATCACATTCAAGGGCGAATGAAGCCCTTCTCACAACACCAGGATCTGAGCGTTCAGTGACCTCAAAAATGGATGGACAAGCCCCCAACGACTGCAGGGGCTGCATAGGTAGCCTCGAGTTCCAGTTCCGCTCCAGAGAGAATGGCGCTATCTACATCAATGTCTTGTTCAAACTTGAATGTGACACGCGTATACTTGAACTCTCCAAATAGAGCAACGTGGTCCATGAGAAGCACCCTTAACCCAGCCAGCACGTTAAGCCCAGGTTTGGTATCGGAACTTGAGCCCCCTGCATCGGAAATGCGACCGTTAACAATCGCGAGCCCGACGCCGGCATAGGGCTGTAACAGTTTTCCTGGGTATCGCAATACAAGATTTAAGGCTCCGGTCAGGGTCCGGAAATCCGCTCCAGACACGCCCTCTAACGTGTCGCTGACTCCCAGAAAAGAAATCCCTATGTTCTGCTGTTTAATTTTTGGGTTGGCATAGAAGAATTCCACTTCCGCGCCTAACCAGGCAAGATTGGGAAGATAACCACCTATTTTTCCGCCCACCATCGCACCGGTCTGTAAATCAATGTCGCTCAGACTGACTCCGGAAAATGGTATTGTTGCAGGTGGTGTCATAGTTGTAAGGGAGCCCTGAGCCTCAACATCAGTAAGCTGATTTGGAAAGGCGACGCCCCCGTACCCAGCGATGTAAACTTCTGCCAGCACGGGACTCACAGCGAAGACCCATGCGCAAGCCAAGATACCAATGGAATAGTGCCACCAACGCGTATCTTTCATGAAGGGCCTCCTTGTGAGATGTTCCGGTTAAGGTGTCCCGACCGACGCAATAACATACAATCTCAAAGACTTGATAAGTTCCCGTAGGCATCTCGCCTTTGGTAATCGTGCGGGCCAATTGAGCTCCCAATTGCCGGAATTGTCCAGCCCCTCTTTGGAGGGACATATTCATACCTAACCAGTTACCCACTTCTCTTCAAAGACCCCAATTGAAGTTCTTCACACACCACCATTTCTTTTTCATGGTCCTGGCACGAGTGCGGGCCGCCCTCTTAAAGAGGCCTGAATGGCTTAGGGTCGGGGTTCATGGTAGACTTGGCGTCCCGTGGAGCTTTCTGCCCGGTCTTCTCTCCTTGAAGACCCAAACATCAGTGCGACACATGCTCACTGAAAAGCCATTCCCGCATGGATGAATCCATTGCTGCAGGCTCCTCCACCACGAGCGACTCCATGACGAGGCAACAAGGCCATCCACTCAAGGGCCTCTTCGTGGCCCAGTTTTGCGGGGCGTTCAACGACAACGCATGGAAATTGATCGTGGCGTTATTGGCCATGCGACACATCGCCGCAGAGTTCGACCCGGGTCCAGCGCTCGAAGCAGCCGCCCAGGCCCAAACCACGATCACCTTTGTCGTGTTCACCTTGCCCCTCATGCTCGTGTCCATCGTGGCGGGGATCTTCGCCGACCGCATGAGCAAGCGAACCGTCATTGTTGTCCTCAAAGGAGCCGAAATTTTCCTCATGGCAGCTGGTACCCTGGCCCTCCTCTTCGGTCAGCACGGGACCTTCCTCCCTCTCATGGTCTTGGGGCTCATGGGTGTTCAAAGCGCCCTATTCAGTCCGGCGAAGTACGGCATCCTTCCGGAGATTCTTCCCCATCAGCGTCTTTCCGCTGGCAACGGATACATCGAAATGTGGACGTTTCTCGCCATCATCGCCGGCACCGCAGCGGGTGGGTTGCTCCTCGATTTTTCTGGAAATGCACCCTGGTTGGCCGGCTTGGCCCTGACCGCCTTGGCTGTCCTCGGCATGATCGCATCCCTTTACGTGCCAGCGGTGCCGCCCGCTCGCACCGAAGGCGGACTGTTTTCTACCCTCGCCGGCGCATGGGCAGCCATGAGAGCTGACCGCATTCTTACCTTGGCGATCGTCGGCTCCGTGTGCTTCTGGGCCATCGCCAGCCTTGTTGGTCAGGACATTCTGGTCTATACGAAGACGGTGCTGCGCCTCTCGGATTCCGCCTCCGGTCTTCCCATGGCTGTGCTCGCCATGGGAATTGGATTGGGTGCGGTGCTGGCCGGCAAATTATCGGCCTCGAAGGTCGAATATGGACTCATTCCTCTGGGCGCGAGCGGCTTGGCCTTTTCACTGTTCCTCATCGGGGTGCTGACACCGGACGTGCCCGGCACATTGGTCGGTATGCTTGTGCTGGGCATCGCTGGCGGATTTGTCGTCGTCCCCATCAACGCGCTGGTTCAATGGCGAGCCCCCCAAGATCGTCGTGGTGGGGTCATTGCCCTGTCCAATACGGTCGTCTTTGGGGGCGTCCTCGCCGGATCCCTGAGCAGCGGAACGCTGTCACAGATAGGACTGAGCCCTAGCGGCATTTTTGTCGCCGCGGCTCTCGTGACGGCGGGGTTGACATGCTGGGCGCTATGGCTCCTCCCCCAGGCGTTTCTGCGGCTCTGCCTGGTTCTGCTCACCCACTCCTTTTACAGGCTGACCGTTGTGGGAACTGACCGCGTACCAACGCAAGGTGGTGCGCTGCTGGTGCCGAACCACGTGTCCTTTGTGGATGGCTTCCTGCTCTTCGCCAGTCTTGATCGACCGATCCGGTTCGTCGTCGACGCGCGCTATTATCAGCATCCTCTGTTAAAGCCGTGGGCGAAGATCATGGGGACGATTCCCATCGCCTCCAGTGGGGGTCCACGTGAAATTCTCCATGGCCTGAGGGAAGCCGGCCGGCTCCTGGATCAAGGCGAGCTGGTCTGCATTTTTCCGGAAGGCCAGATCACACGAACCGGCGGGTTGCTACCCTTCCGCAGTGGCTTTGAACGGATTCTCAAAGGTCGGCAGACCCCGATTATTCCAGTCCATCTTGACAGAGTATGGGGGAGTATTTTCAGCTTCATCGGGGGTCGTTTTTTCACCAAGTGGCCCGAACGTATTCCCT
>JBFJQA010000154.1:0-7664 GCA_041616875.1 Nitrospiraceae bacterium | reverse complement strand
GTCCCATGGCCACTCTTGCCAAACGGTACGGATTGAGGACCGGCAACGGAATTGGTTTGCCTTTTCTGTATAAGCAGGCGGCGTGGTACCCGGTATCTCTGAGTGCCCTTGCTCCTTCTTCCTCGTTCGCCCCAGGATCCCCATAAGGAAAAGCAATGACTTGAACAGGGGATCCCAGCTTGTCTTCAAGTGCCGCTTTGGACAAGAGCAGTTCATCTTGTTGTTCGGCGAGGGAGAGTTCGGAAAATCGCCGATGCGATGCTCCATGGGATTGAATTGAAACACCACCGCGGTTCAATTCCTGCAGGTCATCCCAATCGCAAATAGCCTCTTCGGGCTCAATGCCGTCATCGAACTGATTGCGACATCCAATGTAGTCGGTCGGAACGAAAGCCACCGCTGGATATCCAAACCGAAGGAGCCAGGGAAGTGCGATCCTGGGGATCGAACGATAGCCATCATCGAATGTAATAAGCGCGGATCGCTCCGGTAATCTGTCGGGTGCCTCCAGACCAGTAAGAAACGCGCTCACATCAATTACTTGCCACCCATTTTCACGCAGATAGGTTAGGTGGCCAACGAAGGTCTCCTCAGGTACATAGAACCAAGTCTTCCACCCTCCTGGGGACGGATCACCAATCTTGTGGAACGCTAAGATCGCCAGAGTTTTGTGGCTTGGTTCCCTACGCATGAATCAACCTGCGCTGAGGTTGTATCCAGAGAGCTCACGCCAGTGCGCGTTCCAGCACATGTCCAACGACTTTGCGGGCATCAAAATACTCTTCTGTTAGTGTGCGCGCGAGCTTGCATTGATAGTCGTAGTCGACTGCTGTGAGATCTAGGCAACGCGTCGCTTCCTCTAAATCGCGAAATCGAAACAGGCCAGCGGAATCTGGCAGGAATCGACTTGGGCCTGTATGCTGGACCACTGCCGGCTTACCGCTGGCCAGGTAACAGAGCGTGCGGTCGCTGATCCAGGCGTTCTGTAAGAGTACACAGGATGGCTTCACGCAGCTGAACTCTCCGCGAGAACCCTGGATATAGGACATATAGTCGGCAGGCGTGGATGCGACCTCGTGAGCCTCGCGCACTCGCCAGCCTCGTTCTTGGAGTTCCGCGCTCTCGTCGTCGCAACCTGCTAAGTGCAACGCAAGCTCCAGCCCTTGCTTTGTACGGCTTGGAAGATCGAGGAAAGGTAAAAAGCCACTGCGTTTATCGTTTGGATAACCCCCGGCTTCGTCTTCCACCCAATCTTTCATGCGCCAGCTTGATACGGTTGTAAACGGCGCAGTCGAGACCGATTGGCTCGGTTGCCACCAGTCCAGCGCCACGCAGGGGGGTGTGTATTGCCAAGCCAGTCCGCAATCAGGGATGGGGGTCCCTGGCTGGCCCACCGTCTCGCCAATCGTAAAATACACGTCGTGTCGTGGTACGCCTATTTGGCCCTTGCTTAACCAAATCTGCGTCAAGCCGGGGTCGATGTCGAGCAAAGCCGACCTTCGGAAGAGCCTCACTACCGGGGGGGGGATTCCGTAAGCCATATTCAAGAGCAAGTCAGCCTCACGTGCTGCTTCAAGGTCGAGGCATTCCCCTGTCGCTGCAGAACGAAGTGGCTCAGCGCCCCAAGGGCAGAGTGCCACAGAGTCAATGAGGCCATACGGTTGCAGCCGATTTTGCAACGCGCGAAATTGATCTTGGACTACCAGTGCGGACATGCTCGGGGCAACCGTCTCGATCCAAACGACACGGCAGCCAAGGGCACGAAGTCCGAGTGCCCAGTTCAGATAAACCCAAAAGTGGCCGGCTGCGTCCGCCCTTTTGAGAGTTCTGGCCAAAAGCCAGACTGTGAGACTCATAGAAGCTCCAAGAATATCGCGTTGCACTCCCTGCAGACCGGCAAGCTGCGCGACGATGAGCAGCCCTATAGGCTTAGAGGCGGGGCCGCCACCCCATGGTCAATTCTTCACTCTCTTCGAGCATGTTTCTACATCGAGTGCAAGCACGCATTGAACGGCTATCCGATCAGGCAAGTGGATCCTAATGATCATAGTTAGAGCCGTGTTTCGGCTTCGGCAGCACCTTTAGGGACAGACGGAACAGCTCCTCCGGCCGTAGGCTCACCACTGGATGCGGTTGTCAGACCGGCTGTTTGAGCAACGAGTCGTCCGTTTTGGATCTCCAACTGCACATCGCAATGCTTGAGGGTGCTGGGGCGATGGGCGATGATGAAAGCAGTGCGGCCGTGCATGAGGTGCTCCATGGCATCCACGATTTGGGCTTCAGTTCCCAGATCGACAGAACTTGTGGGCTCGTCGAGTATGAGGATGCGCGCATCTTTCAGAAAGGCACGGGCGAGTGCGATGCGCTGGCGCTCGCCACCGGAGAGGGTCATGCCGCGTTCACCCACTTGAGTCTGGTATCCCTCCGGTAGGCGAGTTATGAAATCATGTGCGTTCGCGAGCTTCGCTGCGCTTACGATCTCCTCTTCCTTTGCATCCGGGCCAGCATAAGCGATGTTCTCGGCGATGCTGGTAGAGAAAAGTACGGGTTCCTGCAACACAATTGAGAACTGGTTGCGCAAATCCGCCAACTTGTAGTCGCGAAGATCGACACCGTCGAGCAGTATTTGACCGGCGGTCGGATCATAAAAACGGGTCAATAGGCTGATAAGTGTCGACTTGCCGGCGCCGGTCGGACCCATTATGCCCACGCGGGTGCCGGGAGCAATGTCGAACGAAATGTCCTGCAGGACCGGGGGGCCGCCACGGTAGGCGAAGGATACCTGCCGGAAGGCCAGGCCGCCTGCCGCTCGGGACAGGGGCCGCGCATCAGGTTTTTCTTCTACATCCTGCGCTTCATCCAAGAGGGCAAATGCCCGTTCGGCGCTCGCCAGTGACCTTTGCAGGTCTGTCAGCTTCTTGCTGATTGTTTGCAAAGGGTTGTAGAGCTGGGCCAGATAAGCCATCACGAGCAGCAAGTTGCCCAGCGTAAGCGCACCAGACTGCACGTGTCGCACCCCGATAAAAAGGGCGGCAGCTGTTCCAGCGGCGATGGTGAGCCCGATGAGGATATCGAATGTCCCGTTCATGAAGGCAAGGCGAATTTGTCCTCGCACACTTCTGTGTGAGTGGTTGAGGAACCGCTCTTTCTCCCGATCCTCCTGCCTGAATGCCTTGACGACTCGGAGAGCGGACAGTGTTTCCTGGACCACTGCCAAAGTGGAGCTTTCAATTTCCTTTACTTTGGACCACTCGGTCCGGATTCGCTGGCGAAAAATCCGTGTGATGATGTACAGGACAGGAGCAACCGTCATCGCGACCAGTGCCAACTGCCAATCAATCTTGGCTGTGATATAAAGCATCCCGGCGAGAGTGAAGGCTGCCGTGACGAAAGGGATCACGCCTTGGACCGCAATCCACTGGATTGAAGGGGCGTCATACTGGATACGGTAGGTGGAGTCGGATATACCCTTTGCGTCGTGGTAAGCGAAAGACAGGCGCTGCACGTGATGGAAGAGCCGAGCCCGGAACGCCAGGACCAATTTTTCGCCCGTGTAGGTTTCAAGCAACGAGCTCCCAAACCCTCGGAGATAGAGCAGAAAGGTGACCACGACAAGTAGCAGAACGGAAAAAGCCAGCACTCCAGTGTCGGAACGTGAGACGGCAGCCGGCAGAAGTGGGTCGAGAAATGCGGGCAACGGCTGGGAGCCTATGGCACTGTCCACGACAAGTTTTAGTGGTAGCGGAGTCAGCAGCGCAAGCGGGGTTGACAGGATGCTGAGCACGAAAATGCCCGTTATGTGAGGCCAATATTGACGCGCCTGCCGTAGAAGCCGTTGGTAGAGCCTGAGATCAGAGTATGTGTCGCTGCTCATCTTGATGGCGTTCCCGCGGCTACCTCGATGTTTCCTCGGCTGTCCCTTCCGATCTCAACTGCCGGGTGACCTCGTCTGTCGCGGCTCCAACGGCGGCTTCGAGCCGATTCGCCTCGACTATGGGTGCGATCCAGAGAGTCGCGAAGAAAGCCAAACAGATGGCAAGCGGAACGTAAAGGCCAACTGTTCCCATTGCGGCTGCCGCCGTTAACACCGCGCCCTGGAACCAATAAATGGGCTTCGCCGGCGTAATTGCGCCGGCGAGGCGAGCGGAGCGGCGCGGTCCTCCATGGTACTCGACGACCATCTTCAGCTGGGCCTGGCCCAAGGCGCCGCGCCTCACCTTCAAGTCCCATTCCTGCCAATCCGCGTTCCATCCCACCGCGTATCCCCCGGCCGATAGTTGCCGAGTCAGCCGCTCGAGGAACCCATGCTTCTCCAACTCAGTATTTCCTGAATACGCCCATCGCACCTTGCGCCGAAATGGGCTCACGCGTTGCCACCAGCGGCTCCCGCGGACTTCTGGCTGGGCCTCTGTTCTTGCGCTCCTCCAAGGGGTGAGCCCTCCCTTTATTCGCCCCCAGTCCCGTGCCGTTGGCTCGAGGAGGTGAAGCCACGCGATCATGGCCCGCGAACGGAGCCGTCCGATCCAACCGGCCGGACCCGCTTTCAGAGTCGGGGAGTCGAGCCTTGCACTGACTGCACAGGAGACACAGTACCAACCCGTATATCCGAGCCCAACGGCTACGAGGAGGAGGGCCCAGGGGTTGAAGATACCCACCAGAGTGAGCGCGAATAGGCCAGCATGCCACTCCATGGACCGCGGTAGGAATGACAATGTCCCCGTCCCGCCTGGGTCATACATGCTCTGGAAGCCGGCGGAGCCCCAGAGTCCTTGGTAGATCACGGTCTGCCTAAAGAGGCGGAAAAAGGGGTAAGGGGCATAGATACGGCCGGCCCAGACCGTGTGGCCCCATGGGTTGAACTTGTTGGGATGCTTTCGCTCGAGAAGCGTCTCGGACATGCCATAGCCAACTTGTTGGCGCCAATACGCCTTGGCGGATGGCCTACGATGATGCCAGACCACTGCCGAGGGACTGAAACCGATTCGGTACCCCTTCTCGAGCACGCGCCAGCAAACGTCCACGTCATCTCCAGCCTTTGTGAAGATGGGATCGAATCCTCCTATCTCCTCGAGCGCGGACTTCAGGAAGGCCATATTGCAGCCCGGGATATGCTCAGCAGATTCATCATCCAGCATCACCTGCGTCGGGCCGCCTGGCGACCGATAGACACAATTCGCGACCCAGTTATCTTCAGGCGGAAGCAGGTTGGGACCCCCGACGCCCACCACGTCGTGTTTCAGAAACGTCGTTGCCAAATACGACAGCCAGTCCGGATCGGCTCTGGCGTCGGAGTCGATATACGCGACGATGTCTCCCGTGGCCGCCCGCAATCCCTCGTTCCGAGCCGCGCTGACGCCCATGTTCGGTGTGGTAATCGCATGGAAAGGGTATCGTCGAATGATCGCTTCGCTGCCATCCGTGGATCCATCGTTGACTACTATGACCTCGTAATCAGGGTAGTTGAGCTTCAGAAGCGAGTCTAGACAGCCGGTGAGAGTCGCTGCGGCATTATACGTGGCGACGACGACCGAGATTCTGGGCCACCGACGCTCTGGCGGGAACGGGACACTCCTTGTAAACCGGCGCGTAGTGACCTCGTACGAGGGTTTGGGTCTTCGGTCAGCATCGACCAACCCGAAGCCCCATTCCTCGACGAGGCATCCGTCTTGGAAGAACGGGTCGGTCCAGCTGAAGATCACACCGCCGGCAAGCCCGTGATCGAAAATTTCCTCCATCTGCCAGTCGAGAAAAGCAGCCTGACCTTCCCTCCTGTGACGAAAGCTGCACATTCCACACTCTGTGAGCACCAGGGGGAGCTCACCGGCAAGATGCTGGAGCCGAGAAAGATAGGCGCAGAAGTCCGGTCGGTGGTGAAGGTACACGTTGAAGGTGAAGACATCCACGAAGGGCAGCTCCAGATATTCTGTGGTCGGGAAATTCGTATAGGTCACGAGGCACTCAGGGTCACAGTCCTTGGCGACGCGGTACAACTCGTGAAGGAATTTCTCGGTCTTCTTCCTTCCATGCCATCGAACGATGGATGGAGGAATTTCCTTCGCAACGCAATACATCAACAGGGCGGGATGGTTCTTGCAAGCGGCGATACCCTCCTTTACCTGCTTCCTGATCTCCCTTCTCGAGCCCGCCTGATCCAGGAAGCAGACATGCGCCATCCAGGGGACGTTGACGATGACCCGAAGGTCGTGCTCTTCAGCGAGATTCAACAGAGAAAGAGGGGGAATGGTATAGGTAAGGATCGAGTTGATGCCGGCCCTCCGCATGAGCTCGAAGTCCTTCGCCATCAGCTCTGACTGCGGAAACTGGTGACCTTCAGCATTGGGTGGAAAGGCGCCGTAAGTCGTGCCCTTCACGAAGAATTTCTCGTTTCCGACATAGAGGAACTTCCCCAGCACGGTTGGCCTTTGAAAAACGCCGTTCGCCAGCGTGTTGGGCGAGGACAGGAAATTTGTTCGAAGCGCGGATTGCGGTCCAGTGTTCGAATGCATACGTCGTCATCTCCAGTAAAAGAATGCTGTCTTGCGTGACGAGAGAAGAGAAACGTGCCCGGCCAGGTGCTCAGGCTTTTCAGATTGGTCGCCGGTGCGCAGGGCCCTGGTCGCCTTGCGCGGAGAGATGTGCACATCCTGTCGGATGCCTAACGCTGAAAGCGGCGGGTCGCAGTGAGATTGAAACGGGGCGGGAATGTCGCTAGTTGGACTGGCGTTGAGCCCCCCATTAGCCTGGTGACAGCTGGGCATACCTTGTTACTAGGGCAATTTGGCCATAGTGTCGGCCACGAAGGCCCTCCCTTAACGGTCCATTCGTCCTGGCAACGTAACCTGCTAGCTGCCGAAAATCTAGGCATCCTTCTGTACTATTTTGCTGCTGGAACCCGTCTTAAGTATTGCCCGCCCTGAAAGATCGTATGCCGGCTGAGCTCGATAGGTTTTGGCGTGAGGTCGAGTGCCGAAAGCCGTGGACTCCGACATTTGGGGGTGACGTTTACAGCCATTTGTGTGGGCATGCGGAATCGAGGTCGCAGTTAATTTATGTAGTGGGAGAGGATTATGTTCGGCAGATCGCGCTGTACAGCCAGTCTCATTGTCTCGGTGTGTGTCGAGGAGGTTGGCTGGTCTTGTGAGGGAGCCTGGATGCTTTGTTTGCAAACCTCTCTATGGTTGTGTTGCGCGCCGTGCGCCTTCCGGGTAGTAAAGCGGGTCGGAGAAAGGTAGTGGCCGAGCTTCGAGGAGCTGAAGAAGGTCTGTAGGTCGCGTGCGCCGCAGTCGTGAAAGGTCACCGGCTCTTCAGGCTCGGTGAAGGGCCTGGTGGGTCTGCACGTCGTGGGCAGGGCTGCTCCTACGTCCGAGCTGACGGGGGCACACGTGTGCCCGGTTATCGTCGTCCGACCGACGGTTACATCTCGCGCGGCCCCTTCGTAGAGGGAGCGGCTGTTACGGGAGAAAGACAAGAAGGGCTCGTCAAGGAACTGATGCAGGGCATCGCCGTCCTCCTGCGCGGTGTGCTCAACCTCAAAGTGCCGGACGTCGAGCGTGCAGTGGCAGGAACAGGACGGGAGGTCCCGCATGCTCAGGGCTTCCGGGCGATGATGCTCGCGTAGGCGGCGTTTCCGTCATCGACGAACTGATACCGCAGGATCTCCATGT
>JBFJQA010000153.1:0-7719 GCA_041616875.1 Nitrospiraceae bacterium | reverse complement strand
GCGGAAGGCCAGGCCCGAACTATGGCGGGACAGGCCTTCTCTGATGCCCTCTTACTGACTCACGCCCCCCCCTCCCCGATGCCCATTTGCCTCACCGAATTAAAAAAAATAAGCCTCTGCATCATGCGCAGCTTGCCTGAGGAGAAGCTGATGTTCATATTTGTCCCGACACCATTTTCTAGAGCTTTTAGAGCTCACTGACGAAATATTGGCTCCACACACCCTCTGGACACTTCCTGTCTCCCAGGCGATTTTGCCTTCTGTATCTTGTACTTCGGTGAGGCCCCCACAGGAATATGACACAAGTCGGCCGCACCGGAGCCCCGGGGGGGAGTCACACTGCTGTAGGAAGTCATCAACCCTCCTATCCCGCTCGGACTCCTATCCCTACCAAAGTGGGTGTCACCCCTCAGCCTATGGATTGTTTCAACTAGTGGACACCCTGTATTGAAAGTTCCATCCAATTTGCCCTATACCAGCATGCATTCGTAGGAAGGCACGATAGAACCTCACGGACAAAGGACATCGAGGACCTGAAGCCTGCGAGTAGGACCGAGATGTACAAACGTGTGTCTGTTTCACTTAGGAACCCCAGGATCCGTGGGTCATAACCCAATGTCTCTCCATGCCCAAGCCCGTCCTCCTGAGCGTCATCAAGGCTGCCCCTCCCTGTGGTGCCAAGACCCTGCGAACACGGCGTTCCACCCCCGTCACAGCGATGTTTCTCCTCCAGGGCCGGCATCGGGAATGCGCCGATGCCACTAACCGGACCATTGACCGTCCTGTTGGCATCTCAACAGGCCGAAACAGTCAAACGAATTACGATGAGCCTGCGGAGCTATCACCCCGGCTGTCGTGTAGAGGCCGTCTATTCGACGGAGGAGGCCATTGAGTGGGCAACCAAGGACACATGGCAGGTCATTCTGATCGACGAAGACCTCCCCGCCGAGGGGGGGCTCCACGTTCTCCCCGAACTCAGGCGAAGAGCGCCAAACGCGGCGATCATTGTCCAATCTGAGCGCTCTGACCCCTCAGTCGCGATTCGGGCCCTTCGCGATGGGGGCGACTTCTACCTATTCAAGGATTCTCCGGCCTTTCTCACTCAGCTCATGGTCGTCATCGGCGGAGCTCTGGAAATCCGTTGCCTGCGAACCCAAAAGAATTTGGCTCAGTCTCGGTATCTGCGATTGATCGAAATGCTCACCGATCTGGTCTATGAGTTGGACAAAGAAGGCCGATTCGTATTCGTCAGCGAGTCTGCCGCGTCCTTGTTAGGCTACAGTCCGCAGGAATTGATCGGGGCCCATTACTCTTCTCTGCTTCAGCCGGACGATCAGCACCAAGCCACGCACCGATTCAACGAACGTCGAACCGGCCCTAGGGCAACGAGAAACCTGCCTGTTCGGTTGCGACCTAAGCAAGGAGTGCCGGTCCGCCCGAGAATGATCGAGGTCGCACTCAATGCCCAGGGACTGTACGATCCGCGGAATCATTTCATCGGGACAGTGGGAATTGCTCGTGATCTCTCTACGTACAAAGAGGCTGAAGCCAAGATTCAGGAACTCCAGAATCAAGCTCTTCAAGGTGAAGACCTGCTCGAGTTCAAGGAGCGTATCACCTCTATTACCCACGACCTGAGTCTTCCCATTAGTAGCATCTTGGGGCAAACACACCGACTGCTGAGGAAGGTTCAAGACTTAGAATTGGAGCACCACCTTGAGGGGCTCGCGTCACAGGCCTCTCATATCTCACAACTTGGTCGCGCGCTTACTCATTCCGTCCAAGACCAAGTCTGCGCTTTTACCCCTCTGGATTTCAATGCCATCATTGAAGAAGCCATAGGCGCCACAACGAGTGATTTGGAGGCTCACCACATTCGTGTGGAACGCCGATTGGCTGTGGCATTGCCCTTGGTACAGGGTGAGGCGACCCAGCTCCGTCGTTTATGTGACATTCTGATCAGCAAGGCAGCGCAAGCCATGTACGAGGCTACCGGAAGTGACCGCCTCTGCGTAATTTCGCAGGGCATCGCGGGCCTGCCGGGTTTTGGCGCCACGGTGAGAGTAGAAATCTCAGATGGAGGAGTCGAGGCACTTCCGGGTGATCGGATTAGTCCAAGAATGGTGAGCGGTGACGAGGACTGGGTCGCCGCCGACGGGATTCTCAAAAACCATGCCGGGACGTTAGCAGTCGCGCCCTCAACCTTGGGAGGGCTCGTCCTCGAGATATGGCTACCCGCGTCAAACAACCCACAAATACCCCGAGGCGACGCTGGTGCCAGTCTATCCGGACCGACGGGCGGACCAGAAGTCCTCGGTGGCACTCCACCCGATGGGTCAGACGAGACACAAAGTCCCCCCTGCGGTCGTGACTTGGAACCGCATGATCGGCGTCAGTCTCCTCGAACGGACATCCAGATCGACGCTCACCTCACCCTGGATGGGACAACCTGGTCAGGAAGAGGGGAGAACTTGAGTCTCACTGGCCTGTATCTGGTCTTTGAAGGACTCCTCCCCCTTGCTGTAAACCAGCCGCTACACGTGGGGTTGGTCAGCGAGGTTGCCGTCCTACAGCTGCATGGCACCGTCAGGGGGATTCGAGAGATCGATCGTCGCCGAGTCGGCACGAAAGTATTCCCAGCCCTGGGCGTCGCCGTCCAATTGGTTGGCATCAAACCTGAGGAACATCTTATCCTCGCCTCTCTGATCGAGGGGATTCGGGATCGCTCGGTATCGATTTCTTTGACCCTTCAGGTGACCGCGGAGGGTGCCGAGGACTCCGTCCTTGAGGTGAGGCCGGGGGAGGGCGGGAGCCCACAACAGATCCCGCTTCATCCCTTTCCCCCAGAGGGGGAGAGCACCTCCCTGAGCGATCAGCGGTTTGTCCCCCGCGTCAACTTCGTCATGCTGGCTCGTCTCGAACCATTCGACAACTTTTCCACCCAACGCCTCGACTGCGGGCGGACGGTGAACCTCAGTATGGTTGGTGCATCCCTTCGTCTCAAGGGCCCCATCGACCCGATTGGACATCGCTACACGCTGGTACTCTGTCCCCCCGAATCTCTGTCGCATCGACTCTCACACGCTGAGCCCGAGTTGCCTGAATACCGAATTCCTGTGGAAGTGATCTGGTCCCTTCCCGAGCAAGGCCACACACCCGACTCGACCGAATCCCCCCACCCGAGCCCTGTACGGCTGGGGCTTCAATTTCTTCACTTCGATGATCAGTCGGAAATCCATGTGGAGCGACTTGTGGCAGGTCTTCTGAAGTCTCCCCTGCGACTCGCGGACTCAGGCGAAAAGCCAAACCTCGTGAGCAGTCTGATGGAATGCCGGAATCAGAAAGGTCACCACATCGCGTTGTATTATGATCGTCCGCAGAAGCCACTCAGACCCGGTTCACCGCTGGTCATCATTGCCCCGGGATTTGGAGAAACAAAAGCCGACTATATCCCCCTTGCGTATGGGTTGGCCTGCAATGGTTTTCATGTTCTCCGATACGACCACACCGATCATGTCGGCGAAAGTCAGGGGGAGATGTCCCAGACAACGCTTTCTGCAATGAAGCAGGACCTTGTCACTATCCTCCAGTTTGCCGAACACACGTGGCCGGCGAGTTCCATTGTGTTGATCGCCGCCGGGCTCGCTGGACGTGTGGCCCTCAAGTCTGTCTCCCAAAAGATTCGACTCCATCTGCTCATTCTTCTCAACAGCATTCTCGATCTCAAAGCCACCTTAGACGCTGTGCATCAGGAGGACGTGATCCAGACATTCTTAACGCGCGAGCCGTTTCAGATGGGCACGGTCTTGGGATGGAATGTCGATACCCGTCCCTGGTTGACAGATGCGCTGCAGGGAGGCTTTGTGGGTTTGGACTCCACGGTTAGGGATGCAGAGAAGATCCAGATTCCGACCGTCATGTATGCGGCAGAGGCGGATCCCTCGGCCCCATATACCGCAGTGAACGACCTGCAGGCGGCGCTGGGATCGTACGCACGCCACACCTATGTTTTGCCGGGCGCCTGCCATCACCTCCTTGAAGACGCAGGGAAAGATCGTGCCATTTATCGGCAAGTGGTCTCTGATTGTCTGGAACATTGTTTCCCCCTCACACCAAAGAAGGGGGTCCGGATCCCCTCCCTGCGCGAGATCAAGCGCCAGCAACGATTGGAGGAAGAGCGGGTCAGGTCCCGTCACGAACGAGCAACCCCGCGCTCTCTCGAGCTCATGGATGACGATCTAGAGCCTTCCCAGCTTCAAGCAGGGGGCTCAGAGTACTGGAATTTCCTGAATGACCTGTATCGAACGATCGGACCTCTCCACGGTGGCGAACGGGTACTGGATGCGGGCTGCGGACGGGGGCATTTCGGCATGGCTCTGATCGTCAACCAGGCCTACCGGCAGACCCACCGCCTCGCACATGAGCCTCTCGCTCTCAGCTATGTCGGACTGGACGGCGAGGTCGAATCCTTGGGTCGGACAAGGCAGAACTTACACAACACCGCAACCGAGCTCCAAGCGAGGCTCTTGTCAACCGGCACGCTCCAGCCCGTCGTCAACCTTTCGTTTACCGTTGCCAATCTCAATCGGCCACTTCCCTATTCAGCCAACCACTTCGATCGCATTGTCTGTAACCTGGCAATCGACGCCTTACTGGATCCTGTATTCACTCTGCGTGAACTTATCAGAGTTCTTGCGCCACATGGAAAACTAGTGCTCACGACACTGAAACCATGCGGCGATATGACCACCCTGTATCGGACCTACCTGAAGCGTGCGAAGGAACCGCCTGAGCACGTGCATGCTCAGAAGCTGCTCGCAAGGTTGGGCTCCATCCTGCAAGGAAAACGAGACAGGGTTTATCGATCGTTTGACCAACGGGATCTGACTCAACTCATCATGAGCAGTGGGGCACAGAACCCTCGGATCTATTCAACCCTAGGCAATTTGGTCTATGTCGCTGTAGCTCACAAACCCGCCTGACACGCGTGCCGCACTGACGCCAGGATCCATTCTGACCTACCGTCCTCCCGAGAACCCCAGTGTGGATCTAGCCAATGGGCCGGGGGCGATCAGCCTCTTGCCAACGCTGTGCGCACATGACATGATGATAGTTGTATGCTGGTGGAACGCCTAGCTATCAGCTAAGCGTATAGCGATCTCCATCGTGGCAACGGCACAAAATGTCGCCCACCTTTTCGTTCGCTTGCAAGTCATTGTTCACGTAAGGAGGATGGAAATGAGGCGGGAAACGAAACCCGATGCCGTGCATATGGCTTCCCGGGCGTCACAGGACAAATCACCGCTCCCTAAGCCGAACGGTGGCTCAACACCGCCAAGTCACAAAATAGACAGAAGAAGTCACAAACGGGAAAGCCTTCAGATTAAGGTGTCCTTGCAGCTCCCTGGGAAACACATGTCCAGTATCAGTTCTGACATCAGCCCAGAAGGCCTCAGGACCACTCTCCCTGTTGCTCTCAGGCCCGGAACACCTCTGGCTCTCCACTTTTCATTCGGTGAGTTGTGCTTCCTAAGAGTGTCTGGCCAGGTGGCATTCTGCGCCTCACAAGGCCTAGAGCAACAAGAAATCGGCATAAAATTTTCCGCCTTCCGGGACTGGGGCAAACAGATTCTGTATTCTGTAATCAAGGAACTGAAAGCCAACCAAACCACACTCGCCACATCCTTTGCGACCATCCATGTGTCAAAAGATAACCTTGCTCTGGAAGGTGCTGCGCTCTCTCTTGCGACATCGCTTTCAGGCGTCCCCGCCCCACACATCTCAGAAACTGAAGCTGATACGCCTGTACCACACCCAGCCGATGTCGACAGATCAAAGCGATCATTCTCCAAGCGCGCCAAAAGGTATACGCCGAACCCACCCTGGGTTATCGCGATGAATCGGCATCTTGATAGGTTCAGACAGGCAATTTGGCAGTCAAGATTGGTCCAGGACACATCAACAGGCGAATTGTCTTTGGCTCAGGTCCGAGGCTGGAGCATTCAATTCTACCCCTTCGTCGAATACTTTCCGCAGTTCATGGCTACCTATCTGGCAAAAGCACCAGACCCAATGTCACGTGCTTTTCTCATAGATAATTTGAGGGTTGAGAAGAGACATGCGGATCAGTGGCTTCACATGGCTGGAGGATTCGGCGTGCCTAAAAGGAAGCTTTTCGAAACTCCGATACTTCCCGAAGTCGAAGCGCTGACTCACTGGATGTGGTCGATTACCAACCGCGGAACCTTTGTGGAAGCAGTCGCGGCAGCAAATTTTGCAATTGAGGGGGTCACTCAGGGGATCGCCGCCACCATGGTCAAAGGGTTTCACAAGTATGATGGCACCGCTGGCGTGACCCTCGGGAGAAAAGCCTATGACTGGATGGAAGCGCATGCACATTACGATGACCTTCACCCTCATGAAGCGTTAGAAATAATAAAACTCCACGCCGCCTCAGAAGAACTTCAAGAAAAAGTCACCCATGCAGCCCAAAGAAGTTTAGAGTACTTGCATGGAGCCTTGGAAGCATGTTATTGGGCCTACCTTCCTGAACCCGCCATTGTTCAAGCATAAAAACACTGGCGGCAGACTCAACTTCCTGATAGATTTCCAATTCAGCCACTGAGCGAAATGGCTCTCGACCCGAAAGCCCTCGTTAGGCGAGGGGTCCTTGCGCCTAACGGGTGTTTCCACTGCAGGAGGGTCCTCTGATTACTGCGCTATCCTTCGGCTTTTCCGTGAGTGTTCACGTTGTCGACTGTTGTGAGGACCAATCTAATCGAATCCGCCATGATGGTCTGAGCGAGCCCAGCTTTCCAGGAACAGCCTCGTACCACAAGTTCACACAGTGAAGATGTCTATATGAACGCCTTTGCACTGTCCGGACTGTTAACTGGAATAAGCTCTCTTGCCATGGGGCTTTTTGTGCTGTCCAGAAACCCCAGCCAAAGGCTCAATAGGGCTTGGTTCCTTTTTACAAGTTCGGTCGCGGTCTGGGGGTTCGGGGGCATGTGGATCGCGCTGGAGACAGACAAGGCGATGGCGTTACTTGCCTGGAGAGTGGCGTTCGCCCTCGGTGTCGTGTGGATTCCCGTACTTTTCTACCACTTCGTCACGATTTTTTGCGAACTGAAACAGAAGCTTATCCTCCCCTTCAGTTATCTCGTCGGATTGTCATTCTTTCCCTTTATTCTGTTTTCGTCTTCCTTTTTTGGCGACGTGCGGTACGTGTTTTCATCCTTCTACTACGCTGCCCCAGGCTCACCCCTGTTCCACGTCTTCTTTGCCTGGTGGACATGGTTAGTCATTTACGCCCACTACCAGACCTTTAAGCTTTATCACCACGCCTCAGGAATCAGGAGAAACCAGTTTAAGTATTTCTTCCTTGCCTTTGCGCTGGCCTACGGCAGTGGATCGCTCGATTATTTGCCAATATACGGAGTCGACATCTATCCATATGGCAATTTTGGAATTACGTTATACCCGATCCTGATGACCTATGCGATTGCGCGCTACCGTCTCATGGACATTACAGTGGTCATGCATAAGGGCCTCACCTATGTGTTGCTCCTGGGTGGCGCGCTCATCCCGGCCTATTTGGCTGTCTTGGTTACCCAGCGCGCCACGTTGTACTCATTTCCCCCCCTCCTCGCTGGCTCATTGGTCTTGGCCTCGGGCCTGTGGGTCATCCTGAAGAACCCACAAGCTATCACCAATAGG
>JBFJQA010000152.1:0-7725 GCA_041616875.1 Nitrospiraceae bacterium | reverse complement strand
GGTGTAGGCGTGACCAATATGGGGCACGTCGTTCACGTAATAAATGGGGGTCGTGATGTAGAAGGAACGGCTCATAGGAAGTAGCTGGCAAGGTGACAAGCGACAAGCTGACAGGTATGAAAACGATGCCCTCCAGCTTGTTAGCCTGTTTCCTCGTCAGCTTATGTGTCTGTCACACAACGTGCCCGCTCCCAAGCCTTGCCAGCTTGTTAGCCCGTTTCCTCGTCAGCGTGTTTTCCCTTGCTGCTTGTCAGCTTGAAAGTGTCTGCCATGGTTTGCCAGCTTCCAAGCCTTGCCAGCTTGTTAGCCTGACTTCATCGGTCCAAGATACCAGTTCGCTGGCGGGTAATGCTAGATCCTTGAGAGGGAGGCTCGCGTGGGTGATCAAACAGCGTGGGCCCGAGGCTGGTAGCCTAACGCCTCTCCGAGGCGGAGGAGAACAGTCTCCAACACGAGTTGAAGATTCAGATGTCGCGTCGCACGACGCTGGAATCCTTCGATGGCTTCCTGCAGGTCCAACAGCGCCTCCAGAGACACCGCCTCGCCGATCTGTTGCACGTCTCGAATTGCCGCTTCATTCAGCAGCCGAGTTGGTTCGGCGCCGATCTGGATCAGGACAAGATCCCGAATCCAGCGGGCGATCCACTGAAGGGCGTCGGATGCGCGGTCTCCCTTCGCGAGAGTTTCGGCCATGGCCAGAATCTGCGGAACGTGTCCGAGGATTGCCCGCGAGGTGAGCGCTGCAAATGTCTGCTGTTCGGCCCGAATCGCTGGCAGGTCGGCATCCAAGGCTTCACCGATCCTGGCCTCGGTGACCATCATCAGGAATTTCGCATCGTCCGGATGAAGTTCTCGCTGGAGGATGAGCGCCGCTTCGACCTGGGCCGGAGTCGGTGGGGTAAACCGTAGACTCTGGCAACGCGAGCGAACTGTTGCTGGCAACGCCGCTGGGCGGCTGGTGATGAGCAAGAACACACTATGAGACGGGGGTTCCTCGAGCGTTTTCAGAAGGGCATTGGCGGCGCTCAACGTCATGCAGTCCGCATCGTCGATCAGACAAACTTTTCGATGGCCGATGAGTGGGCGGTAAATGATGTGTTGCTCGAGGTCTCGAATTTGCTCGATCTTGATTTGAGGCGTGGCTTTTTCGCGATCGGGCTCAATCACGAAACAATCTGGATGAGTGCCGTTTTCGATCTGATGACATGAACGGCAGGCCCCGCAAGCGTCAGGGCCGTCGGGACCGTATGCTGTCTCACAGTTGAGGGCCTGTGCAAACCGGATAGCTGCGAGCCGCTTGCCGATCCTGTTCTCTCCAAAGAAGAGATAGGCGTGCGCGACGCGATCATGGAGGATGGAAGCCTTGAGGAGTTTCTTGGGGCCTTCGTGGCCGATGAGCGTCTTGAACGGCATCGCCAACCTATCTTCGTCTTGACTTTGCGACTTTCCGACCTTGAGACGTTTTCGCAGCTGTCTTGGGCCTTGCCCTTTTGTTGATGAATTGAAGCACAACCGAGGCCACTTTCGCAGCCACAATGTCTGGATCAGGTTTTCCATCCACAACCTTGACCCGGCCGGGCTCTTTAGCGGCGAGGTCCAAGTACCCGCTTCGAACCTTTTCGTGAAACCGTTGGGTTTCCATGTCCAGGCGGTCCCTGCGTTTTTCATGCCTTCCCCGTCGCGCTAGGCCGATCGACACGGGCACATCGATCAAGACCGTTAGGTCGGGCTTGACGCCGCCCGTGGCAAACCGATCCATGGGTCGAAGGGACGCGAGGTCCAATCCCCGGGCGTGTCCCTGGTATGCGAAGGTCGAGTCCGAGAACCGATCACAGATCACCACCTCTCCCGAGTTGAGAGCTGGCTGAATGACGCGCGCCATGTGCTGGCTGCGACCGGCGAGGATCAGCAGCGCCTCACAGGGCGGGACCATGGGTTCGGCCGGAGAGCTCAGAATGATTTCTCGAATACCTTCGGCGAGCGGAGTTCCTCCCGGCTCCCGTGTCTCCACCACCCGATGCCCCTCTTCCCGGAGCAGCTTGGCCAGCCGGGAGGCTTGGGTGGTTTTCCCACTTCCTTCACCGCCTTCGAAGGTAATAAAGACCCCCCGTTCCAGTCTGGTGCTTGACGGCTTCCCTCTAGGCATGTCGACCCCAGTGTTTCGCACGTAACGAGACAGATTTTGGTCGACGGATGGTAGTCCAAGTCATTGAAAATAGCAATAAAAGGGTTGCGGCACCCTCGTAAAGCTTGTATCATCTTATCTTTTGGAGAGCACTGGGTGAAATCCTTCAGGGCGGCTCTAAGGCGTTATTTTTTAACGGGTTTGTTAGTGGTCACCCCGATATGGGGAACCATCCTCATCCTGAAGACGTTGTTCGTGTCCGTGGATGGCATCCTCGGGGATATGATGACCAGATGGTTCACCCCGGGATACTACGTACCAGGACTCGGCATTCTGACCCTCGTGCTCCTCATTTTCTGTACAGGCCTTTTCGCGGCGAATTTCATCGGAAGACAAATCTTCACCCTCTGGGAAGAGCTGCTGCACCGAGTACCCGTGGTTCGGGGCATCTACGCCACGCTGAAATCCATGATGGATATCCTCTCCTTTTCCGAGCGGGGGACCTACAAACGCGTGGTCCTGATCGAGTTCCCCATGGAGGGTCACTATTGCTTTGCCTTTGTCACGGGGATGACCAAAGGAGAGGTGCCGGAAATATCCTTGGAGCCACTGGTTCATGTCTACGTCCCCACGTCACCTAACCCGACATCGGGGTATTTCTTGCTGGTTCCAGAGAAGGACATCGTGTCCCTTGATATCACAGTGGAAGAGGCGATGAAGCTGATCGTGTCCGGGGGCTTGTACTCCCCAGGCGGGTCCTTCCAGGGGACCGCGGCACGCCCACGTGACGCCAAAGCCACCGACCGAGGGGTTGGGGTTCCCATCGCATGAAGCAACAGGCCATGGAAGGAACTCAAGGGCAGAGGGGGGTGGCTGGTCCCTCATCTTCGAAGGCGATCCCCAGCGTCGCTGCGATTATCATGGCTGCGGGCGTGGGAAAACGGATGCGGTCGAAGTTGGCCAAGGTGCTCCATCCCATCGCCGGACGCCCCATGATCTTGTTTGCCATCGAGTTGGCCGAGCGAGTCGCAGGGAAAGGCACCACGGTGGTGGTTGGACATCAAGCGGAGCAGGTCAAGGCGCTGGTTCAGGGACAATGTGCAGCACGTGAGGGTCGGCCGGCTATCAGGCTGGTGGACCAAGGCCAACCGTTAGGCACAGGTCATGCCGTGATGCAGGCCATCCGTGCGGTGAGACCAACGTCTCAACATGCAGCCTCTGCCTACCTGATTCTGAACGGGGACACCCCGCTGCTCAGCGAGGCGACTGTCCGCGAACTGTGGAGACTACATGAAGCCCAACAGGCCACCATCACCCTCTTGACCGCGATGCTGGACGACCCCACTGGGTACGGCCGGGTGGTCAGGAGCGACACACCAGGGCTCAATGGTGGAGCGAGGCCTAACGCAGTCGTGTCGCGCATTGTCGAGGACCGTGATGCCGATGAGCGGGAGAGAGAGATTCGTGAAGTCAATGTCGGGACCTATCTCATAGATGCCCGGTTCCTAGTTGAGGCCTTGGACAAGATACAGCCTAGAAATGTGCAGAAAGAGTATTATCTCACCGACCTCGTCGGTATGGCTGTCGAGCGTGGTCTTCGTGTCTCAGCGCTAACCCTGCATGATTTCCGTGAGGGCCTGGGAATCAATTCTCGGCAGCAGTTGGCGACCGCGGAGCAGGTGGTGCGACAGCAGATCGCCACCCGATGGTTAGCAGAGGGCGTCACGATGCGGGATCCCGCCACGACCTGGATCGACGCGGATGTCACTATCGGATCCGATTCGGTCTTATATCCACACGTGACGCTCGAGGGGAAGACTCAGATCGGCGAGGACTGTGTGATTCGGTCCCACGTGCGCCTCACCGACTGCTGGCTTGGCAATCGTGTCCTGGTGCAGGACTGCTGTGTGGCTCGAGAGTCGACGCTCGAAGACGATGGCACGATCGGTCCCTTCACCCATCTTCGACCTGGAGCCGTGGTGCGGCGGAGAGCCAAGGTCGGGAATTTTGTCGAAATGAAGCAGGCTGATTTGGGCGAAGGGTCCAAGGCCAATCACCTGACCTACCTCGGGAATGCGAAAATTGGCAAAAAGGTCAATATTGGCGCGGGGACAGTGACGTGTAACTATGACGGGGTCCGAAAATATGAGACGGTGATCGAAGATGAGGCGTTTCTGGGAAGCAATACCTTGTTGGTAGCCCCGGTCACCGTTGGCCGTGGCTCGCTGGTGGCTGCTGGTTCGACGGTGACGCAGGATGTACCTGAGGATGCCCTGGCCATTGCCCGGGCGTCACAACTCAACCGACCAGGGTGGGCGGCGAAGCGACGGGCTTTGCCTGCGCCAGGAGAAGTGAAAGCACCAGAAACGCTGAAAGGCACGAAGGCTGACAAGTCGGGATCCCGTGCCAAGCGCAAGGGTATGGCCACCAAACGCAAGCGGTGATCCTGTATGGTTCTGGTCACAAGCAATCGCTTGGTTTTCTCCTGTCAACTTTGACCTCGTTACTCTGTCAGCCTTAATCTGTCTAATGTGAGGCCGAGTGTATGTGCGGAATCGTAGGATACGTTGGTTTCGAAGAGGCAGTGCCGGTCCTGTTGAATGGGTTAGAGCGGCTAGAATACCGAGGGTATGACTCCAGTGGAATCGCCGTGCTCCAAGGGGGGAAGATCGAAGTACGAAGGAGTGTCGGCAAGCTGGCTAATCTTCGCAAGGTCGTTCAGGATCGAGGCCTGAGCGGAGTGATCGGCATTGGTCACACGCGATGGGCCACTCACGGGAAACCCTCCGAGCTCAATGCGCATCCCCACCGATCTGATGGCTGTGTTCTCGTCCACAATGGGATCATTGAGAATTACGTCCCGCTGAAACAGAAGCTCCAAAACGAGGGATTCCGCTTTGCCTCTGAGACGGATACGGAGGTGGTGGCGCACTTGATCGGCAGAGAAATTAAAGAAGGGAAAGGCTTGGCGGAAGCTGTTCTGGCCGCCACTCGGCAGATCCGTGGCAGCTACGCGATTGCGGTCATCAGTGAGCGTGAACCGGACACCTTGGTGGCGGCGCGTTCAGGTTGTCCGTTAGTGGTCGGTCAGTACCAAGGTGCCACCCTGGCGGCCTCGGATGTGATGGCCATGTTGAACCATACCCACGATGTGACCTACTTAGAGGAAGGCGATGTGGCGGTGATCACGGCGGGGAAGTGCAGGATTCTGGACGTCAGCGGCCATGATGTGACTCGAACCCTGTCACATATTTCTTGGGATTCCTCCGCTGCCGAAAAAAGCGGGTTTCCTCATTTCATGTTGAAGGAAATTCATGAACAGCCGCAGACCATTCTGGATACCATGCGCGGTCGGTATTCCTTCGAGACAGGTGAAGCCGACTTGCCGGATATTGGTCTGACGCCGGAGCAGTTTGCCGCTGTTGGGAAGATCTGGATTGTGGCCTGTGGCACCTCCTGGCATGCGGGATTAGTTGGGAAATATCTCTTAGAGGAAATGGTGCGGACCCCCGTGCAGGTGGACATTGGCTCAGAGTTCCGATACCGGAATCCTCTGGTGGAGAAGGATGATCTGTTTATTACCATTTCCCAGTCTGGGGAAACGGCGGATACGCTGGCGGCTGCTCGCGAGGCCAAGGCCAAGGGTGCGCGCGTGGTGTCCATCGTCAATGTCGTTGGAAGTACGCTCGCGCGAGAATCCGACGGCGTGTTGTATACTCATTGCGGCCCAGAGATCGGAGTGGCGTCGACCAAGGCCTTTACGGCGCAACTCACAGCGTTATACATGCTCGCGCTGCACTTAGCCCATGTCAGGGGGGCCATCAACGCCGCCGATGGACGGGTGTGGCTGGAGCGCTTCGTCTCAATCCCCAACGCCGTCGAACATATCCTCAAGAGGGAGGCTGAAATTGTCGCGATTGCAAAACGGTACCACAACAAGCGAAACTTTTTGTATCTGGGGAGAGGGATCAATTATCCCATCGCCTTGGAAGGGGCGTTGAAGCTCAAGGAAATTTCCTATATCCATGCGGAAGGATACGCGGCAGGTGAAATGAAGCACGGCCCCATCGCCTTGATCGACAAGGACATGCCTGTCGTCGTTCTGGCACCCCAAGATCGGCTGTATGAAAAGACCGTCAATAATCTGATGGAAGTCAAGGCCCGGCGTGCACCCGTTATTGTGTTTGTCAGTGAAGGGGAGCGAGAATTGGGAAAGGTTGCCGACGCCGTGTTCACGATTCCGAATGTTCCCGACCTGCTCACGCCCATCTTGTACACGGTGGCACTTCAACTCTTGGCTTATCATATAGCCGTAATGCGGGGAGCAGACGTGGATCAGCCACGGAATTTGGCTAAGAGTGTGACGGTCGAATAGGAAGTCGAAAAGTGTGAAGGTCTCAAAGTCGGAAGGTCGGAACGTCGTAGAGTCGGAAGGTCGGAAGTCTGAAAATCTGAAAGTCCTGACTTTTCGACGTTGCGACTTTGTGACGTGATAGACGGTCTTATGCGCATTGACAAAAGCGAAGTCGACAAGGTCGCGAAGCTCGCCAGGCTGGAGATCACCGAAGGCGAGAAAGAGGTCTTCGCCGAACAGCTCAGCAGCATTCTGGATTATGTCGAGCAACTCAAGGCGTGGGACACAACTGGTCTTGAGCCTACTGCAACTGTCGTCGGGCAGACCAACGTGTTTCGTGAGGACCAGGTAAGGCCATCCTTGTCCGCCGACCAGGTTCTCGCCAACGCGCCGGAACAAGAAGGGGGGTTTTTTAGCGTGCCCAAGATAATTCAAGATACTTGAGGACCGCTCATCGGCCTCTGCTGAGGTTGCTCGTGATGAGTGATGCGTGATGAGAAAAATACAGATGGGTTGTCAATTCTGCCTGATTACCTAGACGCCTAACGGGGTATGACCATGTTACGTCAAATGCTGCGGGCCAAGATCCATCGTGCCAGGGTGACAGATGCCTGTCTGGAGTATGAAGGAAGCCTCACTATCGATGAGAACCTCATGGATGCTGCCGGCATTCTGCCCTATGAGCTCGTCATGATCTCCAATCTCAACAATGGGGAGCGGTTCACGACCTATGCGATTGCCGGGAAACGCGGTTCTGGAGAGGTCGTTCTGAATGGTCCCACGGCTCGTAAAGGTGTGGTTGGGGACAGGGTCATTATCTTTTGTTACGAATTCTTCGCCGAGGATGAGGCGAAGCGGCATCAACCCAAGATCATTCAGGTCGACGAGCATAATCGGATGGTGGACAGGGGTTGAAGCCAAAGCTAACAAGCTGGCAGGGAGTTCGGCTGACAAGGTGACAAGGAACCAAGCTGGCAAGCTGGCAGGAAAGAAAGCTAGCAGGAACGAGTGCTAACATGCGTGCAGGAATAAAAGCTGACAAGGCAAGCTAGAAGGAACTTTGACCCTGTTAGCCTTCCTGCTTGTCAGCCCAGACTTTGCCAGCCTGTCAGCCTTCATACTTGTCAGCTAATTATTTGACATGTCTCTTCACAAACTGACACTCAGCGAACTACAGAAAAAATTTACGGGTGGCGAGGTGACCGCCCAAGAAATCGTACGGGCGTATACCCTACGTATTAATCAG
>JBFJQA010000151.1:0-7912 GCA_041616875.1 Nitrospiraceae bacterium | reverse complement strand
AGGTCGAGCCAGACCGCCGTGAAGACAAGGGTCTGCAGGCAGCCCTCACCGGCGTGTTCCCAATTGCCGATTATAACAATACCGCCGTTCTCGAGTTCTCTAGCTACAACTTGGGTGCTCCCAAATACGATGTTCGCGAGTGTCTTGAGCAGGGGATGACATTTGCCGTGCCCCTGAAGATTCGCGTACGCCTTGTTGTGTTTGACAAAGAGGATAAGTCGCCAAAAAAGAAGGTGCTGGACGTGCGAGAACAGGAAGTGTACGTCGGTGAGCTCCCGCTCATGACCGATCGCGGCACCTTTATCGTCAATGGAACCGAACGCGTGGTGGTGAGTCAGCTCCATCGATCGCCAGGTGCCTCCTTCACTCATGACAAGGGGCGGACCCATGCGAGCGGCAAGGTTCTGTATTCGGCGAGGATCATCCCCTACAGGGGGTCATGGCTAGACTTTGAATTTGATGCCCGCGATATCCTCTACGTGCGGATCGATCGTCGCCGGAAAATGCCGGCGACCATTTTGCTCAAAGGATTCGGGTATTCGACGGACGATTTGCTGAAGATGTACTTCCCGGTTGAAGAAATTCGGGTGGTCAAGGGGAAGTTGTTGCGAAAGCTGGACCCTGAGATTCACCATGGGCTCAAGTGCCCCATTGAAGTCACCGAAAAGGGCAGCAAGGATCCCGTAGTTCGCGAGGGCGCGAAGCTGACCAAAACCATGATTGGTCGTGTGCGCGCTGCCGGGGTGAAGGAAATTCCCGTGAATCCCGCAGAGCTCATCGGACGGGCCGTGCTCACTGATTTGGTCGACCCTGTGTCAAAGGAGAAGGTGCTGGAGAAAAATCAACGCATGACCCAGGCCGCAGTGGAAAAGATTCTCCAGGGCGGAGTGGAGACCTTTAAGGTTATTTACTTGGACTCGACGGTCGCGACGCCGGTGATTCTTGATACCTTGGACATGGAGCGAACGGTCTCCAAAGAAGAAGCCATGGTGGAAATCTACAAGAGACTCCGGCCCGGTGAGACTCCGTCTATTGACACTGCCAAGGTGCTCTTCGACAACCTGTTTCATAACCCGAAGCGGTATGACCTTTCCCCTGTCGGTCGTCTTAAGCTCAACACGAAGCTCGGTCTGGATCTTGCCCTTGATCAGCGGACGCTCACGGCTCAGGACGTGGTTGAGGTGATACGGTATCTCGTGAACCTCAAAATTGGCCGGGGGGAAATCGATGACATTGATCATTTGGGAAACCGACGGGTTCGTTCGGTAGGAGAATTGCTGGAGAACCAGTTTCGGCTTGGGTTGGTGCGTATGGAGCGCAGCATCAAGGAACGGATGAACCTTTTGGATATGGAGACAGTGCTGCCCCACGACCTCATTAACGCGAAGCCGGTCGTTGCAGCCATCAAGGAGTTTTTCAGTAGCAGTCAACTGTCTCAGTTTATGGATCAAACCAATCCGCTGGCGGAAATCACCCACAAGCGTCGTCTCTCCGCTTTAGGGCCCGGAGGCCTTACGCGAGAGCGTGCCGGGTTTGAAGTCCGCGACGTACATCCTTCCCACTACAGTCGCATCTGCCCCATTGAGACGCCGGAGGGGCCTAACATCGGGTTGATCACCTCCTTGGCGACCTACGCCCGGATCAATGAGTTTGGGTTTATCGAGGCTCCATACCGGAAGGTCCGGAAGGGAAAGGTGACCGATGAAATCGAGTTTCTCTCGGCCATCGAGGGGGAGCGGTACGTTATTGCTCAGGCTAATTCAAAACTAGACAGCGGAAGCCGTCTCGTTTCGGAGACAATTTCCGCCCGTTTACGCGGTGACTTTGTCACCTCGTCGCCTGATAAGGTCGAGTATATGGACGTGTCCCCGAAGCAGGTGGTTAGTGTGGCCACGGCCCTGGTTCCTTTTCTTGAGCATGACGACGCCAACCGTGCCCTTATGGGTTCCAATATGCAGCGGCAGGCTGTGCCTCTGCTCAAGGCGGATGCGCCGTTCGTCGGCACCGGTATGGAGGCCGTGGTAGCCAGGGATTCTGGATATGTGGTTCAAGCCCTGCGCTCGGGTGTCGTGGAGAGCGTGGATGCCACTCGGATCGTGGTGAGGGCCGACTCCGGGAAAAAGTCCGAAGGCAAGCGACGAAGCGACGTGGATTTGGACGTGTATGACTTGATCAAATTTCAGCGTTCGAACCAGAATACCTGCATCACCCAGACTCCGGTTGTGCGTTTAGGTCAGCCGGTGAAAAAGGGCCAGGTCCTGGCGGACGGGCCGGCCATTGATCACGGGGAACTCGCCCTTGGGAAAAATATCCTAGTCGCGTTTATGCCTTGGGGTGGGTACAACTTCGAGGATGCAATTCTGATCAGCGAAAGACTCGTGACGGAGGATACCTTTACCTCTATTCACATCGAGGAGTTTGAGATCGAGGCGAGGGACACGAAACTGGGGAAGGAAGATATTACGCGCGATATTCCCAATGTGGGCGAAGAGGCGCTGCGGAACCTGGACGAAAGTGGAATTATCCGCATCGGGGCGGAAGTGAAGCCCGGAGACATTCTGGTCGGCAAAGTGACTCCTAAAGGTGAAACGCAACTCACGCCAGAAGAAAAATTACTGAGGGCTATTTTTGGTGAGAAGGCGGGCGACGTCAAGGATACTTCCCTTCAGGTGCCGCCCGGCGTCGAGGGTATTGTCGTAGACGTCAAGATTTTCTCCCGGAAAGGCCTGGATAAAGACGAGCGGTCTAAGAGTATCGAGACCGAGGATACTCGGAAGCTGCAACGTGACCATCAGGATGAATTGCGGATCATCGAGACGGAAAAGAACAAGAAGATTCGAAAGACTTTGCTGGGCAAAATGGTCGGACGGGATCTGATGGACCCGGATACCGGAGATGTCATACTCAAGAAAAAAGGAAAGCTCACAGCTGAAATCCTGAAAAGGCTCTCCGACGATAATATTCGTCACCTGGTCTTGAGCGATCCGGATGAACAAAAAGAACTGGAAGACATTGAGCGGCGAGCCAAGGAGCAGGCCGAAATCCTCCAGACCTTGTATGACGAGAAAATAGGGCGACTCAAGCGGGGAGATGAGCTGCCCCCGGGTGTCATCAAGTTGGTCAAGGTCTACGTCGCCATGAAAAGAAAGATTTCCGTCGGAGACAAAATGGCTGGCCGCCATGGAAATAAAGGGGTGGTCTCCAGAATCCTTCCGCAAGAGGATATGCCCTATTTGCCTGACGGGACTCCAGTTGAAATTGTCTTGAATCCCCTTGGGGTACCATCGAGGATGAATGTGGGGCAAATCCTTGAGACCCATTTAGGCTGGGCTGCGGAGGCGTTGGGGTTGCAGGTCTCGAGCCCGGTGTTTGACGGCGCGACTGAGCAGGAGATCAAGGACTTGTTGAAGAAAGCCAAACTCCCACTCAGCGGCCAGACCACTCTCTATGATGGTCGCAACGGAGAGCCGTTGGAAAGTCCTGTCACGGTCGGGTGCATGTACATGCTGAAGCTGCACCATTTGGTCGATGATAAGATCCATGCTCGCTCGATTGGACCTTATTCTCTCGTCACGCAGCAACCGCTGGGAGGGAAAGCTCAGTTCGGGGGGCAGCGGCTTGGAGAAATGGAAGTCTGGGCCTTGCAAGCATATGGAGCCTCCTCGACGCTCCAGGAGTTTTTGACCGTGAAGTCTGATGACGTCCCGGGACGTTCGAGGATGTACGAGGCCATCGTGAAGGGCGAGCCATTCCTGGAGCCTGGGTTGCCGGAATCCTTTAATGTGTTGGTGAAGGAACTGCAGAGTCTGGGGCTCGATGTTGAGTTGATTAAGTCTAGGGACTAACGGATCGCCCGCGTCTTTTCACCTAGATAGCTGCGGCATCAAGGGAGGACACCTTGGAAGGTATCTACACATTATTTGAAAAGCCACGTGACTCAGTTTCGTTTGACGCCATGCGTATCCGGATTGCCTCGCCAGAGAAGATCAGGTCGTGGTCGTATGGCGAGGTCAAGAAACCGGAAACCATCAACTATCGTTCATTTAAACCGGAAAAGGATGGATTGTTCTGCGCAAAGATCTTTGGCCCCATTAAGGACTGGGAGTGTAATTGCGGAAAATACAAGAGGATGAAGCACCGCGGGATCGTGTGCGACAAGTGCGGGGTCGAGGTCATTCAGTCGAAGGTACGCCGAGAGCGGATGGGCCATATCGAATTGGCGGCTCCCGTCGCCCATATCTGGTTTCTCAAAGGGGTCCCGAGCCGAATTGGTACTCTTTTGGATATGAGCCTGAAGCATTTGGAGAAAATCTTGTACTTTGAAAGTTACGTCGTGCTGGATCCTGGAACGACCAACCTCACCGAGAAGGAGCTCTTGACCGAAGAAAGCCTCCGGGCCCTTCAAGCTGAACATGGAGCTGGGGGCTTCAAGGTCGGCATTGGAGCGGAGGCCATCAGGCATCTACTCAGGCAAATTGATATCAACGCGCTTTGGGCTGATCTTCAGGCGAAAGCCAAGGTGACGACTTCCGCGGCGCTCAAGAAAAAATATGCGAAACGCCTTAAAGTCTTGGAAGCCTTTCGCAAATCGGGCAACAAGCCGGAATGGATGATTATGGATGTGATCCCCGTCCTGCCACCCGAGTTGCGGCCACTTGTGCCGCTCGACGGGGGTCGGTTCGCGACGTCGGATCTCAACGATCTGTATCGCCGGGTTATTAATCGGAACAATCGCCTGAAGCGCCTCATGGAGCTCAAAGCCCCCGGCGTTATCATCCGCAACGAAATGCGGATGTTGCAGGAAGCCGTCGACGCGCTTTTTGATAATGGCCGCCGAGGGCGGGCTATTCGGGGCCCCAACAAACGTCCATTGAAATCCCTGAGTGACATGCTGAAGGGGAAGCAAGGTCGCTTCCGGCAGAATCTATTGGGGAAACGCGTCGATTATTCCGGTCGCTCTGTGATCGTGGTTGGCCCTGAGTTGCGGCTTCATCAGTGTGGCCTGCCGAAGAAAATGGCTTTGGAGCTCTTCAAGCCGTTTATCTTCCATAAATTGGAGGAACGAGGCGCGGCGACAACAATCAAGAGCGCAAAGAGGTTGGTAGAAAAGGAGCGCCCGGAGGTTTGGGACGTCCTGGATGAAGTGATTCGTGAGCATCCGGTTCTCCTGAACCGCGCCCCTACCTTGCATCGATTGGGGATTCAGGCCTTTGATCCCGTGTTGGTCGAGGGAAAGGCGATTCGGCTCCATCCCCTGGTCTGCGCGGCCTTCAACGCCGACTTTGATGGTGATCAGATGGCCGTCCATGTTCCGCTTTCGGTGGAAGCCCAAATCGAGGCACGCGTCCTGATGATGTCGATCAACAGCGTATTGTCTCCGGCCAATGGAAAGCCCATCACTGTTCCCTCTCAGGATATGGTTCTGGGTTGCTATTGGCTCACCAAAATGCGGCCCGGTGCGAAAGGAGAGGGAAAGGTGTTCTCTTCCTCTGAAGAGGTGCACATGGCCTACGATGCGGGCGAAGTCGAAGAGCATGCGAAGATTCGGGTGCGTATTGACGGGGTCTTGGTGGATGCAACCGTCGGCCGGGTTCTCCTCAGTGAGATCCTACCCCAGGCCATTGACTTCAGCCATGCCAACAAGCTCATGACCAAGAAAGAAGTGACGAAACTGATTGATACCGTCTACCGGCAAGCGGGGCACCGGGAAGCCGTGGTGTTTCTCGACCAGATCAAGGACATCGGGTTCCGATACGCCACCAAGGCGGGAGTTTCAATTTGTATCGACAACATGCATATCCCCAGCCGAAAAGAGGAGCTCATCAGTAAAGCCCAACGGGAAGTGAACGAAATTGAGAAGCAGTATTCGGAGGGTCTTATCACCAACGGTGAGCGGTACAACAAGGTTATTGACATCTGGGCTCATGTGACAGAGCAGGTGGCCAATGAGATGATGAAGGAATTAGGTGTGGGCGGGGATACGAAGGATAGTTTCAATCCTATTTTCATGATGGCCGACTCCGGGGCACGTGGAAGTTCGCAGCAGATCCGGCAATTGGGCGGGATGCGGGGCCTTATGGCGAAGCCATCAGGGGAAATTATTGAAACACCCATCACTGCCAACTTCCGTGAAGGCCTGACCGTGTTGCAGTACTTCATCTCCACGCACGGGGCGAGAAAGGGACTGGCCGATACCGCCTTGAAAACCGCCAACTCCGGCTACTTAACGAGGAGGTTGGTCGATATCGCTCAGGATGTGATTGTGAGTGAGGAGGATTGTAAGACCACCGACGGGACTATTATCACGGCCCTCGTCGAAGGCGGTGAAATTATTCAGCCCCTTGAAGAGCGTATTCTGGGCCGGTTGGCCGCTGAGGACATCCGAGATCCGTTAACCGGAGAAATTATCGTCCAGGTCGATGAAGAGATCACCGAAGAGCGGGCGAAAAGTGTGGTGGAGGCCGGGGTGGATCGTGTCAAGATTCGTTCCGTTCTGACCTGTCAATCCATTAGAGGTGTCTGCATGAAGTGTTACGGCCGCGATTTGTCACGTGGTCGGCTGGTCGAGAAGGGTGAGCCGGTTGGCGTGATTGCAGCCCAGTCTATCGGGGAACCCGGGACCCAGCTCACCATGCGCACCTTCCATATCGGTGGAACGGCTAGTAAAGTCGTCGAGCAAACGGTGTTGGAGGCCAAGCATCCCGGGTTTATAAAGTTCATGAGCTTCGACGCCAAGAAGAATGCCGATTTGCCCAATAGCGGAATCTCGGTAAAGAACAAGTCCGGTGAATGGGTGGTTATGAGCCGGAATGCCAAGATTGCAATTTATGACGAGTCCGGTCGCGAGCGCGAGAAGTATCCCGTGATGTATGGCGCCAAGATAAAAATGAAGGATGGAGAACGCGTGGAGGTTGGGCAGAAACTGGTTGAGTGGGATCCCTATTCACTCCTCATTCTCACCGAGGTGGGTGGAAAAATTGCTTACGGGGATATCACCGAGGGTGTGACCATGAAGGAGGAATTTGACGAGGTCACAGGCCTATCAAGAAAGGTAGTTATTGAGCAGGCGGCAGGGGCCCTTCGTCCGCGAATTTCCATTAAAGATGAAGGTGGAAAAACAGCCAAAGTATCTGGGGCTATGGCGGTAGCACGGTATTTGTTGCCGGTGGGCGCTCACATTTTGGTGGAAAAGGGAGCGACGGTCTCTCCCGGTGATGTGCTCGCCAAAATACCGCGCGAAACGACCAAGACGAAAGACATTACCGGTGGTCTTCCACGGGTTGCTGAACTCTTCGAGGCCAGAAAGCCAAAAGAGCAAGCTGTCATCAGTGAAATTGACGGCGAGGTCACCTATGGAGGATTTGTCAAGGGTATGCGAAAGGTCATGGTCGACAACAAGGTTGGCGATGTCAAGGAGTACTTTATCCCGAAAGGCAAGCACGTGAATGTGCACGAGGGAGACTGGGTTCGAGCCGGCGAACCATTAATGGACGGGTCCGCGAACCCTCACGATATTCTTGATGTTCTGGGGCCTAAAGAACTTCAAAAGTACCTGGTGGATGAGGTGCAGGATGTCTACCGGTTGCAAGGTGTGTCGATCAATGACAAACATATTGAGGTCATTGTGCGGCAGATGTTGAGGAAGGTGCGTATTGAAGACCCGGGGGATACAGAATTTCTCCCCGGCAGTCAGGTCAGCCGGCACGTGTTCGAGCGAGAGAACGAGCGTGTCCTGGGAGATGGTGGACAGGCTGCACTCGGAAAGCCCGTTCTTCTTGGCATCACGAAGGCAGCCCTCACGACAGATAGCTTTATTTCAGCGGCATCGTTCCAGGAGACTACACGGGTTCTGACTGAGGCGGCCATCAATGGACGTGAGGACGGACTCCTTGGTCTCAAAGAAAACGTGATT
>JBFJQA010000150.1:0-8097 GCA_041616875.1 Nitrospiraceae bacterium | reverse complement strand
GAGACCTAACCGTCCAACGCAGGACTGGGGGGAACGCCTGCCCCAGTCCTGCGACGCCCAGTCTGCAGGGCGTCCCGCCTTCCCATCTCTCTCTCCGGTCTCTCAATCCCTGAGTCTCAGGAGGGCCTGCAGCCCTCCGGGGTCCTGCTATACTTTAAAGGATGCGGTCAGATGGCCCTGGGCCTTCGCCAGACCCGTCTGTGCAGTTTGCGGGCCTTGTTCGCCTTGGAAGCGATCCGGTGCAGGGGCCTATGGGGGCATGCGCCTTCACCGAAGGACCCTCACCCACATGGTCCCGGCCACAGACTCCTCATGCCCATACGGTAGCTTTCATGTTCCTTCTAGGATGATTCCAATAGCCCGTGGATGACAACAGAAAATACGAAGATCTCATATCTTCACTCAAATACTTCGGCAAAGACCCCTCGCGCCTGATCTTCGAAGACGAACTCACGGGCATTCAGAACCGCCGGTTCCTACTCCACTACTTAGACGCCAAGCTCTCCGACGAAGCGCATGAGACGCAGCCCCTCTCGCTCGTCATGATTGATTTGGATAACTTCAAGCAGATCAACGATGTACACGGACACCCGGCAGGTGACAAAGCGTTGATGCATATCGCTCAACTGTTGAAAGAAGTCGCCGGCGATGATGGTCTGCCTGTGCGCTATGCAGGTGATGAGTTCATGATCGTTCTGCCCGACAAGGAGAAAAACTCAGCCATGGAAGTCGGAGAGCGACTGTTGCGGCGCTGCCGGGAGGCTTCCTTGCGTTTGGATGAAGGCTCGATCGTTGTGAATCTGACGCTCAGTGCCGGTGTGGCATCGGTGCCGGAGGATGCGTTAGACAGCAAAGGCCTGATCCAAAAAGCTGACGCTGCGCTCTACCATTCAAAACGATCGGGACGAAATCGCGTTGCCGATGCTGGGGGCGTGGGTCTTCTCGACGCGCCCCAGAAAATCGCCCTTAATCATCTGAGAAGCCACTGCATGGTGGGCCGTCGAGGGCAACTCGATGCTGTTAACGAGGCCTACGAGCAATTCACGCAGGGGCACAGCCAGTTCCTGATCGTTGAGGGCGGGCCCGGAATGGGCAAGACTAGGTTTTTGGATAACCTACGTGAGACCTTCGTAGAGAAAGACTCCCGGCTGGTCCAGGCTAAGGGACTGATTCAGGAGGGGTTTCGGCCATATTTCCTGGCAACGAATATCCTTGTGGCTCTCCTGAGGCAATATCCAGACCAAGGGGCAACCGCCCTTCAGGCTCTGAACTCGAAGCAGGTGAGTTATTTGGGCAAGCTTTTGCCACAACTGGAGGCTTCCCAAGGCACTCCGGTGGAGGAAGACGAATCCACGAAGCGGGAGGGGATATTCACGACCTTGTTGGAGGTCATACCTTCTCTGGTCGAGTTTCGGTCTCTGATCATACTCATTGACGACCTCCAGTTTGCCGACGCGGCGACCCTATTGGTATTACGACAGCTGCTTCTGCGTCAGGACATGCCAGTCTTCGTCTGCGGGATGGCCCTGGACTCGCGAGTGGAGCAATCTGACTCTCAAGACCGGTCCCTTGACCAGTTTTACTCACAATACCAGCAGGAACTCGGCATTCGGAAAATTGCCCTCACGCCGCTGACTACCCCCGACATCCACCATCTGTTTCACGATGTTTTCCCACAGATTACGCTCTCGGAGGAATTCCTGCAGGACTTGGCAGGGATCAGCCAGGGCAATCCTCTGATTCTGTGTGAGATCCTGTGCAAGTTGATCATGGACCAGAAACTCACCCTTGTGGATGAGGAATGGATGCTCCATCCTCTGGGCGACGGGTATCTCCCAAGGTCCCTGGAAGAAATCGTCAATCAGAAGATATCGGCACTCGATGAGGAGGGGCGGGAGTTGCTTGCGCAAACCTCCACCCTTGGGGAAGACGTGTTTCTGAGCGTGTTGACGGGAAGTGCGAAGAAAAATGAAGTGCAGATAGAGGACTTTATTGATCGCTCTGTCGAACTAGGTCTGTTGAGGACAAACTTTCAAGACAACGACGAAACGGTGCAGTTCTTTGGCAAGCGTGTTCTTGACATCGCATACCGGAGCGTCCAAGAGGATCTCAGAAAGCGATTGCATGAGCAAATTGGGAAGTATCAAGAAGGTCTCTATCACCGGCGTCTGTTGCCTTCAGTGTCCTTCCTCGCCCACCACTTCAAGCGATCGGCTAACCAAGAAAAGGCTAGAATATACAAGGAAATACAAGCGGCGTCCAACCTGAGGACGTTTAAGATTGAGGAAGCCGTTTCCTATTCTTCGGGTACGGATGATCTTGACACTGGTGTCCCTCTGGACCCCTCGAGTCTTCGGGACGTCCAGTCAGTCATCCGCTGCCTGCTCACTGCAGTTCGCAACATGAAGTTCTACCCTCCCGAAAGCAAAGCCATCGCGAATACCAATCTCCAGCTACGGCAGGCCATACAGAGGGTCTTAGCCCGCAATGAGCACCTCGTGCTCATTCGAAAAGAGCAGACCTTGTTCGTCAATGGGAAGAAACTGGATACGAGCGAATATAAGCTGCTGGCAGATAAGTTCTTGGAATTTCTCGGCAGCGTAGAGTTGGGCGGAATGACATTTCAAACTGGTCTTGCCGAGGATGAGTTAAACGAATTCTTGGTGGCGTTCGGGAAGATTAAATCCTCGGCCACGCTTGATTCTGGATTTTGGAAAAGGTTTTCTGCCGAGCATCACTTGAACCATATTCGGTTGCGACAGGTAGAGTATGCTGAGCAAGGAACCAGAAAAATGCGATCCGCACCTCTTCTGCTTGAGAAAAAGGGGGAAATCCAGCGGGACGCTGGCTATGTGCCCAGGATCCTTCGGTGTCTCTTGGGAACCGCCAAGAAAATCAAGCTTTATCCGCTTCATAGCGACACGATTACGAGTTCCATTGAAGAGCTGCTAAGGGTGCTTGGCAAATTCTTAGACAGGACATCTTCTCTGACCCTTGCGCAGGCCGCAGATTCGTTGCTGATCAACAGTGAAAAGGTGGACGCCGCTGATTCTCAACGGTTGTTTGACGGTGTCCTCGAATTTCTCCAATCCGTGGGGCTTACGAGTATCACCTTTCTAAAGGGGATCTCTAAGAGGGAGGTCCAGGCCTTTTTCCGCACTCTCTGCAGACTTCCCCCAACGGGAGGAGACCGTAAGTTTTGGGAGGATTTCCTCAGGGAGGGGAACATTTCCAACATCTTGTTCAACGAGTACCAATATGGCGTTCGATTGGAGCAGGACCCTCACACGCTTGGAAAATCCCTGGCCAAAGAGGAGTTGGCGGGACAGGTCGAGGGGGCCATGCTACCTGAGCTTTCCCAAGTTCTAGCCTCTGGTCAAGTGGAAGCGCCCGTGCCCGAGAGGCAGTCCAACGCCTTGGAGGAGTTGCTCGAACGGATGGGTCAAGAGTTGCGAAGCCCGCACCCCAAGACGCGGGTGGCGGTACTGAATGCCTGCCAAAGCACGCTTCATGACCTCCCCATGGCCCTGAAACCGAATCTCATTCGAATGGTTGCCGTTCCGCTCCTTCTTAGCTGTTCGGAAGAAGTGGATCAAGACATTCTCCAGAGAGTTGGCGACATGCTCTACCGCATGGCGGAATCCCTTGTCCCCTTTGGCGACTATTCTCTGGCGAGTCGGATCTGCTCGGTGATTCACAGTCGGTCTCAAGAGTTGGACAAGAATCATGACCCCCGCGCCGACGGACTGACGAAAGTCCTGCAAAGGAGACCTGAACCGAAGACACAGAGCCTCCTCGTTGAGGATTTGAAATCAGGCGAACCCACAAGGAAAGAAGGCGCCGCACAGTTTCTGAGCAGTCTCGGCACAAACGCGATCCCGCTCTTGATCGATATGATCAGGCAGGTAGAGGATCTTCGAGTGAGGCAAATATGTGCGGGCCTGTTGAGCGACTTTGGATCAGAGGCTGGGCAGGCTTTGAAACAGGCCTTGGTGCTAGAGGTGACGGCTCAAGGGCGCTTCCGGATCCTCGAAGTGATCGATGTCGTGACCCGTTCGTTGGAAACTGAGCTCGCATTTGCTCTCGGCGATCTGAATCCGGCGGTACGGAAGGCAGCGTTTCAACTTGCAGAACGATTGAACGACGAGAACGTTGGGGCCCTGCTAATGAATTATGCTAGAAGCGAAGAACCGAATGTTGCGATTGGCGCAATCAAATGCTTAGGAAAACTCAAGCCAAATGGGTCGACTGAATGCCTTGTGTCACTTCTGAACTCAACGAAGGAGCCCGGTCGTGCGGTTGCCTGTTGCCAGGCCCTGGGACAGATCGCGGACTCGAACAGCATTGAAAGCCTTGCCCGGATCCTGGCGAGGAAAGGCTATTTCTCCTTTGGAAAGCGGTGGAAAACTCAGGTTCGGGCGGCTGCCGCGTTTGCGCTGAAACGGATTCACCCCTTTCAGGTCACTGAGGTGCTCCGGCCACTGACAAGAGATGCGGATCCACGCGTCCGACACATTGCCCGAGCGTTTGTGAAGGGCTAGCCCTAGATACCCCATGCCCCGCTCACGTGAATGTTCGTGCCATTCACGTACCGTGCGTCATCCGACAACAAATATTGGACCGCCGAAACGGTGTCGTGCACCTCTCCAATATAGCCAGCCGGGACACGTTTGGTCATGCCAGCGAGTTCGCTTGGCGGGGCGCTGCCTGAGTCGATAAATCCCGGGGAGATGGCGTTGACCGTGATCCCGTGTGGCGCCAAGACCTTGGCGAGAGTTCGGGTCAGGATCAGGACCCCGGCTTTCGCAATATAATGGGCTGTGACTTCAGGTTGCGCAATCATCTGGTCAGCGTTCGCCATGCTGAAGGTGATGATCCGCCCATATTTTCGCGCTTTCATCCCGGGCGCGGCGGCTTGAGACAAATAAAACACCGGGTGCAGATTGTGGTCAAACATCTCTTGCCACCCACTGGAGGTTTCTTCCAGGATATTGATGCGATGATAGGGCCCCGCGCAATGAATGAGGGCATCGAGACGCCCCCAGGTCCGTTCAACCTCCTGTACCAGCGCGTGCCCGGCTTCGGGATCAGAGACATCGCAGCGTGTGGCAAAAGCCTTTCCCCCAAGCCCCTCAATAGCCTTGGTCGTGTCAGCCGCGCTCTCTTCGCTCGTCCGGTAACAGATCGCGACCGACCAGTGGTTGGAGGCCAGATGCAGCCCGATCGCACGGCCAATTCCACGGGCTCCTCCTGTGATCAGAGCGACCCGCTGATTCATGCTTGTGGGGACCCTTCGATGGCTGGGGCCGAGGCGGTCATGAACTGGGCGCGTGCGCAGACCACTCGGTTTCGGCCCTGTGCTTTTGCCTGGTAAAGGGCCGCATCGGCGGCGCGAAGCAACTCCTGTACGGATTTCGCGTGAGTTGGGTAGGTCGCGATTCCGACGCTGATGGTGATACGGTCCGGGGTGGTGGGCGAGAGACGACGAAAGGAGAGCTCCTCAACGGCTTTTCGCAAGCGCTCGCCCACAGCAAGGGCACCCTCTTGGTCAGTGTGCGGTAAAACCACCGTGAACTCCTCTCCTCCGTAACGTGCTAACACGTCGTTCTCCTTTAAGACACGGTGCAGGGACGACGCGACGGTCTTCAGGACCAAGTCCCCAACCTGATGGCCATAGTTGTCATTGACGGTTTTGAAGTGGTCAAGGTCCATCATCAACAAGCTGATCACTTGTCCCTTCCGCCGTTCGTCCTGAAGGATGGTTTTGGTAAGGAATTCCTCAAGGAATCTCCGATTGTAAATACCTGTGAGCTCATCCATCAAGGCCCGGCGCTTGGCTCTCTCCAGGTGCTGGAGGTGTCCAATCATGGGCGCGGCGACACTAATGAGGGCTTCAATCCATTGGTGTGCCTCCTGGGTCCAGCAGAAGGGTTTCGCGCTGACCAGGTGTATCACGCCGATGGTTCGCCCTCCCATGACTAACGGGAGACACCAGTAGCCACCCTCCTGGTTGTTGGAGAGGCTTGACGGGCAGGTGAGATCCCGAAGGACATCCTGGACTTTATATTCCTGACCGGTGCGCAGCACTGGACAGTGGGAAGGCCGATCCCATACTGGGTAGGAATTAGGCTGCAGATCTGGACGGGCTGGCGCTGTATAGACCACCTCGAGGCGGTCTTCCGAAGCATTCAATCGCAGGATGAGGATCTGTTTCAGGGGCAAGGCTTGCTGGAGCGTGTGGCTCAAAATGCGGTACACGTCTTCCTCGGAAATCGCCTGTTGAATGGTCCGAGTTTTCTGGTGGAGGTCCAGAAGCCGGCGGGTGAGGGCGGCATGGGCTTCTGCCTGGCGTTGTAAGTCGGTGCTCTGTTCTCGGCGCTGGTCATCCACGGCGTGATAGAGTTGGCCGAACTCGTCCCACAGCACCCTGACTTCCTGTCCCATGGCCATACCTGATAAGGTTCGAGGAGGAATCGGGGTCAAGGTTCCCTCCCGATCACGCACCAGGTCGGTCATCTGCCGAGTCAGCTGTTGTAGCGGGTGGGTGACCACGAGCTTGGCGGCAACCAGAAACATGGCGACGAGGAACGCCACGACGCCGAGGCCGGCGGCGGCCAAGACAAGTTGTTCCAATCGAGCGGCTCGAATGGGCTGATCCATCGGAATAATCAATTCAATGCCTCCGAGGACATCGTTCAGTTGGAAGTCGTGTTTCGGGCTGTCCGGGTGACTGTTGTGGCAAGAGATGCAGCTTTGGGACATGGCCCTGTCAGAAGCAAGAAATCTCATGACCGGTGTGCCCGACAAGAGATCGCGACGGCTGAAGATGCGATCGGGGGCCTGCATCAACAACGTGACTCCGTCCCGCTGAAATGAGTCCGTCAGGCCATGCCGCTTGTTGATCGGCCAGAGACTCACGAATCTGACTTGGTAGGAAGCCGGGGCAAGGGCGATCATGCCGTCCATTTCTTCAAGATAGCTGGTCGGGAGAGGAAAAGCCTCGGGAAGTCTGTGAATATCGTGGAGGTGTTTCTCAGGTCCTCCCTGAAGATTCGGCAGAATAGAAATCGCGTAGAATCGTCGGTCGGCCTGTATTTGGGAGAGGAGCGCTTGTCCGGAAATAGTCACCTGCTGCTCGAGCTGCCTGAGACGTTGTTGGGCTGGTAGGTACCAGACAAAGAGGAGGAAAAATAGCCCCAGGAGAGGAGCGAGGAAGAGGAATAGCTTGGTTCCCACCGTCAGACGGCGAAAATCGTCGCTCCATCTGCTGAGGAACCCTGGCATCACACTCTCCGTATTGTCTTCGGCTGTGTTCGCGGCCCGTGGCAGACCGAGTCCCTGGAGTGAGGTCTTATGATTGCTCTCGGGAACGAAGCCGGGCTGCGAGCATCTCGAGAACCCCTGCCGTGCGTCTCGACACACCTGCCTTCACTGGCACCTGATCACGTGGCTTGTGCGGCCCTCCCAAGCCCGATGCGTTGATCAGAGCGAGTAGGTCTCCATACACATCCACGTCCCGGCATTGTGGCAGAAACGCTACTCGCAAGCCTAGGGCTTCGGCTTTTTTTACGGTGAGAGTCGTGACCTGATCCGTGGACCACGGGATGTCAGAAAAGAGTTCAGGAATGGGCTGCTTCATTCCGATGGCATAATAGCCGCCGTCTAGCGCGGGGCCCAGGACCAGGGCTCGATCGGCAAGGAGTGTGAAGGCCTCACCGTAACAGGACAACGGCAAATTCGGAATGTCGGTTCCCACCACGAGTGCGGACTTGTAGCCCCGTGTCAACACGGTTTCCAGGGCACCGTGCATGCGAATCCCCAGGTCTTCGCCTATTTGAGGAAGAAGGTGAACTCCGTATCGGGCTTCCAGGATTTTAAAGAAGGCATGGTCAACCGAGGGAGAGCAGGCAACAAACCGGTCGACGTGTAACCGCGCCTGCCTGATAGCGTCCCGGCTCCGTTCCACACTGTCCAAGACAAAGCTGCCATGAAGTGTTGCCGCCTCGTCCTCGGTCAAGGGAGGACAGAGGCGAGTTTTCACCTGGCCCGGAATGGGAGCTTTTGCAAAAATAATCAGGGCGGCGTCTGCAGCCCGAG